>NZ_CP123620.1:0-305579 GCF_029873215.1 Nocardioides sp. BP30 | reverse complement strand
ATGCCGCCGCGGGCGAGAACGTGATGGCCGCCGCCGTCCGTTCCGGGGTTCCCGGCATCGTGGGCGAGTGTGGCGGCCAGCTCTCGTGCGCCACCTGCCACGTCTGGGTCCGCGAGGACTTCCGCGACCGCGTCGGCGGTCCCGGCGAGATGGAGGCGGACCTCCTCGATCTCGGCGTCACCGACTTCACCGAGGCGAGCCGGCTCGGCTGCCAGATCACCGTCACCGACGAGCTGGACGGCCTCGTCGTCGAGCCGCGCGCCGAAGCGTGGCACTGAGAACCCGCGAAGAGAGGCACACGCCATGCTGCGTCCTGACATCAACGACCTGCTCACCCAGACCGGTCCGGGTACCCCGATGGGCGACCTGTTCCGCCGCTACTGGCAGCCGGTGCTGCACACCGAGGAGCTGCCGGAGGACGGCTGCCCGCCCGTCCGGGTGAAGATCCTCTCGGAGCGACTCATCGCGGTCCGCACCCCCGAGGGTGAGTACGGCCTGATGGACGAGTTCTGCGCCCACCGGGGAGTCTCGATGTTCTTCGGCCGGGTCGAGGAGGGCGGCATCCGCTGCCCGTACCACGGCTGGAAGTACAACGCCGCGGGCCAGGCCGTCGACGTTCCCAGCGAGCTGGACAACTCCGACTTCTGCAAGAACGTCAAGCTCCGCTCCTACCCGCTGGTCAAGGTCGGCGACATCCTGTGGGCCTACCTCGGAGATCCCGCAGCGCAGCCGCCGCTCCCGTCGTGGGAGTTCGCCACCGTCCCGGAGAAGCAGACGTTCACCTCCAAGCGGTTCCAGGAGTGCAACTGGCTCCAGGCGCTCGAAGGCGGCATCGACTCCAGCCACGTCACGTGGCTGCACGGCGGTGGACCGTCGGGCAAGGGCCTGGAGGCCGACCCCCTCTTCGCCGGCTCCAGGGGCAACCACTACAACAAGAACGACCTCAAGCCGTTCTTCGAGGTCGTCGAGAACGACGGCGGCCTCCTGATCGGTGCCCGCCGCAACGCCGAGGACGGCCAGTACTACTGGCGCGTGACCCCCTGGGTGCTGCCGAACTTCACCATGGTCCCACCGCGCGGCGACCATCCGATGCACGGCCACTTCTGGGTGCCGATCGACGACGAGAACTGCTGGGCGTGGAGCTTCGACTACCACCCGGCTCGGGAGCTCTCCGTCAAGGAGGTCGACGCGATGAGGGCAGGTGCCGGCGTCCACAGCGAGAACATCCCCGGCACCTACCGGCCGGTGGCGAACAAGGAGAACGACTACCTGATCGACCGGGACAAGCAGCGGACCGGCGAGCTCTTCTCCGGCGTCAAGGGCATCGCGATCCAGGACTCCTCGCTCCAGGAGAGCATGGGCCCGATCGTGGACCGGACCAAGGAGCGCCTGGTGGCGACGGACGCCGGCATCATCAAGGCCCGGCAGAAGCTGCGCCGGGCCGTGGAGGCGCTGCGCGACCACGGCACCGAGCCGGTCGGCAACGTGCCCGAGCACCAGGCGATCCGCTCGGTGGCGATCGTGCTGCCCGCCGACCAGCCGTTCGTCGAGGGGATCGGCGAGGCCTTCCAGGCTCGCCCGGGCGTCCCGCAGACGACGGTCTGAGCCATGGCCACCCCGATCCTGGTCAGCAGCTGTGCCCGGGCGGCCACCTCGAAGGAGGCGGCGTACCGGCTCGACTACCCACTGGCCCACGCCCGCTCGACCCGCGTCATCGCCTTCGACCCGGCCGCCGCCGAAGTCGTCCGTGCCGTCTCCGACGGGCCGTGGGGGCAGGCGCACTTCTACACCGCCTCCGTGTCCGGGGCCGAGCTGATCACCCTGAGCGGCGAGGCGCGGCCGATGGCCGCCGAGCTGGAACACTCCGACTCGGTGATCATGGTGGCTACCAACGCGATCAACGCGCGGGCGGTGGCAGCGGTCGGGGCCGTCTGCCGTGAGCGGTCCACCATGACGGCCGGACTGCTGATGACCGACGAGGGCAGCCTCGCCGGCGACACCCTGATGGCGATCCGCCCCTACGCACGCATCCTGCTCGTCCCGGCCGAGCACGACGACCTGTTCGAGCTGCTCCGGGCAACCCGCGCATGAGTACGGCGCCGCGCGCCGACAAGGTCACGATCCCCGCGCTGCGGGCGATGAAGGCCGCCGGTGAGAAGAGCGTCTGCTTCGTCGCCTGGGACTACCAGATGGCTCAGCTGGCCGACCGTGCCGGCGCCGAGATCGTCTCCGTCGGCGACACGGTCGGGGTCAACCTGTGGGGTCAGCCGCACCCGCTCGAGATCACCATGGGAGAGATCCTGGTGGTCGCCAAGGCGGTGCGGCGCGGCGTGCGGCGAGCACTCCTCAGCGTCGACTTCCCGTTCGGCCCGCTGCAGGAGGGTGTCGAGACCGCGGTGCGGGCTGCGGTGCGCCTGGCCAAGGAGGCCGGCGTGGACCTGGTGAAGCTGGACGGCGCGTCGGACTTCCCCGAGGCCGTCGAGGCGATCACCCGCGCGGGGATCCCGGTCTTCGCGCAGTTCGGGATCACGCCGCAGACCTCGCTGAAGTACGGCGTGGAGTACTCCGCTGCGAGCACCGCCCGGGTGCCCGACGGGATGCTCGAGGAGCTGGTCGCCGAGGCCAAGCGGCTGGAGTCCGCCGGCGCTGTCGCGCTCAACCTCACGAACTCGGGTCCGGTCGTCGGCCCCGCGGTCGTGGACGCCGTCGCCATCCCGGTGCTCGGTGGCTTCGGCGGCGGCCCGTGGCTCGACGGCCGGATCCGGATGGTCACGGCGGCCATCGGCTACCACGCCGCCAACGTGGACAGTGAGCCCGACACCTACGCGAACGTGGCGAGGGTGGCCTACGACGCCCTCGTCGCCTGTGCGTCCGACATCCGCGGCGCGCGCCGGCTCCGCGGCCAGAAGTAGCCCCGCGCGCCAGGACCCGAAGGAGCAGTTGTGCCGATCGTCGACCTCGGCGGCATCCCGACCCGCTACCAGACAGTGGGAGAGGGTCCTCCGTTGCTGATGTTCAGCCCCGGCGGCTTCGACTCGAGCCTGGAGAACTGGACGACGTTCGGCCGCTACCGCGACCTCGGCTTCGTCGACGCGTTCCGTTCCTCCTACACCTGCGTGGTCTTCGACCGGCGCGAGTCCGGTCGCTCCGGCGGCCGGGTCGAGCGGCTGACCTGGTCCGCGTACGTCGACCAGGCCCTGCGGCTCATCGACCATCTCGGCCTCGACCGGGTGCACACCATGGGCGGATGCGTCGGCTGCTCGACGGCGGCGGCGCTCGCCGTCGCCGCGCCTGAGCGGGTGCGCAGCATGGTGCTCTTCTCCCCGGCCGGCGGCCCGCGCTACCGGATGGCGCAGCACCGCCGCTTCGTCCAGCACCTCGCGTTCGTCGCCGAGCACGGCCTCCCAGCCGTCGTCGACCTGGCCCGTTCCACCGAGGCCGGGTTCTCCCAGGACCCACGGGTCGGTCCGTGGGCCGCTCCGTTGCGCACGGACGCGGCGTTCGCCGCGTCGTACGCCGCCGGGGATCCGGCACGCTATGAGCTGGTCGTGACAGGCACCGTGCGGGGGCTGTTCGACCGCGACACCGTCCCGGGAGTGGAGGCCGAGGACCTCATGACGCTCGACGTCCCCGCGCTGGTCGTGCCGGGCCAGGACTCCTCCCACGCGCCGTCCGCCGCGCGCTACCTCCAGGAGTGCCTGCCCGTGCACGAGTACTGGGACGTGCCGGTCGCCGAGCAGACCGCTCTCACCGCTCCGCGCCGGATCCTGACCTTCCTGGGGGAGCACTGATGGGCCCCCTCGTGCTGCTGCGGCACGGCGAGAGCACCGCGAACGCCGGAGAGCTCTTCGCGGGCTGGCTCGACGTCCCCCTCACCCCGCGCGGCATCGGCCAGGCGTGCGCCGCCGGGCACGCCCTGGCCGCCCTGCGGCCGACCGAGATCCACACCTCGGTGCTCGGCCGGGCGATCAACACCGCGCACCTCCTCGCCGATGCGGCGGGCTGGACGACACCGCTGCGGCGCGACTGGCGGTTGAACGAGCGCCACTACGGCGCGCTCCAGGGTCTGCACAAGGACCTGGCGCGCAGCCGGTACGGCGCGGAGGACGTCGAGCGCTGGCGCCGCGCCGTCGACGTACGCCCGCCGCCGGCCGACCAGGACGCGCTCGCGAGGCAGCTGGCCGACGCTCGGTACGGCGCCTCCGAGGCGCGTCTGACCAGGAGCGAGAGCCTGGCCGATGTCGCCGCCCGGATGCGGCCCTACTGGGAGGCCGTCCTGCGTCCCCTGCTCGCCGATGGCGGCCGGGTGCTGGTCGTCTCGCACGGCAACGCGCTGCGCGTCCTGCTGCATCTGGCGACCGGCCGGCCGTTGGCCGAGACGGCCCTGGCGCAGGTCCCGACGGCGACGCCGATCATCCCCCCGCTGGGTGTGGCGAGTCTGCTTCCAGCGCGCTGATCTGCTCCACGCGGCGCCGATGCTCGGCACCCTTGAACGGTGTCGCGAGCCAGAGCTCCACCAACTCGAGCGCCTCCGCCTCGGCGAGCACCTTGGTGCCCAGCACCATCACGTTGGCGTCGTTGTTGCCTCGCGAGATCTGCACGCTGAACCGGCTGTAGGCCAGCCCGGCCCGCACGCCCCGGATCTTGTTGCACGCGATGACCTCGCCCTGCCCGCTGCCACCGATCACGATGGCCAGGTCGGCCTCCCCGCGCGCGACCAGCCGCGACACTGCCGCGCACAGCGGGGGGTAGTCCACGATCACGTCGGGGTCGTCCGTGCCGGCATCGGTGACAGCGTGGCCCGCAGCGGCCAGCCGGTCGAACAGCCGCGACTTCAGCGCGACCCCGTGATGGTCCGCGGCGAGCGCGATCCGCATCAGCCGACGAGGTCGAGGGTCTCGGCGGCGAACACGTCCTGCAGGTTCGCAGGCCCGGTCAGGATGCCCTGGGCGACGGCGTTCTCCATCAGCTTCGCGAGCACCGCCCGGTTGGCCTCCACGCCGTACGGCAGCGGGTCGGCGCCGCCGGTGATCTCCATCGCCCGGCGCAGCAGGCGGTCCTGCCCGGCGTCGCCCTCGCCGCGACGAAGCCGCTCGAGGTAGGGCACCTTGGCCTCGGCGAAGGCGCGGAAGACGGCCGTGGCCAGGCCGGGGTGCGCCTCGATCAGCTCGTCGCGGATCACGATCAGGTGGTTGATGGGGATGAAGCCGGTCGTGCGCAGGGAGTCCCAGGCGGCGCCCTCGGCAAGCAGCGGCACGACCTCGGGGTGTCGGATGTCGGCGTTGACCACCGCGTCCAGTTCGCCGGCGAGCAACAGCTCCTCGAGCGACCGGCCCCCGGGCGCGGAGACGACGTTCGGCGGGGGGACGTAGCCGGCGACGTGCTCGTCGCCGGAGAGCACCCACGTCACCGAGGAGAGGTCCAGGCCGGCGTCGGCGAGGGCCGCCCGCGCCCAGACGCCGGCTGTCACGGTGTAGCCGCGGTTGACGCCCACCCGCTTGCCCGCGAGATCGGCGGCGGCCCTGATCGGCCCGGCCGCCAGCACCTGGGTCTTGGCGTGGTGGAAGTCCCGCACGATGAAGATCGGCAGCGCGGTGAACCGGGCACCGTGCTCCTTCGCCGTCAGGTAGGTAGTGACGGCCAGCTCGGCGACGTCGTAGACCTCGTGCCGAACCATCGCACGGAACCCGTCGACCAGCACCGGTTCGTCGGCGAAACGGAGACTCCAGCCCTCGGGCTCCACCTCATGGTCGACCAGGGCCTGGTTGGCGCCCTGCGGGCGGGTCAGCGTGAAGAGGTCGTGCATGGCGCTCCTCGGTCGGCTGCCACCGACGCGTCCGGTGGCCTGGGTCACAGTGATGGTATATTGGCTATACCATTCTGCCAAGAATCGACAACGGCCGAGCCAAGGGAGTCAGCTCATGACGGAGAAGGTGCGAGCGGCGGTCCGGGTCGCCCCGGGCACGACGGAGATGCGCGAGTTCGATCGGCCCGAGATCGACGCCGATTCAGCTCTCCTCAAGGTCGAGGTCGCCGGCATCTGCGGGACCGACGTGAAGCTGTACAGCAACCCGCCGACGAGCCCTGCCACGCAGGGGCCGGTGATCATGGGACACGAGAACGTCGGTGTGATCGCGGAGGCAGGTGAGAAGTTCCTCCAGCGGCACAACGTCGCGATCGGGGACCGCGTCTTCCTCGAGCACTACGTCGGCTGCTTCAACTGCGAGTGGTGTCGGATCGGCGAGTACCGCCACTGCGAGGCCACCGACTGGCGCACCAACGCCGACGCCCGCCGCTTCGGCTACACGTCGGCTGACTTCCCCGGCACCTTGTGGGGAGGGTTCTCGGAGTACATGTACCTGCCGTGGAACGCGGTGATGCACAAGATCCCCGCCACCATCACCGCTGAGCAGGCCGGCCTGGTCATGCCGCTCTCCAACGGCATCGAGTGGGCACTCCTCACCGCCGGGATCGGCTACCAGGACACCGTGCTGATCCAAGGGCCCGGACAGCAAGGCCTCTCCCAGCTGGTCGCCGCCAAGCAGGCCGGCGCCGCGAAGGTGATCATGTCGGGCACGACCCGTGACAAGCGCCGCTTCGACCTCGCCAGGCAACTCGGGGCGGACGAGGTCATCGACGTCCTCACCGAGGACCCGCGGGAGAAGATCATGGACCTCACCGACGGCCGTGGCCTCGACGTCGTGCTCGACTGCACCTCCCGGGCGGGCACCGCCCCGGTGCTGCTGGGCATCGACGTCCTCAAGCGGCGCGAAGGCACCCTGCTGATCCAGGGCGAGCTGGCGGCGTTCCCCGACTTCCCGGTCAAGCAGGTCACCGAGAAGGCGATCACGATCAAGTCCGCGCGCGGGCACTCGTTCAAGGCCTGCGAGCTCGCCGTCGCCCAGCTCGCGTCCGGCCGCTATCCCCTCGAGATGCTCGCCACCCACCGGTACGGCATCGACCAGGTCGACCACGCCATCCGCGTGCTCGCCGGCGAGACCGACGAGGACGCCATCCACATCTCGATGATGCCCGAGCTCATCGGCCAGCCCGGGGGTGCAGTGCGTTGAGCATCGTGGTGACGAACCCGCCGCGGGCGGAGCGCGAGCTGGTCGATGCCCTCGCGGCGTACGGCGTGGCGACGATCCACGAGGCCCAGGGCCGTACCGGTCTGCTCGGCTCCCACCTCAACCCGATCCAGACGGGCACGCGGATCGCCGGCAGTGCCGTCACCGTCACCGTGGCCCCGGGTGACAACACCACGATCGGCGTCGCCGTCGAGCAGTGCTCGGACGGTGACGTGCTCGTGGTGACCCCGACCGCGCCCTGCGACATGGGTTACTTCGGCGATCTGCTCGCCACGTCGCTGCAGGCACGCGGCGTTCGCGGCCTGGTCATCGACGCGGGCGTGCGCGATGTCGCCGACCTCCGCGAGATGGGCTTCCCGGTCTGGTCGCGGTGCGTCTCGGCGGAGGGCACCGGCAAGGGCACGGTCGGCGACGTCAACGTGCCGATCGCGATCGCGGGTCGTGTCGTCGCGCCCGGCGACGCGATCGTCGCCGACGACGACGGTGTGGTCGTGGTGCCGCGGCTTCGCCTGGCCGAGGTGCTGGCCGCGGCGACCGCGCGCGAGGAGAAGGAGGCCTTGTCGCGCGCTCGCTATGCCGCCGGGGAGATCGCGCTCGACGTCAACGACATGCGCCCGCTGCTGGAGCGGGCCGGCGTCCGGTACGTCGAGTACAGCCAGTGGCACAGGGAGCAGCAGGCGTGATCATCGACATCCACGGCCACTACACCACCGCTCCCGGCGAGCTGCAGGCGTTCCGCGACGCCCAGCTCGCCGGACTCACCGACCCGTCGGCGCCGGCGCCGACCCTGGCCGACATCAGCGACGAGCAGCTGCGCGACTCGGTGGAGCGCAACCAGCTCGCGGTCCTGCGCGAGCGCGGCGGCGACGTCATGCTGTTCTCGCCGAAGGCGTCGGGCATGGAGCACCACGTGGGCGACCGCGCGGTGGCCGCCGCGTGGGCGCGGGCGTCCAACGACCTGTGCCACCGGCTCGGCGAGCTCTTTCCGGAGCACTTCGTGCCCGTCGCCCAGCTGCCCCAGACGCCCGACGGCGAGCTCGACGGCGTGATCGCCGAGCTGCGCCGCACCGTGGGGCTCGGCTTCGTCGGCGCCAACGTGAACCCGGACCCGTCCGGCACCTGGGCGGGGCTGCCGATCACCGATGCGTCCTGGTTCCCGCTGTGGGAGGTCGTCGAGGAGCTCGACGTGCCGGCGATGATCCACGTGTCCACCGCGTGCAACAGCAACTTCCACACGTTGGGCGCGCACTACCTCAACGCCGACACCAGCGTCTTCGCTCAACTCTTGCAGGGCGACCTGTTCCAGCGCTTCCCGAGGCTGCGGCTGGTGATCCCGCACGGCGGTGGTGCGGTGCCCTATCACTGGGGCCGCTACCGCGGCCTGGCGATGCGCAACGGCTGGCAGGACCCGGCCGAGTTGCTCGGCAACGTCTTCTTCGACACCTGCGTCTACCACCAGGCGGGCGTCGACCTGCTGACCCGGGTGATCCCGCCCGAGAACATCCTGTTCGCCTCCGAGATGCTCGGCGCCGTCCGCGGCGCCGACCCCGACACCGGTATCGCCTGGGACGACACGCTGCGCTACGTCGACGCTGCCGTCCGCGACGCCGAGGCGCTCGCGGCGATCCACGAGAGCAACGCCCGTCGCGTCTACCCCGCCCTCGACCGCCGGCTCGCCGCGCAGGGCCGCTGAAGGAGCACCCATGTCACGCCTGCACCTGACCTTCGCCTGTGGCGACTACGACCGGACCCGGGCCGTCGAGGACGGCAGCGTCCCGGTCGACGGCGTCGATCTGACCTACCTGCGGCTGCCGGTGGAGGAGACCTTCTTCCGGATGCTGCGGCACCGGGAGTTCGACGTCGCGGAGATGTCGCTGTCGACCTACACCGCCACGCTGAACGCGCTGGACGAGGGCGAACAGCCGCCCTTCGTGGCACTGCCGGTCTACACCTCGCGGCAGTTCCGCCACGGGGGGATGTTCGTCAACGCCGCCGCCGGCATCGAGAAGCCCGCCGACCTGCGCGGACGGCGCATCGGCATGCCGGAGGTGCAGCTCACCGCGTGCGTGTGGCAGCGCGGCATCCTGGACGACGAGCACGACCTGCCGATCGACGCCTCCACCTTCCTCACCGGCGGCCAGGAGAAGCCGGGGCGGATCGAGAAGGGGAGGATCGAGGTGCCGTACGCCGTCGACCCGATCGGCCCCGGGCAGACCTTGGCCCAGATGGTGGGCGACGGCGAGCTCGACGCGTTCTTCGGTCCGCGCATCCCCAGCAGCTTCTCCGACGGCTCCGGCCGGGTGCGGCGGCTCTTCCCCGACACGGTCGTGGCGGAGAAGGCCTACTTCGAGACGACCGGGATCTTCCCGATCATGCACGTGGTGGCGATCCGTCGCGAGGTCTACGAGCGGCACCGCTGGGTGGCCCAGTCGTTGACGAAGGCGCTGGTCGAGGCCAAGGCCCAGGCCTACGCCCGGATCTACGACGCCTCCGCGCTGCGGTTCATGGAGCCGTGGCTCAACGTGCACCTCGAGGAGGCGCGGGCGCTGCTCGGCGAGGACTACTGGTCCTACGGCCTGGGAGAGCGCGACCGGCACGTGCTGTCGACGTTCCTGCGCTATCACCACGAGCAGGGCCTGTCGCGGACGTTGCGTACGCCGGAACAGCTCTTCGCGCCCGAGTCGCTCGAGTCGTTCGTCATCTGATGGGCGTCGTCTGATGGACACAACGCTGCTGGAGCTGCGCCGTACGATCGCGTTGGGCTGCCGCATCCTCGCTGCCACCGGCGCGACCACGCCGATCCTCGGCCACGTCAGCCACCGGCTGCCCGACGGTCGGGTGCTGGTGCGGTGCCGCGGTCCCCAGGAGAGCGGCCTGCTGTTCACCACGGTCGACGACATCCGCCTGGTCGAGCTCGACGACAGCGGGGAGGTGGGCGACGGGTACCGGCTGCCCAACGAGTACCCCATCCACGCCGAGATCCTGCGGGCACGGCCCGACGTCGCCTCGGTCGTGCATGCCCACCCGGTGGCGGCCGTGGTGGCCGGTCTGGCCGATCGTCCGCTGCGGCCGGTCGTCGGCGCGTTCAACATCCCGGCGTATCGGATGGCGGCCGACGGCGTCCCGCTCTGGCCCCACCGGGGCCTGGTGCGGACCGCCGAGGCGGGCCGCTCGCTGGCCGCCACGCTGGGCGACGGGAGTGCCGCGCTGCTCCTGGGTCACGGCGTGGTGACCGTCGGCGACAACCCCCGCGAGTCGGTGCTGCGCACGCTCGACCTCGACGAGCTGGCCCGATTGACCGTCGCTGTCGCCGGCCTCGACGGTCGGCCCGACGAGGTGAGCGAGGCGGATCGTGCCGACCTGCCCGACCTCGGCTCGGCGTTCAACGAGGCGGTCGTCTGGCGCTATCACGTCAGGAGACTGGCCCTCCGGGGCCTGGACGACGTCGACCGGATCGACGCAGGGAAGGAGCCACGATGACCGGGACCGGGAACACCTCGGCAGAGAAGGTCGGACTGATCGGCGTGGGCGACATGGGGCTGCCGATGTCGGGACACATGGTCCGGCGCGGCCTGGACGTCGTGGCGTACGACGTCGACCCCGCGCGCCTGGCCGCCGCGGTCGAGGGGGGTGTCACAGCGGCCTCCTCGGTCGCCGAGGTGGCCGCGAGGACCGGGATCGTGATCGCGTGCCTGCGCACCGACGATCAGATGGCGGCGGTCGCAGCGGAGGTCGCCGAACACGGCCGGCCCGGGCAGCTGCTGGTCGTCGCCGGCACGCACAGCCTGGCGCTGATGCGTCGACTGGCCGAGTCGCTGGAGGCCGTGGGTGGTCGGGTGATCGATGCCCCGGTCGTCTACGGCACGACGGGCGCGCGCGAGGGCACCCTGCTGTCGCTGTGCGGCGGCGCCACGGAGGACGTCGAGCGGGCGCGCCCGGCGTTGATGGGCTACAGCCGCGGTGTCGAGCACGTCGGCGCGCTCGGCGCCGGCCAGATCGCCAAGGCCTGCAACAACCTCCTGCACTGGGTGCACAGCGTCGCCAACTTCGAGACGCTGGCGCTGGCCAAGCGCTACGGCGTCGACGCGCAGCGGATGCGCGAGGTCCTGCTGCAGTCCCCGGCGGAGAACGGCACGCTGCGGCGCTGGGACGGGACCCGCTTCACCTGGCAGGAGAAGGACATGGACCTGGTCACCGAGCTGGCCCAGGAGGGCGGCTTGATGCTGCCGCTGACCGGCCAGGTGGACCAGCTGGTGAAGTCGCTCACGGCCGGGGACGTGGCCGACCTGCTCTACGGCGAGGAGTGCCGCTACCTCGGCAGGGTGGTGTCTGCGATGAGCGCCGCTGACGGGGGCCTGTAGGTCCGCGACCGCCGAGACGGCGACGGACGGCGGGGCCGTGGGGGCGCCCCGACCCTCAGATCGACGCGGCGAGCAGCTCCTTCAGTGGCCGGGTGGCGTCGGCCGCCAGATCGGCCGGGATGGAGCCGCCCTCGCCGAGCAGCTTGCGCACCACCATGTAGTCCCGAGGGGCGTTGACCGCGTCCACGGCGATCAGACGACCGCCGGTGTAGTAGAGCACCGAGAACTGCTCGCTGCTCGGCTCACCGCGCACGACGACCTCGTCGTAGCCGGTGGACAGGCCGGCGATCTGGAGCTTGAGGGTGTCCTGGTCCGACCAGAACCAGGGGACCGCCGCGGTGGCCGAGGGACGCCCCACCAGCGCCGCGGCCGCGGCCTGCGCCTGGGCGATCGCGTTCTGCACCGACTCGATCCGGATCCGGCCTGCGCCGGTGAGGGGGTGCGGCAGCGTGGTGCAGTCCCCGGCGGCCACGATCGCCCGGTTGCTCGTCCGGGCGTACGCGTCGACCACGATGCCACGGTCGACCTCCAGACCGAGCTGCTCGGCCAGCTCGGTGCGCGGCTCGAGGCCGACGCCGATCAGCACGAGCTGCGCGGGCAGCACCTGGCCGTCGGCGAGCCGTACCCCCGTGACCGTCCCCGTCTCGCCAGCGCCTTCGATCGTCTCGATGCCGGTGCCGAGCAGGACATGAGTGCCGCGGCGCCGGTGGGCGTGGAGGTAGAACTCCGAGACGACCGGGGCGACAGCGCGGCCGAGCAGGCGCTCGGCCGTGTCGACGACGGTGACCTCCTTGCCGGCCGCGCGGGCTGCCGCGGCCGCCTCCAGGCCGATGAAGCCACCGCCGATCACGACGACATCGGAGGCCGCCTCCAGCCGCGCGCGCAGGTGGTCGGCGTTGCGCACGTGACGCAGGTAGCACACCCCGTCCCGGTCGGCGCCGGGGATCGCCAGCCGGCGGGCCCTGCCACCGACGGTGAGTGCCAGCCGGGCGAAGCCGAGGCGCTCGCCGCCGCGGGTGGTCGCCACGCCGGCGCCACCGGTCGGGGCGTCGAGCTCGATGCGCTCGATCTTGGTGGAGAGCCGGAGGTCGATGCGCTGCTCGGCGTACCACTGCGCGGTGCGGAACTCGAGCGATTCGGCGGTGGCCTTGCCGGCCAGATAGGCCTTCGACAGCGGCGGCCGCTGGTACGGCGGGCGGTCCTCGCTGCCGACGAGGAGGATCGGCTGGTCGTCGCCGAGTCTGCGCAGGGTCGCGGCCAGCTCGACACCGGCCTGGCTGGCGCCGACGATGAGGGTGCCGGTGCGGTCAGCGGTCATGACTCCTCCAGAAGGTCTATTGGTATGACCATAACGGGTGGGCACCGCCCCGTTCAAGCCGCAACGTGATCCGATTCACCTCGGACACTGGAATGGTAGGACGTTTAGCCCTATGCTCGGATCGCTCACCTCGTACCGTGAAAGCGAGAGACCATGGCGAAGAAGACTCGCACCTTTGTCCGGGGGATGAACTCCGAGACCTACACCCTCAACCAGTTCCGCCGGGCTCAGCTCGACGCGCCCCGGGTGCGCGACAACACGATCGTCGTCGACACCGGCGACAGCGTCGCCCACTCGGGCGACTCGGCGAAGACCCGCACGTGGTGGCGGGTGGGTCCGGGTGACGAGCCGTTCCTCACCCAGACCATCCAGGTCCACTTCAACGAGTTCCCCGGGCAGAGCGCCAACAACGGGCACGGCCACCAGAACGAGGCCGCTTTCTACATCCTCGAGGGCCGTGGCTACGAGATCCACGACGACAAGCGCTACGACTGGGAGAAGGGCGATCTGTGCTTCGTCCACACCGACTCCCACCACCAGCACTTCAACCCGTACGACGAGACCGCTCGGGCGCTGGTCTTCAAGTCCAAGAGCCTGTGGATGTTCATGGGCCTGATCCAGCAGGGCCGCAGCGGCCCGATCGACCGTCCTGAGGCCTTCGGCGGCCGGGAGGAGTGGTCGCGCATCTGGACCCCTGGCGCGACCGAGATGAGCAAGGTCGTCAAGCCGACCGACGGACGGTGGGAGTACACCCCGCTCGGCCACATGCGCTGGATGAACCACAAGGACGTGACGCCCAACAACCGGCAGTTCTCCATGGACTTCTACGAGGTCACCACCCCTGCCGGCGGCCGCACCGGGAAGTACTGGAAGATGGCCGACCAGGTCTTCTACGCCCTCGCCGGCGAGGGCTACTCCCTGATGTGGGAGGTCGAGGCGGAGATCGCGGAGAAGTACTACGCCCGCATCGCCAACGAACCGACCCGGCACGAGTGGAAGGAGGGCGACACGATCTACGTCCCGCAGAACACCATCGTCCAGCACTTCGCCGCCGACGGCACGCCGATCCATCTGCTCGGCGCCGAGAACCGCATCTTCCAGTACCTCGGCTACGACAACGTCTACTTCTTCGAGGATGCCCCGGAGTACACCGAGCACCGGAGCGCCTGAGGCCCACGCCCGGCGAACGCGGCCCGCGCTCCCCTCGGGGCGCGGGCCGTCTGTCTCGCTCAGACGGTGCCGCGAACCGAGGTGTACAGCGCGGCGAGCGCCTCGGGAAGGTCGGCGGTCTCGGCGATGACCCGATAGGAGCCGGGCTCGCAGGCGGTGCCGAGGTAGTCGGCACCGTCGGGATCGACGGTCACCAGGTAGGGGTGCACCCCCGCCTCACGGGCCTCGCCCAGCGCCCGGGCGGTGTCGTCGATGGTGTACCCCAGCATGGCCATCTCGCCGTACTGCTGCCCGTAGTCGATGTCGTAGGGACGGCCGTCCGAGATCACGAACATGATCTTCGTGGCCGCCTCGACGTCACGCAGTCGCCGGGTGAGGTGCCGGATCGCCGGCGCCATCCGGGTGGTGTGGTCGGGGACGAGCCCGCCCAGACGGTGCCACACGGCGGGCGTGGCACGCTCCTCGACGTCCTTGACCACCGAGAGGCGCACGTCGTCGCGGCCGCTGCCGCTGAACCCGTAGATCCCGTAGTCGTCACCGACCCGGTCCAGCGCCCGCGCGAGCAGGCTGACGGCGTCACGCTGCAGGTCGAGGATGCTGCGCACCGTCCCCGGCGTCTCTGGATCCGGCGGCAGCACCACGGCCGTCGACCCGCTCAGGTCCAGCAGGAACACCACGGCGACGTCGCGGCGTCGCCGGCGCAGATCGGTGAAGACCCGGTCGCAGGGCTCCACCCCCGTGCGCAGGTCGATGGTGGCCTCGATACAGGCATCGAGGTCCAGGTCGTCACCGTGAGCGGACCGCCGCGAGACCGTCCGGCCGTCGGGGCGGACCCGCTCGAGCTCCCGGACCAGCCGGCCCACCAGGTGCCCGTAGCGGGCAAGCGCCCGGTAGTGGCTGTGGTCGGCGCGTTTGATCGGTGCACCGAGGACCCGCACGCGGGTGAAGTCGGCCCGGTAGCCACCCGTATAGGTGTCCCACTCCGGGTAGACGAACTCGTTCGGTGCGCGCGAGGTCATCGGGGTGTCCAGGTCGGCCCAGGGTTCGTGGCCCACCACGGGGACGAGCGGACGGAGGTTGGGTGCGGCAGCGGGGTCGGCACCGCCGCTGACGGCCTCGGCGACCGCGCGGCCGGGCCCCTGTGCGTCGGCGTCCTCGTCGTCCTTGCCGACATGCACCGGCGCGGTCCCGGCCTGGGCGACCTGGGGCAGGAAAGCCTCCAAGGAGACGTCGGCGGCTGGTGCTCCCACGTACCGCGGACCAGGCCAGTCGCGGTAGGCGACCGGGTGGTACCAGCCAGCGAATCCCTCCGCGCCGGCCATCCGGTCCGGCAGGGTGGCGATGTCGAAGCGACTGTCGTCCAGCGTGGTGTCGAGGTCGGCGAACCGGAGCTGGTGGGTGCTGCGGTGCGCGCCCTCGGTCGGGAGCCCGATCAGGATGTCGCAGACCCGCAGGGCCGCCTCGAGGCTGGACTCCACCGTGGCGCGCGGATCGCGCAGGTGCTGAACGACCGAGACGATCCGGGCGATCGGCTCGTGCATCACCGACGCGGCCCACACGATCGAGCCGCCCAGGCTGTAGCGCACCAGTGCCTCGACAGCGGCCGCGCGGGGGAAGAGCGTCGCCGGCTGCGGTCGCTCGTGCAGCGCTCCGTGGTGCACCGCCCTGGCCGGCTTCACGAGGCCGGGCAGCAGCCGGTCGGTGGCGGCGTCGATGCGCAGGTCCTCGCAGGTGGCGAAGACGTGCACGCCGAGCACGGAGTGGCCGAAGAGCCCCGCAAGCCGGCGCAGCGACGGTACGTCCGGGTCCCCGGGATCGGTCGGACGCATCCGCGCGAAGAGGGGCTCGTCGCGGGCCAGGTCGATGTCGAACGTGCCGAGCGCGCGGTGCATCGCCCGATGGGTCATCGCGACCTGATACCACTCCTGTGCGTCGAACTCGGCGTGGTCGTCCAGAGGGGCCTCGCGGGGGAGCCAGACCGTGGTCTCGGTGTCGGCGTGCTCCCAGGGGCTCGAGCCGTCGTCGTAGGGGATCAGCGAGCAGACCTCGCCGCACAGCGCGCGGTAGTAGAGCGCCAGCGAGTGCCTGGTGCGGTCCTCGGCGGCGGCGACCTCCAGTTCGGCGGTCTCGCGAAGAGTGGTCATGCTCAGGCCGGGAAGACGGCCTCGACGACCTGGGTCACGGCCTCCTGGACGTCGGGATCGTCGCTCAGTGCCTGGACCAGGCCCACGTCGCACGCTCGCCGCGGAGCGATGCCGCGGGTGATCAGGCCTCCGACGTGCACGAGCAACCGGGTGCTCGGGCCCTCGATGACGCCCGCCTCGTCGAGCCGGCGCAGTTGCTCGCCGAGGAAGGCGAGGTCGCGGGCGGTCGTCTCGTCGACGTGGGCCTCGTGCGTGATGATGCGGGTCTCGAGGTCGCGCTCGGGATAGGTGAACTCGATGGCCATGAAACGCTGGCGCGTGCTCGGCTTGAGGTCCTTCGCGGTTGCCTGGTAGCCGGGGTTGTACGAGACGACCAGGAGGAAGTCGGGGTGCGCCTCGATCGTGGTGCCGAGACGCTCCACGGGCAGGATCCGACGATGGTCGGTGAGCGCGTGCAGGATCACCGTGGTGTCCTTGCGCGCCTCGACCACCTCGTCGAGGTAGCAGATCGCGCCGGTGCGCACGGCCTGGGTCAGCGGGCCGTCCAGCCAGGTGGTGCCCTCGCTGGAGAGCAGGTAGCGGCCGACCAGGTCCGCGGAGGTGAGGTCGTCGTGGCAGCTGACGGTGATCAGCGGCTGCTCCGGAGCGCCGCTGCGCCGGCCGAGGAGCCGCCACACCATGTGCTCGACGAAGCGCGTCTTGCCGCACCCGGTCGGGCCTTTGAGCAGCACCGGGATCCGTTGTTCGTACGCTGCCTCGAAGAGCTCGACCTCGTCACGGACGGGCAGGTAGAACGGCGCGTCCACAGTCGATGGGGTGACGGTCTGGGTCACGGTTCGTCCTCTCGCACGGGAACGAGCGAGCCGTTCCTTTGGAGCAATGGTATGTCCAATGCCTGGCGCGATGCCAGCGTGTCGCCGCCGCATCCTGAACCGTAGGTCGAGGCCGCGGCCGGCGCCGGAGAGGAATCCCGCGGTGCCCTCAGTCGGTCTGGGTGCGCACGCGCTGGGCGGTGCGGTCCAGGTGTGTGGTCATGACCTCGCGGGCGGCGGCGACGTCGCGCTGCTTGATGGCCTCAGCCAGCTCGCGGTGCTCCTCGACGCCTCGCGGACCCATCGGAGCCGCGGCGTGGGATTCCTCGATCGACATCCGCATCGGCCCGTGGAAGCTCTGCATCAGCATCTCGATCGCCGGATTGTGGGTGCATTCGGCGACCCGGATGTGAAAGGCGGCCGACATCTCGACGTTGTAGGTGCCGGACTCGACGGCTCGCTCGCCGTCCTCGACCATGGCGAAGAGGGCGTCGATGTCCTCCTCGGTGGCACGCTCCACCGCCAGGGGCAGGACGCCGAGCTCGACGACGATGCGGGCCTCGGTGACGTTTGTGGCGGTCAGGGGCGCGAGCGAGATCAGGTCGGCCAGACCCTCGCCGAGCCGCTCGGCCGAGGGTGTGGTGAGGAACGCGCCGCCGTGGGCACCGACGCGGATCGCGAGCAGGCCACTGGCCTCGAGCACACGGAGCGCCTCGCGCACCGTCACCCGGCTCACGCCGAAGCGCTGGCAGAGCTCGCGCTCGCTCGGCAGTCGGTCGCCGGGCTGGAGTCGTCCGTCTCGGATGAGCACCTTGATCTGGTCGACGATCACCTGCGATACCCGGTCCACGGTGACCGGACTGAACATGTCTTGCCGGTCCGCGGTGTTGGCCGCCATCGTCCCCTCCTTCAAGCCGTCCCGCCGACAGCCAGTGTGCGCCACCCTATGCCTACCAGGTGACGGAGAGCATGCAGCACCAAGTGATTAATGGTAAGACCATACGCCACAGGGACGACTTTGGAGGTGCCCGTGGCGATCCCCCTCATCGTGAGGAACCGAGACTTCGATCTGTACTGGTCGGGCGTGGTGCTCTCACAGATCGGTACGCGGGGCACGCTCGCCGCGAACCTCTACCAGGTCTATGAGCTGTCGGGCTCGCTCGCTCAGACCGGGCTGGTCGGTGCTGCGCAGGCGGTGGCGCTGCTGGTGCTCAGCCCGCTCGGCGGTGTGTACGCCGACCGGCTGGATCGACGCCGGCTCCTGCAGTGCAGCCAGGGGGTCGCCCTCGTGGTCGCGGTGGCCATCACCGCTCTGAGCCTGGTCGGCTCGATCACCACCTGGGAAGTGCTGGTCTCCGTCGTGCTCACCTCGGCCGCCGCGACGTTCGACCAGCCCGCCCGCAACGCGCTCATCCCCGCACTGGTGCCGGCCGCGCAGCTGCCGCAGGCGTTCGCACTGCTCAACCCCTCCCGCGAGCTCGCCGTCCTGCTGGGTCCGGCGCTCGCCGGCGTGCTGATCGCGCTGCACGGACCCGGCCTGGTCTACCTGCTCGACGCCGCGACGTACGGCCTGCTCATCCTGGCGCTCGGCCTGGTCCGCGTCGCGCAGCTGCCGGGCGCGCCGAGGAGCCAGTCCGTCTGGCATCAGATCGGCGAGGGCTTCGCCTTCGTCCGGCGTCGCCGGATCGTGTGGATGATGATGTCGCTCGACCTCTCCGCGACCCTCTTCTCCTCCTACCGGGTGGTGCTGCCGGCGCTGGCCGTGCACCGCCTCCACATCGGCCCGGCGGGATACGGCCTGCTGTCCTCGGCGCCGTCCCTGGGTGCCCTCGTGGCCACCTACACGGTGTTCCGCGTGGTGGGCCGGAGCCGTCGTCTGGGGACGGTTCTGCTCACCTCGACGGTGGCCTACGGGCTGAGTGCGATCCTGCTGGCGCGCGCGGGTGTCGTCCCGGTCGCGATCCTCGCCCTGCTGCTGCTCGGCGCCTGCGATGCGATGGCGACGACGATCCGGCAGGCCGCGGTCCAGCTCGAGACGCCGCACGAGATGCGCGGCCGGGTCTCGGCGATCTACCAGATGGCGTCCAAGGGGGGACCGGCGCTGGGCGACACGCTGATGGGCTCGGCCGCAGCGACGCTCGGCCCCGCGACGTCGCTGGTCCTGGGCGGCGTGCTGACGATCGCCTACGTGGGTGCGTTCCTCGGCAGCGACAATCCGGTCCGCCGCTACGCGGGCGCGGCCGCCTCCGCCGCGTCGGCTGGCGAGCCTCGTGCGGCGACGTGACGCTTGACATACCCGGCATTGGTAATACCATTTCACCAAACGCAAGAGATGGAGGATCACGTGGTCAAGGACGCACTCGTTTCCGAGGACATGGCGAAGAAGTTCGCTCAGGAGAAGGACTCCCCGTACGTGCGGTGGGTGACGGCCGAGGGGCTCGACATCATCGCGGCGCACTACGTCCCCGACCTCAACACCGTCGAGCTGAAGCCGTGGGAGAGCCGCGGCGGTCGTGGTGTCTTCATCAACCACGAGGCCTCGCGCACGTCCAACGACTGCTACGTCTGTGAGATCCCGGCCGGCGGTGCGCTCGCTCCGCGCCGACAGCTCTTCGAGGAGATGATCCTGGTCCTGTCGGGCCACGGCTCGACCTCCGTGTGGAACGACAAGGGCGACAAGGTCACCTTCGAGTGGGGCCCGGGCTCGCTGTTCGCCATCCCGCTCAACGCGCACCACCAGCACTTCAACGGCTCGGGCACCCAGGCGGCGCGGTTCGTCTCCTCCACCAACATGCCGCCGGTGATCAACCAGTTCGACGAGCCCGAGTTCGTGTTCGGCACCCCGCACGACTTCCTCGGCCGGTTCGACGGCGAACCCGACTACTTCACCGACAAGGACGACCGCGAGGGCCTGCTCCTCAAGACGAACTTCGTCTACGACGCGGTCAACCTGAAGCTCAACGAGGCCAAGGAGCGCGGCGCGGGTGGCGGCCACATCCGTTTCATGATGGCGAAGGGCTCGATGAACAGCCACATCTCGCAGTTCCCGGTGGCGACGTACAAGAAGGGCCACCGGCACGGCCCGGGCGCCCACGTCATCATCATGAGCGGCGAGGGCTTCAGCCTCATGTGGCCCGAGGGCGAGGAGCCCCGGCGCTACGACTGGAAGCCCGGCACCCTGATCGTGCCGCCGAACATGTGGTACCACCAGCACTTCAACACCGGTGAGACCCCCGGCCGCTACCTCGCCTTCAAGCACGAGGTGGTCTCCATCCGCAACGCACAGGGCGTCCCGAAGGCGTGGATCAGCCAGCGCGTGGGCGGCGACCAGATCGACTATGCCGACGAGTCCCCGATCGTGCGCGACACGTTCGCGAAGGCGCTCGCGGAGAAGGGTCTGACGCCGCGGATGGACGCCGCCTACGCCGCCGAGCTCGAGGACCTCCCGCCGCTGCCGACCGCATGAGTCAGGAGCACCTCCACTCCCTCGGTCAGGGTCACGACGATGCCCGACGGCATGGCCACGGCCGGGCAGCCGCCGACGGGCACGATCACGGGGACGATCACGATCACCATCACGGGCACGGGATCGACGACGAGCACGACGACGGCGTCGAGATCCCGATCGAGGAGAACCCGATCTGGCTGCAGGACAACGTCGTCCTGCACAGCGTCGGTGTCGACATCGGTTCCGCCGGCACCCAGGTCGCGTTCTCGCGGTTGCACCTGCGTCGGCTGAGCGAGGACCTCACCAGCCGGTACGTCGTCGTGCGCCGCGAGACGCACTACGCATCGGAGGTGCAGCTCACCCCGTTCGGCGACGACGGCGACCTGTTCATCGACCCGGTGGAGCTCGGCCGCATGCTCGACACCGCCTACGCCGAGGCGAGGGTGACGCCCGAGCAGATCGACACCGGCGTGGTCATCCTCACCGGCGAGGCGCTGAGGCGCCGCAACGCCGAGCTGATCGCGTCGGTGGTCAGCCAGCGGGCTGGTGACCTGGTCTGCGCCACGGCGGGACACCACATGGAGGCCATGCTCGCGGCGTACGGCTCGGGTGCGGTGCTGGCCTCCCACCGCGAGCACAGCCGGGTGCTGAATGTCGACATCGGCGGCGGCACCACCAAGCTCACCCTGGTCGAGGGCGGTCGGATCAGCGCGACGGCCGCATTCCACGTCGGCGGCCGGCTGGTCGCCGCCGATCGGGACGGCACCGTTATCCGGCTCGAGCCGGGCGGTGCCCGTCATGCGCGTCGTGCGGGCATCCCGGTCGAGCTGGGCACCCGGGTGGGTGAGCACGACCTGGTCGCGATCGCCGATCGGATGGCCGAGGAGCTGCTCGCGGTGCTGCGCGGCGAGCCGCCCTCGGAGCCGGATCTCTGGCTCACCGATCCGCTTCCGGACCTGGCGCCCGTGGACGCCGTGATCTTCTCCGGCGGCGTCGCCGAGTACGTGTACGGGACCGAGCAACGCACCTTCGGAGACCTCGGCCAGCGGCTCGGTGAGGCCCTCGCGGCGGCCGGGGCCGCAGGAGGGCTGCCCGGACCCGTCGTCGCGGCAGACGCCCGGATTCGAGCCACGGTGCTGGGTGCCTCGGAGTATACGGTGCAGCTCAGTGGCATCACCAGCTTCATCAGCGCGCCGGAGCGGACCCTGCCACGCCGCAACCTCGCCGTGGCGCAGCCGCACTACGAGCTGGGCGCGTCGGTCGACGCTGCCGCGGTCGGCGAGGCGATCGAACGACACGTCGAGCGCTTCGGCCCGGGAGAGACGGGCGAGCTGGCGGTGGCCCTGAGGTGGGAGGGGCCACCGGAGTACCGCCGCATCCGTGCTCTCGGCGAGGCAGTGGTCAAGGGCCTGGCCTCCCGGATCTCGGCAGGACAGCCGCTGTATCTGATGCTCGACGCCGACATCGCTCGCACGCTGGGGATGCTGCTGCGCGACGAGCTCGGCGTCAGCAACGACCTGGTCGTCCTCGACGGCGTCCTGTTGCGAGACTTCGACTACGTCGACCTCGGCCGGGTGCGGCAGCCGTCGGGCACCGTCCCGGTGACGATCAAGTCCCTGGTCTTCTCGGCGATGGGGCCGACGCCGGCCTGACGCACGGCCGCGTTCACAAGGTGGTCCCGCGCGCCGGCTGCGGGGCCGCCTCGAGCGACGGCGGCCGCTGAGCCGGCGACGGGTGCCCCGATCCCATCTCCCGGGGCCGCCGCTACCCCCGAGCGGAACGGGACCAGCGCACCGACCGTCCAGGGCCGGTGGCCGGGGTTCGCCGGGCGCGCGAACGGGAGCCCGGGGGCGTGCATCGCCGGCGAGCGGACCGGCCGAAGCCAGGTCGGCAAACTTTCCCTTGTACCGTTGACAAATGGTATGACCATCTTGCCATACTCGGGTCCCGAAAGTGATGCACACCACAGGCAGGTGTGGCTCCGCGGCTTCGACGGTCGTAGCCGATGGTTGACGAAGGGAACGTGTGTGCAATGAGGTCTAGGCGAACCGTCAGGCGGGCAGTCGTTCCGCTGGCTGCTCTCGGTCTGGCCCTGAGCGTCGCCGCGTGCGGCTCATCCAGCGACAAGGCCGGCGACGGCACCGACTACAACAAGATGTCGTTGTCCGACCTCAAGTCGGCGGCGAACTCCGAGGGCAAGGTCACCTGGTACACGACCTTCAGCTCCGATGACGTGGATCCGATGATCAAGGCCTTCAACAAGGACTACCCGAACATCAAGGTGACGGCGCTGCGGCTCAGCGCCGACCAGATCCCGCCCAAGGTGATCACCGAGCAGAAGGGCCACCAGTACACCGCCGACGTGATCAGTGGCGACTCGCCGCAGGTGGCACAGCTCATCCAGGCCAAGACGCTGCAGCCCTACACCCCGCCCGACCAGACAGCGCTGCCCGCCGGGCTCAAGCTGCCCGAGGGCTACGAGGGGGTGGTGTACGCCAACACGACGGCCGTCGCGTGGAACCCGACGGTGGTCAAGAAGCAGGGCCTGCCGGTCCCGACGGGGGTGGAGACCTTCACCGACCCGGCCTGGAAGGGCAAGTTCTCCATCGACCCGTCGGCGGTCAACTGGTACGACTCGCTGGTCAAGATGATGGGCCACGACCAGGCGCTGGCCCTGGTCAAGAAGCTCGGGAACAACGACCCGGTCTTCGTGGAGAGCCACACCGACGCGCTGACCAAGGTCGCGGCCGGCGAGCCGGCCGGGGCGGCGACCGTCTACGGCTACAAGGCTGCGGACATGGCCAAGGACACCCCCAACCAGGTCGCCTTCGTCAACCCGAACCCGCTGCCGACGTCGCTCAACCTCATCGACGTCGTGGCGCACGCCCCCCACCCGGCCGCCGCCCGTGTCTTCACCGATTGGATGGTCTCCCAGGCCGGCCAGACCGAGGTCGTGGACCAGACCAACCACACCACGCTGCGACCCGATGTGAAGAACGACCCGTCCGTCTTCGACGAGAGCAAGTGGAAGGCCGGCTGGGGAGACCCGATGCTCGCGTCCTCCGACTACAACTCCGAGCTGGCCGAGTTCGCCGCCGCACTGCACGCTCCTCAGTGAGCGAACGCCGGACCGGCCTCGGGGCCGGCCGGCACCGGCCGCCGTTCCACCGCCGCGCGAACGAGCCTTCCGGAGCCAGATGAAACTTTCAGGTAGAACGCATTGACAAATGGTCTAACCATATTGCCATACTGGGTCCGTCGTGATGTGCGCCACAGCGCTGTCACCGGCTTCGATAGCCGAATCCACTCGGTCGATGAAGGGAACGTGGAATGAGGACGAAGAGAACTGTCCGGCGGGCGATGGTTCCGCTGGCCGCTCTCGGTCTTGCTCTGAGTGTCGCTGGCTGCGGTTCGTCGGGCGACAGCAGCACTGCCGCCGACGGTGCCAGCTACAGCAGTATGTCCCTTGCGGACCTTCAAGCCGCAGCAAACACCGAGGGCAAGGTCACCTGGTACACGACCTTCAGCTCCGATGACGTGGATCCGATGATCAAGGCCTTCAACAAGGTCTACCCGAAGATCAAGGTGTCGGCGCTGCGGCTCAGCGCCGACCAGATCCCGCCGAAGGTGATCACCGAGCAGAAGGGTCACCAGTACACCGCCGACGTCGTCAGCGGCGACTCACCCCAGATCGCGCAGATGATCCAGGCCCAGGTGCTGCAGCCCTACACCCCGCCGGACCAGAGCGCGTTGCCCGCCGGCCTCACGTTGCCCAAGGGATATGAGGGCGTCGTCTACGTGCTGACCGCCTCGGTCGGGTGGAACCCCACCGTGGTCAAGCAGCAGGGGCTGCCGGTCCCGACCAGCGTCGAGACCTTCACCGATCCGGCCTGGAAGGGCAAGTTCTCCATCGACCCGTCGGCGGTCAACTGGTACGACTCGCTGGTCAAGATGATGGGCCACGACCAGGCGTTGGCCCTGGTCAAGAAGCTCGGGGACAACGATCCTGTCTTCGTGGAGAGCCACACCGATGCTCTGACCAAGGTGGCCTCGGGCGAGCCCGCCGGCGGCGCGACCATCTACGGCTACAAGGCGTCGGACATGGCGAAGGACACCCCGAACCAGGTCGCCTTCGCGAATCCGGACCCGCTGCCGTCCTCGCTGAACCTCATCGACGTCGTCGCGCACGCCCCCCACCCGGCCGCCGCTCGCGTCTTCGAGGACTGGATGGTCTCCCAGGCCGGCCAGACGGAGGTCGTGGACCAGACCAACCACACCTCGCTGCGACCCGATGTGAAGAACGACCCGTCCGTGTGGGACGAGAACAAGTGGAAGCCCGCCTGGGGTGACCCGATGCTCTCGCCCGACGAGTACAACGCCGAGCTCTCCGAGTTCGAGCAGGCACTGCACGCGCCGCAGTGACGCGACGTCGCGGCGTCGGTCCTCGACCGACCCTGTGACCCCACCCTTCTCAGCCTCTGACCGACCCCAGCCCGGAGGGAACCGCTTCCGTCATGGCCACCATGATCGACAACCCGCCCAGCACCGCCGTCACACCCGAGCCCGCCCCACGGCGGTTCGACTGGCGACGGTACGTCAACGGCCGCTACGTGACGCTCGTCGTGGCCTCGGTCGCGGTGGCCTACCTCGCTCTCGTGCCGGTCTGCACGATGGTCTACGCCAGTCTCCAGACCAACTTCCTCGGCATCGGGCAGAGCAAGTGGACGCTGGACAACTTCCACCAGACCTTCGCCGCACCGGGATTCGGCTCACTGGTCGCCAACTCGTTCGCCTACGCGATCGCGACGGCGTTGGTGTGCATCGTGATCGGCTTCGGTCTCGCATGGTTCGTGGTGCGCACGAACGCTCCGTTCAAGAGCTTCGCGCGGGCGGCAGCGCTGGTGCCGATGATCATCCCCGGCATCCTCAACACCATCGCCTGGAGCCTGTTGCTCTCACCCCAACAGGGTCCGTTGAACCAGCTCCTGCGACACGTCGGACT
Source organism: Nocardioides sp. BP30 (assembly GCF_029873215.1). Taxonomy (NCBI): domain Bacteria; kingdom Bacillati; phylum Actinomycetota; class Actinomycetes; order Propionibacteriales; family Nocardioidaceae; genus Nocardioides; species Nocardioides lacus. Next base: position 280,236 of record NZ_CP123620.1, on the reverse strand, counting down.
GCCCGCCTTCGACGTGTATTCGCTGCACGGCATGATCTTCGTGCAGTCGATGCACGTGGTCCCGATCGCCTTCCTGATGGGCACCGCGGCGTTCTCCGCGATGGACTCCTCCCTGGAGGAGGCCGCGATGGCCTCCGGCGCCTCGGCCCGACGGACCTTCTTCACCATCACGCTCCGGATGGCCCGGCCGGCGATCATGTCGGCGGCGCTGCTCATGTTCATCCAGACGATCTCGACCTTCGAGGTGCCGCAGCTGATCGGCGTGCCCGGTCACTCCTACGTCTTCGTCAGCAAGATCTACTCAGCGCTCCAGCAGTTCCCCGCCGACTACGGCACGGTCGGGACGATCGGCGTGTTCGTCCTGGTGATCGCCGTCCTGGGACTGTGGCTCTCGCGCCGCTTCGCCAAGGGCAACGGCGTACAGACGATCACCGGCAAGGGATTCCGCGCCCAGGTGCAGGACATCGGTGCGTGGCGCTGGGTGGGCCTGGGCTGCTTCCTGCTCTTCTTCCTCGTCGCCGCAGTGCTGCCGATGGCGATGCTGCTGTGGTCCTCGTTCCTGCCGGGCTACGAGCCCCCGAGCGTGCAGGCGCTCAAGGACTTCACGCTGAAGAACTACTCCGACATCTTCCACAACACGGTGCTGCTGCGGTCGCTGAAGAACAGCATCATCGTCTCCTTCACCACCGGGATCGTCGTGACCGCACTCAGCGCCGTGGTCGCCTACATCACCGTCAAGACGAAGGTCGCCGGCCGCGGCATCCTCGACGGTCTGGCCACCATCCCGATCGCCGTGCCGAGCATCGTGATGGGCGTGGGCATCCTCTACTTCTACCTCGCCGCTCCGCTCCCGGTGCACCTCTACGGCACGCTCACGATCCTGGTGATCGCCTTCGTCACCATCACGATGCCCTACGGCATGCGCTACATCGTGCCCGGCATGGCGGCCATCAAGGACGAGCTCGAGGAAGCGGCCACCAGCAGTGGCGCGAGCTGGCTGCAGAGCTTCGGCAGGGTCTTCGTGCCGCTGCTGATGCCCTCGCTCCTGGCCGCCTTCCTGTACTCGATGATCGTCTCCTTCCGAGAGATCTCGGCGGCGATCTTCCTCTACTCCTCGGGCACCGAGGTCGTCTCGGTGCAGATCTACGACCTCTACCGCAATGGCACCTACCCGGTCGTCGCGGCGCTGGGCATCCTGATGGTCCTCTTCCTGGTGGTCCTCGTCGCCCTCGTCCAGCTCCTCTCCCGGGCCTTCGGCATCAAGCAGCGCCGCTGACGCGGCCGCGAGCCGTACGAACCTCACCGCACTCAAGGAAACGGAAGAATCGATGATCAAGCTGACCGGACTCGTCAAGCGGTACCCGGGACGCACCGTCACCGCCAATGCCGTCGACGGACTCGACCTGGAGATCCCGGACGGCAAGCTCGTCTCGCTGCTGGGTCCGAGCGGCTGCGGGAAGACCACCACACTGCGGATGATCGCCGGACTGGAGCGCAACGACGGCGGCACGATCGAGATCGACAACAAGGTCGTCTCGGACCCGTCCCGGCGCATCTACCTGGGAGCGGACCGCCGTCCCATCGGGATCGTGTTCCAGTCCTACGCGATCTGGCCGCACATGACGGTGGCACAGAACGTCATGTTCCCCCTCCGGGTGGGAAAGGCGAAGGTCTCGCGCGATGAGGCCAACAGGCGCGCCCTGGAGGCGCTGGACATGGTGGGCCTGGCCGACTTCGCCACTCGCCCGGCTCCCGATCTCAGCGGTGGTCAGCAGCAGCGTGTCGCCCTGGCCCGGGCTCTCGTCCGGCAGCCGAAGGTCCTGCTCCTCGACGAGCCCTTGTCGAACCTCGACAAGGGCCTCCGGGACCGGATGCGCGACCAGATCCGCGAGGTGCAGCTCCAGCTCGGCATCACCACCGTGTTCGTGACCCACGACCAGGACGAGGCGCTCGCCATCTCCGACGACGTGGTGGTGATGAACTACGGCAACATCGTCGAGCGCGGGCTGCCTCAGGAGATCTACACCTTCCCCCGTGACGAGTTCACCGCCCGGTTCCTGGGTGTCTCCAACAGCGTGGAGGGGATCGTGAAGACGGTCGACACCGACGGCAGCATCACCGTCGACACGGCCTCCGGAACGCTGTCCTGCGTCAAGGCGCCGAACGTCCGGGTCGGCGACGGCGTCAGCGTGTTCATGCGCCCCGAGAGCCTGCGTCTCTCCCGCAAGGAAGGGTCCTGGCCGGGCACGGTGGAGTTCAGCATCTATCACGGCGACTGCTGGGACTATCACGTCCGCGTCGGTACGGAGTTGATGCGGGTCCGGGTCTACCAGGAGAAGGTGGGCGTGGCACACGGCCACCCGGTGTTCCTCACCCCCGATCCCGAGGTGGCGATCGTCGTCCCGAAGCGACCGATCGACGCCGGCAGCGCTGCCGCCGCGGCTACGGCCTGAACCCATCGAGCCCCGTGTGGCTCGAAGGAAGGGATGCTCGCGGGCACGGAGACGGCGGGTCGCAAGCGCAGCGGGATGGCGCCGACAGTCCTCAGGCGTGTGGAAGCGGTGCACCGACGCCGGCCACCCGCACCAGGTCGAGCTTGGTCTCGTCCTCGGTGCCTGCGGGGGCTGTGTAGACGACGATCTTGAGATCGGTGGCGGTGTCGGTGAGCACGTCGCAGTCGACAGCTATCTCACCCACAGCCGGATGGTGGATCGTCTTGCGGTCCTCGGCGTGCCCGTCGACGGTCCCGTCGGCCCACAGCCGGGCGAAGCGGGCGTTGCCGACCAGGGTGCGACGGATCAACCGAGCTAAGCCCTGATCATCGGGGTAGCGCGCGGACGCCCTGCGCAGGTCCGCGACGATCGCTCTGTCGGACGCGTCGGGATCGACCGAGGTGACGGGCCAGGTCGCGATCCGTCCGCTGTCCGTCCCGACCGGGAAACGCGAGCGCACCAGGTTCCGCTCCCCAGGCGGTACGGCGCGCGGATCGCCGAGGAGGGCCGCCCAATCGTGGTTCCACCACACCAGGTGCCAGTCGGCCGCGAACACCGCGGCCGGTGTGTCGCCCAGCCGGGCCAGGATTCGCTGCAGCCCGGGGGGAACGTGCTCGCTGATCGAGCCGTCGCTCGGCGGCCGCAGTCCGGCGAGCCGGTAGAGATGGTCGCGCTCGGTTCGGGTGAGTTGGAGCGCACGCGCCAGTGCCGCAGCCACCTGGGCCGAGGGTGTGCGAGAGCGACCTTGCTCGAGCCGGACGACGTAGTCAACAGAGACACCCGCAAGCTCGGCGAGGTCCTCGCGTCGTAGTCCCGGTGCTCGGCGCCCCCGCGCGGGCGGGCGACCGACGGAAGCGGGGTCGATGCGGTCACGCCACGCCCGGATCGTCGCTCCCAGGCCCAACTCGTCGGTGTTCACGCGTCCAGTGTGCGGCTGCCCACCGTCCGAGCAACGGCCTCAGGTGGTACTGCCCTTCCTACCGCCGAGGCGTCTCTGGTCGGGTCCGGAGTCCGAGGTGATGCTGAGGCCATGACCATCACCTTCATCACCGGAGCCAACAAGGGCTTGGGCTACGAAGCCGCACGGCGGCTCATCGAGGCGGGGCACACGGTCCTGCTCGGCGCCCGCGACGCGGACCGCGGCCGGGCCGCTGCCGACGAGTTGGGCGCTCGCTTCGTACGCATCGACGTGACCGATGACGCCTCGGTCGAGGCGGCGGTCGCCGACATCGCCGCCCATGAGGGCAGCCTCGACGTGCTGATCAACAACGCCGGCGTCATGCAGCCCCTCGTGCCGGCCGAGCAGCTCAGGGGAGCCGACGCGCTTGCCGTGTTCGACGCCAACGTCGTCAGCATCCTGCGGGTCACCAACGCCTTCCTGCCGTTGCTGCGCCGGGCGGCGGCGCCGGGTGGTCCGCGGATCGTGAACGTGAGCAGCGGCATGGGCTCACTGGCCCTGACCCACGATCCCGAGCGAGTCGAGTCGCAGATCGTGGCACCGCTCTACACCGCCTCCAAGGCCGCTGTCACGATGCTGACCACGCAGTACGCCAAGGCCCTACCCGAGGTGCGCGTGAACGCCGCCGATCCCGGCTACACCGCGACCGATCTGAACGGCAACCGCGGCACCCAGACCGTCACCGAGGGCACTGACGCCATCGTGACGCTCGCGACCGAGCCGGCCGCGGCCGGCACGGGCCGCATCATCGACCGATTCGGACCCGTACGGTGGTGACGTCGTCATCGCTCCTGATCACCGCCGAGGACGTCACGATCCCGGTGACGGTGCAGACCCGGAGCCACCTGCCTCCCGGGGACGTGTTCCGCATCGTCGTGCCCATCGACCTCTCGCTGATCTTCAAGGGCTGGGGTCCGTTCCCGGGGGTGCGGGGGGCGCACCACCAGACCGGAGGCTGGGACGCGGCGGGTCAGTCGCGGAACCCCGACCTGACGGACGGCTCGACAGCGCTCGAGCGGCTCACGGAGTACACCGCGCCCCACTCCTTCGCCTATGAGATCACCGCGTTCACCGGCCCCATGAAGCGGCTGGTGATGGGCGTCCGCGGCGAGTGGACGTTCACCCCTGACGGCCACGGAACCTTGATCCGATGGACCTACGAGTTCAAGCCGCTGCCGAGGCGGCGCTGGCTCCTGCGCAGCATCGTGATCCCGTTGTGGCGCCGCTACATGCAGCATGGCGTCGACGGCGCGAGCCGCGCTGCCGCGGAGCTCGCCGCCGCGGTTCGATGACCTCGGCGGGTCGCCGCCCCATCGCAGAGGGGGTGCTTGCGGCCACCCGTCATGCGGCACCGGCGCCCGGCTTCGAGCCCTGGAACACGAGGGACCAGACGATCTCGGCGGTCGCCGCGGCGTCGTCCAACTCTGCTGCTCCGCCGGCGGAGGCGTGATAGAAGCTGCGTTCGCTCATCAGGACGAGGGCGCGTGCGAGGGCTGCGGCCCCGTCCGGTCGCGGGGTGTCGGGCAGTCCGGCTCCGCGAAGCAGGTGAGCGGTCGTCACGGTCACGGCATCGGCGGCCGAACGCCAGCTCGCGTCGACCTCTGGAACGGTCGGCGACAGGTCGACAGCCGCCCGCATGACGGGTCCGTGCTCGAGCCACATCTGCTTGGTCCGCTGCAGCAGCTCTCGGATGGTGTCCATGGGGCGGTCGTCGTCGCTGCCGCGAAGCTCGTCGATGCTGGTGTGCAGCGCACTCACCGTCCGAGCGACCAGCGTGGCGATCACCTCGGCCTTGTTGGCGAAGTAGAAGTAGAACGCGGCGCGGGTCAGGCCGACGGCCCCGGTCAGGCTGGCGATGGTGATCGAGTCATAGCCGCCCGCTGTCAGCTGCGCCTCCGCCGCGTTCAGGATCGCGCTCGCGCGCTCGTCGCCCTTGGTGGTGGTCCGCTGCCGCTGTGACTCGTCCTTGATGTGCGGCACCCCCACATTTTATCGCGGCCGGCCCTCATTTGTCACAGTGTCACTTTAAGCCCTGACGCGTTAAAGTTGACGCCATGTCAACTCACCACGAAGCGGCGACGCCGCCACCCACGGCTCTGGATCCGGGACGGCTGCCGGTCCCTGCCCTCATCGGTCTGTTCGTCTCCGGCTTCATCGGCATCCTCACCGAGGCGCTGCCCGCCGGATTGCTGCCCGCGATGAGCCACACGCTGCACCAGTCGATCTCCGTCACGGGTCAGACGGTCACCGTGTACGCCGTCGGCACCGCCGCCTTCGTCATCCCGCTCTCGGTGGCGACGACGCACTGGCGCCGGCGTGATCTCTTGGTCGTGGCGCTCCTGGGTCAGATCGTGACGAACGCGATCACTGCTCTGTCCCACGACTTCATGCTGACGATGGTCGCGAGGTTCGTGGCCGGCCTCTCCTCGGCCGTGATCTGGTCCCTGCTGGGCTCGTACGCCGCCCGCATCGCGCCCGAGGGCAAGCAGGGCCGCGCCATCTCGATCGCGCTCGGCGGCATCCCGGTGTCCCTGGCGCTCGGCATCCCGGCCGGGGTCGCGATCGGATCGGTCGCCAGCTGGCAGGTCGCCTTCTGGTGCTCGGTCGGCCTGACCGCCCTCACCATCGCCTGGGTGCTGGCGACCCTCCCCAACCTGCCGGGCCTTGCCCGGACAGAGCGGCACACCGCGCTCGAGGTGCTCAACCTGCCCGGCATCAAGACGATCCTGCTGGTCGTGGGCTGCTTCGTGGTGGCCCACAACATCCTCTACACCTACATCGCCGACTTCCTCGACGACGCGGGTCTCGGCGACCAGACCGGCTGGATCCTCTTCGTCTTCGGCGCGATGGCGATCGCCTCGATCCTCCTCGTGGGCGCCCAGATCGATCGGCACCTGCGCAAGCTCGTCGTCGGCTCGGCGTTCGTGTTCGCGTTCGCCGTCCTCGTGCTCGCGACGCTGTCGGGCGTCGCCGTGCTGGTGTACCTCGCCGCAGCCGCCTGGGGCCTCGCCTTCGGCAGTTCGGCCACGCTGTTCACCACCGCCGTCGTCGCCCGTTCCGGGCCGGCCGCAGAGGTCGCCAACACGCTGATGATCTCGATCTTCTCCGGATCCATTGCTGCCGGCGGTCTCATCGGCGGCGTCCTCGTCGACGCCTTCGGCAGCCACACCCTGGCGTGGGTCTGCCTCGCCCTCGTCGCGGTCAGCGCTGTCGTCTCCTACACGGCGAAACGCACCGCCTTCCCCCTCGACCAAGGTTCGCAGGCGCACGGATGACGATGACGAGTGCGCGCGGGAGCCGAGGGGCCTCTCATCCCACGGACTCGGCTCGGACGCCCCCGCGTGTGGCGCCGGCGAGGGCCAGCCCGAGCGCACACAGCGCCACGGGGATGAGGAGCGCCGCGTTGATCCCGGTCGCCTCCGAGACCCAGCCGATCACCGCGGGCCCGGCGAGCGAGCCGACGTAGCCGGCACCGACGATGCGAGAGAGCATGATGGCGCCACGGGGGCCGGGCACGAGGCTGCCGGCGGCGGTGAAGAGCTGCGGGATGATGCCTGCCAGCCCGATCCCGAAGACGGCCCACCCGACGAGGACGACGGCGTAGGCCGGCACCGCCACCACAGCGAGGAGACCGAGGATCGCGATCGTCGAGCCGACCCGAACGACCCGCACCGGGCCGACGGCGGCCGTCACCCGATCGATGACGAGACGACCGGTCGTCATGGCGGTGGCGAAGACGACGTACGGCGCCGCGGCCGCGGCTCCGGTGCGGTGGAGGTGCTGGACAGCGTGGACGGCGCTCCAGTCGTTGGCGATGCCCTCGGTGAGCATGAAGGCGGTCGCCATGGCGCCCAGCGCGAGCGCGGTGCGCAGCAGGCCGTGACGGCCGCGTGAGGGGACGCCGGGAGCTGTCTCCCGGGTCATCGTGTCAACGGCGCCGTCGAGCCCGCCGTGCACGGCCTCATGGGAGAGCAGGAACGGTACGAGGCCGGCTCCGGCCAGCAGCGACGCGACGGCGGTCGGCCCCATGGACGCCAGAACGCCGCCGCCCTGAGCCTGGACCAGCGCGCCGAGACCGGCCCCACACGCCCCGCCCACGGAGAACAGGGCGTGGAAGCTGGAGAGGATCGGACGTCCGTAGGCGTTCTGCACGGCGACCCCCTGATCGTTCATGGCCACGTCGATGCAGCCGTTGCCCAGTCCGAGCACGGCCAGTGCCGCACCGAGCTCGAGCGGAGTGTGTGCGAAGGCGGGCAGCACGGTTCCGACGGCGAGGACGCCCGCGCCGACGCCGACGGCCGCCCTGCTGCCGACGCGCGAGGCCAGGAGGCCGCTGCCCTGCATGCCGAGGACCGCGCCCGCGCCGAGCACGAGGAGAAGGCCCCCGAGCATCCCGTTGCTGATGCCCGTACGGCGCACGATCTGCGGGATGTTCACGATCCAGACCGCCAGCGAGAGGCCGTTGACGAAGAACGCGGCGTACACCGCGCACCGGGCTCGTCGGACAGGACGTGGGGGAGAGGAGAGTTCAATGCTCATGATCGAAGCATCACACAAGACAGATCGAACGATCAAAAGGTATGATCGTTCCATGGAGAGCGCGGAGCGACAACGACTGGTCCTCGACCGACTGCGGGAGGCCGGCCGCGTGGAGGTGGCCGATCTGGCGCGCGAGACACGATGCTCGGTGATCACCATCCGCCGCGACCTCGATCAGCTCGCCAGGGTGGGTGCTCTGCGGCGCGTTCGCGGCGGCGCCGTCTCGAGTGGTCTCCGCGGCGAAGGCCTCCCCTTCGCGATGCGAGCCTCGGAGAACGCCGAGGGGAAGGGCCGACTCGCAGCGGTGGCGGCGGACCTGATCTCCGACGGAGAGGCTGTCGGGCTCGACAGCGGCACGACAGCTGTCGCCGTCGCACGCGCACTCTTCTCGCGGCGGGTGACCGTCATGCCGATGTCGGTGCAGGGCATCGGCGTGCTGTCGACCAGCGCCACCGCGAGCGTGGTCGTGCCCGGCGGCACCGTCCACCCCACCGAGGGCTCGCTCAGCGGCCCGCTCCTGGAGGCGGCCTTCGCCCGGACGAGGCTCGACACCGCCGTCCTGTCCTGCTGCGGTGCGGCCGAAGCGGCCGGCGTGACAGCCTTCGACTTCGCCGACGCCGCAGCCAAGCAGGCGATGATGCGATCGGCCAACCGGACCATCCTGGTCGCCGAGGCCGCGAAGTTCGCCCTCACCGCCATGGCCGTGGTCTGCCCGCTGACCGACTTCGACGTCATCGTCACCGAGCAGTCGGCTCCTCGCCAGCTCCTGCAGACGTTGGAGGATGCCGGCGCCGAAGTGCACCTGGTGTGACCCCGGGTTATCCCTACCCGATCTCGACGGCATGCCCGGTGTCGCCGAGGCGCTCGCCCGGCTGGACTTGAGGCATGACAACCACCCCCTACCTCGGCGCCGCGACCGCCCTCGAGTTGAGCGGCGTGAGTCGCAGCTATCGCGACGCATCCGGCACGGTCGTCGCGCTCGACGACGTCACGATCGCCTTTCCCCGTGGGTCCTGGACCGCGATCATGGGCCCGTCCGGCTCGGGCAAGTCGACTCTGCTGCACTGCGCCGCGGGCCTCGATCGGGTCGACAGCGGCCATGTGTTCCTGGGCGAGCACGACCTCGTCGGCGTGAGCGAACGGGAGCTGACGATCCTGCGCCGTTCCCGGATCGGGTTCGTGTTCCAGAGCTTCAACCTCATCGGCTCGCTGACCGCCGCACAGAACGTCGCGCTGCCGCTCCAACTGGCGGGGCGGTCGCCATCGGCCGCCGATGTGCGCCGCGCCCTGGAGGAGGTGGGCCTGGGCGGTCGTGCCGGCCATCGACCGCGTGAGCTCTCCGGGGGCCAGCAGCAGCGCGTCGCGATCGCACGGGCGATGACGACCCGGCCCGAGGTGCTCTTCGCCGACGAACCCACCGGAGCCCTCGACTCGCGCTCGGCCGGGGTGGTGCTCGACCTGATGCGCGCGATGGCGGACCGGGGTCAGACCATCGTGATGGTCACCCACGACCCTGCGGCGGCCGCCCGAGCCGACTCGATCGTCTTCCTCAGCGACGGACACCTGGCGGGTCGGCTCGACGGCGCGGACCCGGCCACCGTCGCCGATCGGCTCGTCTCCTTGGAGATGCATCGATGAGGGCCGTGATCATCAACGGGTTGCGGGAGCGCTGGCACCTCTACCTCGGGTCCTTCCTCACCGTGGCTCTGGGGGTCGGACTCGCCCAGTCCTCGCTGGTGCTCCTCCTCGGCGCCGTGCGAGAGCCGGTGCCGGCCGAGGCCTCCCCGGTCGACCAGATGCGCTTCCAGGAGACGAACCTGACCGCCGTCACCGTGCTGGCGGTGATGCTCGCCTTCGCAGCGTTCCTCGCCGTCGCGATCATCGGTTCCACCTTCGCCTTCACCATCGCCCAGCGTCGGCGTGAACTGGCCCTGCTGCGCCTGGTCGGTGCCGGCGTCGCCGACCTGCGCCGGGTCCTGCTGGGTGAGGCGGCCCTGCTCGGCGGTGCGGGCGCTGCCGTCGGCGTCGTCGCCGGCGCCGGTCTGCAGCGGCTCGAGACGGCGTTGGTGTCGCACTACGGGTTCGTGCCTCCCCACTTCGCCCCGGCGTGGCCCGTGTGGATCATCCCTGCCTCCCTCGCCATCGGGCCCTGTCTCTCGATCGCGGGCGTGCTCGTGGCGGCACGCCGGATCCAGCGCGTCCGCCCGCTGGATGCTCTGCGCGAGACCGGTGAGCAGGCCCGACGCCTCACCGTCCTGCGACTCGTGAGCGGCTCGGTCCTCGGGCTCGGTGCCCTCGCACTGTTCGCCGCAGCTCCGTACGGCGGTCGAGCCGGCGGCCAGGCGATGGCGATGTGCGTGGCGATCGCTGCCTCGCTGTGCTTCGCCGCCCTGGCCCCCGTGATCGTGCCGGCTCTCGCCGTGGCTGTGCCACGTGCCGGTGTCGGTGGCCGCCTGTCCGCAGCCAACCTCCGCGACGCCGCTCAGCGCAGCGCCTCGATCGCCGCCCCGGTCATCGTGCTCTGCGGCCTCCTGCTCAGCCAGCCGATCGCCATGCTCTCCTTCGCCTCCTCGAGGGTCGACGAGCTGCACGCGACCACCTCGGCCGATCTGGTCGTCACCGGCACGGGTCCCGTGGGCGCGGGCATCCACGACGCTACGGGCGTCATCGGGGCTTCGACCCAGTACGAGCTTCCGGTCGCTCTGGACTCCACCAGGGACGAGGCAGGAGCCGGCACCACCGCCGACGCCCTGGTGGTCGACCCGGCCGACTACACGTCCGTCCACCCGAGCGCCGATGTCGACGCCCTCGCTGCCGGTGCGGTGACGACCGGGGTGGACACCGTCGGCTCCGGCCTCGGCGGGCAGGCCGAGCTGCGCGTCGGGCCGGTCGATCTCGGCGTCGTACGCCTGAGCGGATCCGTCGCGGGCAGCGCGGGGAGTGTCCTCATCCCGCGCCGACGAGTGCCGACCGACCTGCTCGCCGACGCACCGGCAACGACCTTCGTCACGACGGGCGGCAACGTCACCGCCGCCACCCTGCGTGACCTCGCCCGCTTCGGGCACGTCCAGACCTTCACCGCCTGGCTGGACGCCCAACGCCATGCGGGACACGACGCGAGCAGTGACACCCTCGTGGTCGTGCTCGCCCTCGGCGTCCTCTACGCCGTGATCGGTGTCGTCAACTCCATCGCGATCGCCGCCTCCGATCGCCGACGCGAGTACGCCGCCATGCGAGCCGCCGGTCTGACCCGGGGTCAGACGCTGCGCACGGCGGTACTGGAGACCTGGATGGTCGTGATCGCCGGACTCGTGCTCGGAATCGCCGCCGCGGCGGCGACCGCGGCAGCCGCGGGGGTCACCACCCGGCACCTCACCGGCACGGTCGCCCTCGTCGTACCGTGGCCCCTGCTGGGAGCCACCGCCGCCACCGTCCTGGGCGTCACCGGTGCCGCCGGACTCTGGACCGCTTGGTCGGCCACCCGCGACCGACCTGTCGTCGTGCTGCAGGCTCGCACATGAGCTTGCTCCCGATCCGTCACCATGGTCCGGTGACGCCGCCGCGCTCCACCGCCCGATGGGTCATGGTGTGGCGCCGTACGGCCGCCACCTATGGCTACCTCCTCACCTCGTTGCCCTTCGCTTTGGGTGGACTTCTCGTCGCCGGCCTCTGTTCCGCGATCGGTACGGCGCTCGTGGTCGTGTGGGTGGGACTGCCCGTGCTGGCCGTGGGGCTGGTGGCCGGTCGCTGGTTCGGAACCGTGGAGCTCGCCCGCCTCCGGGCAGCCGGTGTGCGCCCGGTCGACCCGCCGGCCTGGCCCGCGCGCCGGACCTCGCCGCGACTGGCTCTGCGAGCCACGCTCGTCGACTCGCGACACTGGGCCTACCTCGCGCACACGCTGGCCAACGGCATCCTGGGCATCGCGACCTGGACCCTGGCGTTGACCTGGGTCGGCAGCGCGGCCGGTGCCCTCACCTTCTGGGCATGGAGTCCGTTGACCGACCATGGCCGCGGTTCGGCCTTCTTCCAGGTCGCTGCCTTCCTGGTCCGCAGTGGCGGTCTGGGCGTGCCCGCGACGCTGGCACGCGACGGCGTCATGCTCGTCCTGGGTGTGATGGCCGCCGCGTTGGTGCCGATCCTCGGCAGGGTGCTCATGGCCGCGCACTGCCGGCTGGCCGCCGCGCTGCTGGGGGAGCGCCGCTCCTTCCAGCACGAGCGCGATGCGGCTCAGGCGGAGCAGTCCCGGCGCTCGGCGGTGATCGCGGAGGATGCTGCACTACGCCGCCTGGAGCGTGACCTGCATGACGGTCCGCAGCAGCACCTGGTCCGGATCCAGTACGACCTCGCGATCGCCGCCAACCGGATCGAGACCGACCCCGCGGGCGCACAGACGCTCATCATGCAGACGCTGCAACGGTCCAAGACCGTGCTGGACGAGCTGCGCAGCCTCTCCCGCGGACTCGCTCCACCGATCCTGCAGGACCGGGGGCTGGCGGCGGCGTTGAGCTCGTTGGCCGACCAGAGCGTCATGACCGTGCATGCCCGCCTGGACCTCGGTCCGTCGCCGTTGCTGGCACCCATCGAACGCAGTGCCTACTACGTCGCCGCCGAGCTCCTCACCAACGCGGTCCGTCACGCTCACGCCACCCGCGCGGACCTCGCGGCCGAACTGGCCACCGACGCCGACGGCAGGCAATACCTGCGTCTCACGGTCGGCGACGACGGGATCGGCGGAGCCAGGACCAGGCCAGGCCACGGACTCGCCGGTCTCGAGGATCGGATCGCGGGCCTTCGCGGCACGCTCACGATCGTCTCGCCGCCCGGTGGACCGACGACCATCACCGCGAACATCCCGGTCGACCGTCCCGCCGGCACCCTAGGCTGAAGCGGTGAGCATCGCCGCAGGCGAGGAGCCTGTCCGGGTCGTCATCGCGGAGGACGCCGCCCTTCTCCGAGAGGGCCTGATCCGCCTGTTCGACGAGGCCGGGTTCCCGGTCGTGGCTGCCTACAGCGACGGTGACTCGCTGCTCGCCGCCCTGTCCACGACGTCGCCCCACGTCGCGGTGCTCGACGTCCGGATGCCTCCCACGTTCCGCGACGAGGGGCTCCGCGTCGCCCTCGCGCTGCGCCGGCAACACCCCGACATCGGGGTGCTGCTGCTGAGCCAGTACGCCGAGGTCGACTACGCCCGCGAGCTCCTCGCCGCAGGACCCCGAGGCGTCGGCTACCTGCTCAAGGAGGGCATCAGCTCACTGGCGGAGCTGCGCGAGGCGGTACGTCGCATCGCCGGTGGGGGCACCGTCCTGGATCCGCAACTGATCTCCGCCCTGCTCTCGCGACAGCACGACCCGCTGTCCCGCCTGACCGCACGCGAACGGGAAGTCCTCGAGCAGATGGCGCAGGGCCGCACCAACCAGGGCATCGCCGATGCTCTCCACCTCGCCGTCGCATCCGTGGAGAAACACAGCACGGCCATCTTCGCCAAGCTCGACCTCGAGGCCTCCCGGCTCGACCATCGGCGGGTACTCGCCGTCCTGACATGGCTGCAGCGCTGAGGTCGGTGCTGATGACGGCAGCCGTGCGTGGTGGATAGGCTCGCGACCGGGGGAAGGGGAGTCGTTCTCGCGGGAGGGATCTCGAATGGCTACGACGCAGGCGGAGGTGCCCCGGGTCCCGGTCGAGCACCGTTGGCTCGGGTTGGATCGGCGGTCGATCCCCTACGGACTGGTGGCGCTCGCCGTCATCGCACTGTGGGCGTGGGTGATGCCGTGGGTCGACGACCGGGTGGCGTGGGACGACTCGACCCGGGCCGGTGAGGCCATCCAGGTCACCGACGACATCACGATGTCCGTCGCGCCTGGCTGGGGCGTGATCGCCGGGCTGCGCACCAGCGACGAGACGCGCAGTGGCGCGAAGGCCGTCAAGCAGGACGCGCTGGTCAAGGACGGCGTCCTGTTCTCCATCGTCCAGGGCCCCTTCGACCAGAGCCCCTCCCGGCTGCTCGACCAGACCGAGCGGATCACCGCCGCGTCCAGCTCGGGCTTCCACGTTCCCGGCGAGACGCGTGACGTCACCACCGCCGCCGGGCTACGGGGCATCGGCGAGGACTTCACCTACCTGGGTGGTATCGGTTCCATCGACGCCTTCGTCGTCGACGGGACCGGTATCGAGATCCAGGTGAGCGGCCCCCAGGCCCAGGTGACCGCACTCCAGAGCGAGACCGACGCGATGATCGACTCCCTGGCCCAGGACGGGGGCGAGTCCTGATGCGCTCGACCGACTCCACCATCACCGACGAGGGTGCCGACGCGCCCGAGACCCACGCACTGCTCACCCGTCGTACCGACGCCATCGAGGAGTCCGGCTGGGGCAACCGGTTCCACCTGTTCCAGCCCCGCAACGTGTGCCTGTGGATCTACCTGCTGCTGCTCGCCATGGGTGCGCGCCAGCTCTACGAGCTCGCCGCCCCCACGGCCGGTGTGTTCGCCGAGGCGAACCTCGCGGCCGTCGGCTCGGCCGGAGTCTTCTGCCTGGTCTTCCTGCTCTTCCTCCACCATGCCGACCGGTACGAGCGGACCCCGGCACTGCTCGCTGTGACGGCCTTCGTCGGCGGTGGCATCGGCGCGCCGTGGGCGATGGCGCTCTCAGGCAACGGCGCCCTGATGAACCTGTACGCGAAGAGCTTCGGCCAGGCCTGGGCAACCGACTGGAGGGCCGGGCTCAGCGCGCCGTTCGTCGAGGAGACGGCCAAGGGCGCGGTGTTCGTCCTCCTGCTCGGCCTCGCACCCCTGGTCATCCGCACCGTCTACGACGGGCTCATCGTCGGCGCCTACGTCGGCCTCGGCTTCCAGGTCCTCGAGGACATGCTCTACGGCCAGCAGAGCGCCTACCAGAGCTTCGGCATCCACCAGGTCGACTCCGTCCTCCAGACCTTCGTCCTTCGCTCCGCCACGGGGGTTGCCTCGCACGCGATGTACACGGCGCTCTTCTCGGCCGGCGTCATCTACCTCGTCGGCACCCGAGCGCAACCGCGGCGCATCGGTCGCGGGCTCCTGCTGGCCCTGACGGCGATGGTGCTGCACGGCGTGTGGGACTCCATGCCGGCGGTGGCCGACGGCAACGCGCTGGGCGTCATCCTCCTCATGGTGCTCATCACGGTGACCAGCGTGGTCGTCCTCTTCGTCGCACTCCGGTGGGGAGCGCGCCGCGAGCGGGGCTGGCTGCGTGACGTCCTGGCGCCGGAGGTGGCGAACGGCACCATCACCGAGGTGGAACTCCTCGCCGTCGCCGGGGAGCGCGAGCACCGCCGACGCGATCGCAAGGCAGCCGTGAGCGGCCGCTCCGACGGCGTCACCCGACGCCGCGAGAAGCACGTCCTCGCCGCCAGTCTCGACCTCGCCCACGACCTGTCGACCGGCAAGGGCCAGGACACCCCGCAGGTCGAGCACTCCCGTGCCGAGATCCACCGACTGCGTGGCCGCTGAATCGTGTCCGGAGCCACCACACCGGCGTCACGGCGCACCGGGGTCGGCGCACCTGGGTCGGGGATGGACCCCTCCGGCGGTTACCGTGCCGTCCCTGCAGGGTGGGGATCATCGAGCGGCGGCGGGGTCTGCATGACGACGCCGTACCAGCCCAGACCCTCGTAGGTCTCGTAGCCGGGCGTGATGGAGAACCCCACCATGGTCCCGTCGGGTCGTCGGTAGACCCCGGCGCGCGTGTCGTCGGCGCGTGTGACGTCGACGCGCTCGCGCAGGAGCCCCTGGTTGTCCGAGGAGGCGAGCACGACGTGATCGTGATCGACCAGCATGACGCGCGTCCGCGCTCGCTCCTCCTCCGACAGGTGCACGCCGGTCACGATGGCGTGAGCTTGGGGAGCGAAGTCGAAGAAGATGCCCAGGGCGCCGACGGCTCGGCCGTGCTCGTCACCGTTCTCGCGGATGGCCGTGGAGTAGGTGGCGACGGTCGCGCCGGCCAGAGCCGGGTTGACAGTGACGTCGACGACGGCGAACTCGGTGCCGTCGCGCGTCGCCATCGCCTGCTCGAACCAACGCTCGCGGGAGACGTCGCGACCGAGGACGCCGGGATACCGCTGGGGACGGCCGTGGGCGATGACCTTCCCCTGGGCGTCGGCCACCCACAGGTCCAGGTACACCGTGTACGACGCGAGGATGACCCCGAGGCGCTGGCTGGCATGCGTGCAGCTCTGCGACGAGGGGTCGGAGCAGGCCTCGACGACTGCGGCGTCGGTGGCCCACCATCGGACGTCGCAGGACCGCTCGTACAGGTTCCGGTCGATGAGCTCGACGACGTGGAGGGCCAGGTCGGAGAGACGTGTTCCGCGTACCTGCATCACGAGGACGCCGCCGAGATCGCTCAAGGCGGCCACGAGTGGTGCCATCTGGTCGTTGAGCTGAGCGGAGAGGTCGCGGACCTCGTCCGCGACGGAGGCGATCTCCTTGGCGACCACCCCGAACCCGGCTCCTTCGGGCCCCGCATGCGCGGCTTCGATGGCGGCGTTGATGGCGAGCATCTTCGTCGCTGTCGCAACATCGGCGACGCGACTCAGCTTCTCTCGGGTCAATGACGCAATGTCACTGGCGATTCTTACGACCCGTTCCGGCATGCAGCGAGACTATTGAGATCGGCGTTGGCGCGGCAGCCTTTACCCAGGTGGGGCATATCTCGAAGCGAAAGCGATGAATCGTCACATTCGGGCGCTATATACGCGTGCGTGAGAAATACGGCGTACGTCGCTCGGTGGCGCCGCCGCGCGTGCCCGCCGCAGTCGGCGGATGAACGGTCGACCCCCTTCCGTCGCCGGCAGGAGCAACCGGGCGAGGCCGCCGATCGGCCCCGCCCGGCTCCCCCTTCGACGCGACTACCTCGTGATCCGCTTCACCCCCGTGCTGGCCGCGGCGCTGGCGTAACCGGCACGCGAGGCGATCACCGTCACCTTGATCCGCTTGCCGCGGTCAGCCGCCTTCACCCGGTAGTGGGCGCTCGTGGTGGTCTTCACGACCTTGCCGTTGCGCTTCCACTGGTAGACGTACGACGTGGCTGCCGGCGTCCAGGTGCCGTGCTTGACGTGCAGCTTCCTGCCGACAGCGGCGGTGCCCCGCAGCTTCGGCGCGACAGTGTTGCGCAGGGCGGTGGCGCCAGGCCTGGCCGGGCTGACCGCGACCAGCCGGTACGGGTTGACGCTCACCGGTCCGACCAGACCGTAGTCCTGGAGCAGGCCGCGGTTGGCCACAGCGGTGTCCAGCGAGTAGAGCCTGTTGTTCAGCGTGGTCGAGACGCGGACGGTCAGCGTGTTCGCACCGGCGTGGAGGGCACTGCTGATATCGGCTTGTGCGGAGACCTGGTCGACCGGGATGTCGGTGCCGTTGACGCTCACCCGGAAGGAGTCGGTGACCTGGCCGAGGCTCAGGGTCGCGCCTTCGCTGCCGGGCTTCCAGTCGGCGGGCAGGTGCACCGTCGTGCTGTAGGTGCCGATGCCGGAGGCATACTGCAGCGCCGGGATCTGGGACCACGGCTTGAGCGAGTCCAGGTGTACCGACACAGGCACCTTCGTGGTCTCCGAGCCTGCGGTGCCGGTGGTCCCGTAGGCCGCGGTCGGCTGCCAGTCCTCGGCGTTGAGGCTCCAGGCCTGGTCGGTGAGGTCGAGCTTGCTCGGGACGTCGCCGACGGTGGAGACGATCGGGGTCGTCGAGCCGCCGAGGGTGGTGACGTAGCTGCCCTTGCTCGGCGCCTTCACGAAGAGGTCGTTGCCGTGGGCGACGGCGCCGTCGGCGGTGGTGGACGCTACGTATCGCGTCGAGCTGGTCACCCCGAACCGGCTCGGGTCGGTGGTCAGTGCGATGACGGTGGTGTCGTCACGATCCAGGTGCAGCTTGACGGTCACGTGGTCACCGTCGCGGCTGTACTCCGAGATCGGTGTGATCGCGCCCGAGGTCGTGTCGAGCAGGATTGGAACGCCCTGGCCCTCCAGCGTGATGGTGGTGTCGACCGCATCGCCCGTGGCCATGCAGGGGTTGAGGA
Organism: Nocardioides sp. BP30; assembly: GCF_029873215.1. Lineage (NCBI taxonomy): Bacteria > Bacillati > Actinomycetota > Actinomycetes > Propionibacteriales > Nocardioidaceae > Nocardioides > Nocardioides lacus. The sequence continues at coordinate 262,206 of NZ_CP123620.1, read as the reverse complement.
TCGAGCCGGTCGTGTGGCAGACCTGCGGGGCCTCGTAGAGGTTGCTCGGGGTCTCGCCGTAGATGGAGGTGCTCGCCGGCGCCGCATCGACGCCCTGGTTGTAGAGCCAGTAGTAGTTCGTGCCCGTGGCAGCGTCGTCCCGGCGCACGCTCAGGACGCTGCTGGCCGTCTTGGTCTGCGCCGCAGGGGTGATGCCCAGGCTCTTGAGCTTGCTCGGCAGCGCCGCCTCGGTGGGAACGGATGAGAAGGTGTTCTGAGCGCGCAGCTGGCCGAGCACCGCGTTGAGGTCGGTGTCGGTCGAGGCCGGGAAGGTGCCCGAGCCCTGCGGGTTGCCGACGAAGATGACCGGCAGCCCGGCCTTGGCGTAGGACAGCATCTTCTGGGCGGCCTTGACCGTCAGCGTGCCGCGGGTGGTGCCGGTCGAGGGCTGCAGGAACTGGTCGAACACGATCGCCCGGTACGCGGGCCCGTCGTTGGCCAGCCGGCCGTTCGACACGGTCGCGTTCGGCAGGTCCATGGAGCTCTCGTCGTAGTAGTCCCACGTGTAGCCGGCCCGCTGCAGGGCGGTGTCCTGCCAGTGCTTGTTCGACGGGTCGGAGGTGCTGAACGCCGCCGGATCGGAGTAGCTGCGCATGTAGACGGCGATGTCCATCTTCGCAGCGCCCTGGGTCAGCACCTCGGTGGTGCGGGCGAAGGAGTCGTTGGCCGCCGCCGCGTCGGTGTAGTAGGGCTGCTGGCTGTTGTAGGAGTTGGAGAAGCTCACCTTCCCCGGGCCACCGTTGAACACCGGTCCGGGCCACGTGCTGGTGGACGTCGCCGTCGAGGGACGCGTGTGGTAGACCATCCGCGTCACGCCGCCCGCGAACTCGTGGTTCATCCGGACGAGGTAGTCCTCCTGGGTCTGGGCGAAGCTCTCGTTGAGGACCGCACAGCACTCGGTGCTGAACCAGGTGTTGCCGGTCATGTGGTTGCCCGATGCCATCGAGCGGTAGTTGTCGGTCTGGTCGCTGCCGATCAGCGACTCGTGCTCGGAGCGGTCCAGGGCGATCGAGGTCTGGATCTGGTCACCGCTGGCAGTGATCGGGATGTCCTCCTGCTGGAGGCGCAGCTTCATGTTGTAGGTGTGCGCCCAGTCCTGGAAGGCGGTGATCCGGTTGGCGGTGTAGAGGTCGCTGCGGACCTTGCTGAAGTCCGAGCGGATCCGGTTGGCCGACCCGTCGCTGAAGGTGTACGTCGTGGCGAGGCCGGCGACCATGGTGGTGTCGGCGAGGGCGGCCAGGTCGGGGGTGATGTCGTAGCCGGCACGGGCCTGGAACTCGGTCCTCATGTTGCTGGACCAGAGCTCCTGCGGCACACCCCAGGGGTCGCTCGGGTGGGAGTCGACGAAGAAGTCGCCGCCGTTCTTCTTCACCAGATCGGAGAGGCCGTTCGCGGCGAAGTAGCTGTCGTAGGCGTCGGTCACCTCCCGGGTGCCCTCCGGGCTCAGCGTCTCCGGAGTCGTGCCGAAGGGGACGGCGCGGTAGACGGTGACCACCCAGCTGGCCCCGGGCGTGGTGGTCGGGGCGGTCCAGGTCAGGTGGCCGGCGGTGCTTCCGCCGTTGTACCCGGCGGTGTTGGTGGCGGTCAGCGTGCTGGTGAGGTCGACGGCCGAGTCGCGCACGAGCGAGACCTGGCCTGCCGTGGACGGTGCGCAGTTGGCAGCGGTGCACCGGTAGGCCACCACCGCGACGATGGTGCCCGTCGCCGTACCCGGGACGTCCGCGTCGACGGTGCCACCAGCGGTCACCGGGGTGAACTGGCTGAAGCTGAGCGTGCGCCGGGCGTAGGAGTCGGTGTTGGCGTAGGACTGGCCCGGGAGGGCGGAGGCGGCCTTGAGACTGACAGTGATGCCGAGCTTGTCGGCCTCGGCGTAGATCACCTTGAGCTGGTCCGCGGTCGGGACGCCCCCTTGACCGATCTCGACGCCGCCGATGTTGTGGGCGGCGGCGTCATCGAGGTCGGCGCGCAGCGAGTCGTCGGTGGTCGTCGGGTCGGTCGGGATGAAGTTCCACCGCACCCACGGCTTCTCCGTGTTCGCCGGGTGGGCGAACGAGGAGGCGGTGAGGCCGACCACCGGGTTCAGAGCGGCGTACGTCGAGGTCGACGGCGGCTGGCCGTCCGGGTCGGTGCCGCCGGTTGCGGCGCTGGCGTGACCGACCGCGATCGTCACGGTGCTCAGCGCGACCGCTCCGCCGGCGACCACTGCACCGAGCCGATAGCCGCGGTGGCGGGGTCGGGCGGATGTTCTCCGGCGAGGATGTCCAGATTTCGGCACGAAAGGCTCCTTGGGCTTGAATCGTTTCATTGGAACGTGGTGCAATCTTCGTCACCGCGATGTGACGGACGCAACAGATCGCAGTGATCGTCGTCACACGCTTTTTGATAGGCCGCTATCGGCGAGGTGATAACCCATGGACGAGTTGCGCCATATCGACTGGAACCTCATTCCCGCGCTCGACGCCCTTCTGCAGGAGCGGAATGTCAGCAGAGCCGCGCGCCGGCTCTCGATCAGCCAGTCCGCGGCGAGCGGGGCGTTGGCCCGTCTGCGCCGTCACTTCGGCGACGACCTGCTCGATCGTCAGGGCAACGGCTACGTCCTCACGCCGCTGGCCCAGCTCCTGGTGGGACCGGCGCGTGAGGCAGTGGGCGGCGTCCAGGACCTGATGGGCTCGGCCGGCTCGTTCGACGCTCACGCCACCACCCGCGAGTTCGTCGTCGTCGCCAGCGAGTACGGTCAGACCCTCTTCGGGGCGGCGTTGATCCGTCGCCTCCGGACGGCGGCGCCGCACGCGCGGCTGGCCTTCCGCGGGATGTCCTCGACCGGCACGGAGGGCGACTGGTTCTCGAAGGTCGACGGCTGGATCGGACCCCGGGATGTGATGCCGGACAAGCCTTCCTCCGGCCTGTTCAGCGATCGTTGGGTGTGCATCGTCGACCGGGATAACACCGCCGTCGGCGAGGAGCTGCCGCTCAGCAGCGCCTACGCGCACACCTGGGTGCTGCCGACCGTCAGCAAGCATCGCGACCTGCCCTGGCGCAAGCGCCTCCTCGATCACGGGATCGACCTCAACATCGCCGTCACCACCGAGAGCTTCGGCGCGGTCCCCTACCTCGTCGCCGGCACCGAGAGCGTCGGCCTGGTCCAGGCGGCGCTGCTGGACCGGCTGGGGGCGGCTGCCGCCGGCGTACGGATGCTCGAGTGCCCGTGGATCATGCCTCCCCTGGCCTTCACGCTGTGGTGGCACGAGAACCGTGAGCACGATCTCGCGCACGCGTGGTTCCGTCAGCAGGTCGCCGATTGCATGAGCGACGCAGCGGCACCAGATCCCGGCTCAGGGTAGGTCGCGGACTTCCGGCGTCGCACCAGGCCCGACCGGGACGCAGGCCCGACTCGACCGGGACGGAGGCCCGACTGAACGGGGACGCAGGCCCGACTCGACGTGAACAGCGGCCCGGAGTCGAGGACTCCGGGCCGCTGTTCGTGGTCAGACGGTGATCACCGCCGTGGTCTCGCCGGCATCAGTGGTCGGTGTCGGCGTTCGGCACGTTGGCCCCCGGGACCTGCGACGGCGCGTAGATCTGCGCGTCGCCGGGGTAGGGCGTGCTCCAGTCGTGCGCCCGGTACCAGGTGTAGCGGTTCATCAGATCCGGGTTGGCGTAGTCGGCGATCGCCATGGCACCGGCGAGGTGCTGCTGGTTCGCCCAGGTGTCCCACTCGTTGGCGACGGCCTGCTCGGCGGTGGGCACGTCGGTGGCCGCCGCCTCCTTCTTCTGCAGGGCCTTGGCAGCGGCACCCGTCTTGCCGAGGGTGTCGTTGCCGCACGCCGGGGTGCCACCGGCGAGGCCCTCGGTGAGCGGCACCTGGTTGGCGACCGCGTCGAAGGGCGCGTTGTTCGGCGTGGTGGTGAAGGCGCCGTACATCGGGGTCGCGGCGGCCACCTTCTCGTTCAGCGGCTGGGCACCCAGGATCTGCTCGATCGTGCGGACCATGCTGATCTGCGAGTAGTAGGTGTCGACCACCTTGCCGTGCTGCGCCCAGGGGCTGATGACCTGGATCGGGGCCCGGTGACCGTCGACGTGGTCAGCGCCTGCCTGGCTGTCGTCCTCGGCGACGAAGATGACCGAGTCCTTCCAGATCGCCGAGTGCGAGATCTTGTCGACGACCCGGCCCACGGCGAGGTCGTTGTCGGCGACCTGCGCCTCCGGGCTCGCCTGACCGCTGGTGTGGTCGCTGGAGAACCACATCATGTTGAAGTTCGGCACGGCCTTGTCGGCACCGCCCGCGCCGGCGACCTGCTTGTCGAAGTCCTGCTCCCAGACCGCCTCGCGGAAGATGTCGGGGATCGAGGTGTCGAACGCCGGCGACGAGGGGTCGCTGATCGCGTTGAGCGAGGGGATGACCGAGCCGTAGTGGGCACCGGCGAGCGGGCCCGTGGTGAGCTGCGTGGCGTCGGCGTTCGCGTCGTACGCCGTCGCGGCGCAGTAGTACTGCTGCCACGTGGAGCCGGCCGGCTTGCCCTCGCCGTACTCGTACTCACCGTAGTTGCGCGCCGTGCCGCCGGCCGCCTGGATCGCGCTCCACAGGAAGCCGGAGCGCTGGTGGCCGAGCACGTCCTCCTCGGTGTCGTAGGAGCGGGTGTACTCCCCGGCCGAGGACTCGGTGTACTCCGGGTTGTCGCCCATCATCATCCAGTTGTGACCCTCGGCCGAGTTGGTGCCGATGTCGTAGGTGTTGTCGTAAAGCCCGAACTGGGTCGCGAGGGCGTGCTGGTTCGGGGTGACCTCCTGGCCGAACTGCGCCAGCGTGGGGTCGCCGTTGCCCTGCTTGAGGTCACCGAAGAGCTGGTCGTAGGTGCGGTTCTCCTTGACGATCAGGAAGACGTGCTTGATCTTCGAGGACGCCTGGCCGATCTGGGTCGGCACCGGGTTGGCGCTGGGCACCGTGACGTTCTTGGTGGAGCAGACCCGCCGGTCGACGTACTTGTAGTGCTTGAAGTGCTTCTTGTGGTGCCTCTTCGCCTTCTTCTTGGCCTTCTTCAGCTCCTTCTTCGTGAGCTTCACCTTGACCTGGACCGTCTTGCAGGTGGTGACCTTCTGGGTCGTGCTCATCGACGGGTCGGCGCTCCAGCCGTTCTGCTGGAACACCGTCGCCGTGTCGGCCTTGATCGCGGCGTCGGTCGGCCAGGTGAAGCGGGTCAGCGAAGCGGTGGTGGCGTGCGTGCCGTGCCCGATCGCCGTGTTGGTGTTGAGACCCCCGCTGAAGCTGAGCTTCGGGCCGCGCGCGTCGACGCCGCGGCGGTTGGCGACCACGACCCGGCCGGCGGCGTCGGTGAAGACGCCCGAGGGGTAATAGTCGGTGGGCACCAGCCCGATCTCGCTCACCGGGTCCTGGGCGCTCGACCCGAGCGCGAAGACCTCGATGGCGTCGGCCCGGCCCAGGGAGACCAGCAGGTGGCCGTTGACGATGTCGATCGAGTCGGGCTCATAGCCGACCGCCGTGCCGCGGTCCTTGCCCCGGTCGCTGGCATTGACCCAGGGCTGGGTGCTGATCGTCTGGACGACGGCGTTCGTGGTCGGGTCGATCACCGAGACGGTGTCCTCGTCGGTGTTCGCGACGTAGAGGGTCGTGCCGTCGGTGTACGTCGCCGTCGGGTGACGTCCGACGGTGATGGTCGCCGCGACACCCGTGGCGACGGTCGGGTCGATCACCGAGACGGTTCCGCCCGTGGCCGAGCCGGTGGTGCCGTTCGCGGCGACCGTCGAGCCGTAGGACTGCATGGTGGTGCCGGTCGGGTTCGCCGCGCCGCCCTCGTTGGTGACGTAGAGCTTGCCGCCGACGAAGGACAGCTGGCGCGGAGCAACGCCGACCTTCCACTGGGCGAGCACCGAACCGTTGGAGGGGTCGATCTCGTCGACCGCATCCTGGCCGTTGAGCGCCGCGTACAGGTGGCCGTCGGGGCCGAAGACGGATCCGGCCGTCAGCGGCAGCTCGGTCGTGGTGGTGGCGAACGGGTTGGCGGTGCTGGTGACGATCGGGTGCGCGGCGGTGACGACGGGCAGGAAGTACGTGCTCGGCGCGCTGAGGTTGCCGGTCGCGTCGACCGTGTAGACGTCGAAGCCGCAGGCGACCGGAACCCACAGCTTGGTGCCGTCGGGGGAGAAGGTCGGGTTGCCCTGGCCGATCGTGCCGTCGGAGCTCGTGCCGCCCGGCGTGCAGGTGTTGGCGCTGGTCTGACCGGCAGGCGTGTTGAGGTAGGTCATCGAGGGGAAGCCGGCGTTCGCCGCCGCGTTCAGGAAGGTGTTGGCGGTCTTCGCATCGCCCAGCGGAGCCGTGCCGGCGGCGGAGACGGGCGCGTAGGTGTCCAGGTCGAACATCTGGACGTCGACGGAGTGATCGGTGCTGGTCGTCGCCAGGATGTGTCCGTTGGGACTGATGGTCGAGCCCATGATCTTGCCGAACGGCGTCATGAGGCGGTCCCCGAGGGGGTTGATCGTCTGGTCGGCGGAGACCTGGACGCTGCCGTCGGAGTAGGTCGACCCGACGGTGTGGTTGCCGAACCCGACCGTCGACGCGGTGGCGATGCCACCGGTCGCGAGCGCGAGTGCGACGCCGCCTGCCGCGAGGAGGCGCAGGCGCTTGCCTCTCAGGGCGCCGTGGAAGGCCGAGAGACCCTCAGGACGCCGGCGCTGACGCGTGACGTGCATGGACTGTCCTTTCCTGCTGCGTGCGGGGGATGGGTGCCACGAGGGAGGTGCTACGTCGTCAGCAGGTCGACGAGACCGTCGAACTGCCACAACGGGTTGGGGATGTCCCCGTCGGCGGTGTGGACCTGGAAGGAGCCGTTGACCTCCTTGGGTCCGTCACCGTCGGCGACGTAGCGGCCGTCGGCCGTCACGTCGAGCTGGAAGGTGGCCTGGCCGACGAAGGCCGTACCGGGGGTGTGCCAGGAGACGATGCAGCGCCAGTCGTTCCCCGGTCCGGCGCCCTGACCCGTGACAGCGCTGTCCGCGCTGCTCCGGTCGGTGGCGCCGCCCTTGTCACACGTCGCGGTGGTGCGCATCGCGGCCTCGGTGACAGGCGTCTGATGGAGCTCGGCGGTCTGCAGCACGTAGAGGTGGCTGAACGTCGTGGCGAGCGACTCCTGCAGCTTCGCCCGGGTCACCCCGGTCGCGTGCGCCGGGGTGGCGATGCCGACCACGACGGCCGTGAGCGCCGTCAGGGCGGCCAGCGGCAGCAGCCCACCCACAGCGATGCGGCGCGAGGAGCCGTCGTTGCTCACGTCGGTGAAGTCCCGGCGTACGAACAGACGCCTGGCCGCCGCGGTCGCGACGACGGTCCAGGTCACGCTGACGGCCAGCCCGACCCAGATCGGCCCCAGCTGGGCCGGTTCGGTGAACAGGCCGCGCCAGGCCAGGAACGCGTTGCTCGGCAGGGCCATCCGTACGACGACGGGCAGCGGCAGCATCGTGACGAGCTGGAGCAGCAGGGCGAGCAGGGCCGGTAGCAGCAGGCCGATGGGGGAGCGACCCATGGTGACCGAGCCGAGCAGTCCGACGGCGGCGTACGTCAGGGTCGCCACGGCGACGCACAGCCACGCGAGGGCGACCCGCCCGGCGGCGTCCCCGACGCCGAGGGTGTGACCGTCGAGGCCCACCAGGGGGTGGCTGCCGACCCCCAGCAGGCCGCCGGCGATGGCGGAGCCCGCCAGGCAGGCCACCATCGCGAGCACCACGATCAGGCTGGCGAGCGCCTTGGCGGCGAAGATGCGCCGGGTCGAGCGCACCGCCACGACGAGGTGGCGCCAGGTGCCGAGCCGGTCCTCGGTCGCGAAGACGTCACCGGCGACCAGCGAGGTGAGGAGCGGCAGCGCCCAGGTGCTCGCGAAGGCGAGGACGACCAGCGGACCGGCCCAGCCGGTGAGCGCCATCTGGCGGCCGAAGACGGTGTCGGCGGGCAGGGAGCTCTGCTGCCCCACGGCGGCGACGAATGCGCCCGGAGCCACCAGGCAGACCAGGAGCATCAGCCTGATCCGCCACTGGGCCAGGAGCTTGACGAGCTCGAAGCGGAACGTACGCCGCAACGACGCCGGGCGGACCGTCGCCGGAGCTGCGGGCGAGGTGGGGCGGACCGGGGCATCAGTGCTCATCGAGGGCGCTCCTCGGAGGTCTCGCCCGTGAGGGCGAGGAAGGCGGCCTCCAGCGGGGGCGTGACCGGGCCGAGCTCGCGAACGGCGATGCCCGACCCGACGATGCCGGTGACGAGCTCGTCCATCCTCGGGACCGAGCCGCGCACGACGAGTGCTGCCTCGGCCCCGAGGACTTCGGAGCTCATCACGGACGCTGAGACCACCGTGATGCCGGGAGTGCGGGCGGCGACCTCGCGAGCGCGGGCGCCGTCGGAGGTGACGAGGCGGTAGTCCAGGTCACCGCTCTCGGCGGCGAGCTTGGCCAGCGGCCCGGAGAACACCACCCGGCCGGCCGCGAGCAGGGTGACGTCACCGCACAGGGCCGCGAGGTCGTCCATCCGGTGACTGGAGAGCACGACCGCCGCGCCCCGCTCGGCCAGCCTCATGATCACCCGATGGACGTGGCGCTTGCCGGCCGGGTCGAGGCCGTTCGCCGGCTCGTCCAGCACCAGCAGGCGCGGGTCGCCGAGGAGCGCCGCAGCCAGGCCGAGCCGCTGGCGCATGCCGAGCGAGAAGCCACGCACCGGGTCGTCGGCGACGTCAAGGAGGCCGACCTCTTCCAGCGCATCCTCCACGGACGAGGCGGCGTACCCGCGCAGGGTCGCGAGCGTGCGGAGGTTCTTGCGGGCGGTCAGAGCCGGGTACAGGCCCGGCCCGTCGACGAAGCCGGCGACGCCGTCGGGAACCGCCAGGTCCCGACCGACCGGACGACCGAGGATCTCCAGGTCACCGGCGTCAGGGGCGGCGAGCCCGAGCAGCATGCCCAGGAGGGTGGTCTTGCCGGCGCCGTTGGGACCGACGAGGCCGTGGACGGTGCCCGCCTCGACGTCGATGTCGACGCCGTCGAGGGCGACGACGTCGCCGAAGTCCTTGCGAATGCCGCGGACCCGGACCGCGCGAAGACCCATGGCTGCCTCTCCTTGCCGTCGACGCACCGGCACGATGGCCGACGCCCTGGCGAGAGGACGCTAGGGATCGCGACCACTCCTCAGCCTTTACTCAGGAAGTCGCGCAGCCGAACCGTTGATGAACGGCCCGCTGCTTTTCTGATCTTTACCTGTCGCCCGTCGGGGCGGGCCCTCGCGGGGCTGCTCGCCGAGGTCGCGGACGGGCACATCGACCGTGCGGAGGTCGTCGTCCTGCTCGTCAGCGGCGGGCTGCTGCCCGCGCTGTTCGGGCATGCGGATGTGCAGAGCGCCACTGTCACCGGGTGACAGTGGCGCTCTGCGAAGCGGCGAGGACCTAGCGGCGTGCCTTCCAGGGCAGCCGGTAGGCGCGATAGCTGACGAACCCGGTCGGATAGCTGGCGTCGAAGACGTCCTTGCCCCGGGCGTTGAACTCCGACAGGTGCGGCAGGGCGCCCCAGCCGGTGAAGACGTGTCCGTTCGACAGCAGCTGGGTGTTGCCCTGCGAGGAGGCGAGGGTGCCCGTGGGCTCGTCGTACTCCTTGACCAGGGTGGCCGTGCGGTGCTTCAGGTCGAGGCGGATCTTGGTCGAGCGGCTGTGGCCGAGCGAGGAGACAGCGCCCTGACCGGTGTTGGCGGTGCCTGCCGACTCGTTGTCGAAGACGGTGATCAGACCGTGGCCGTGGGCCTCGGCGTCGTGCTGCCAGGCGAAGATGCGGCCGGCATCGTTGAGTTCGGTGCCGTCGGCCGCCTTCAGGGTGAACGAGCTGTTCTTGCCGCCGAGCTTCCAGTCGATCGCACCCGAGCGGCGGTTGACGTCGTACGCCGTCCACGTGTTGCGGGCGTCGATGAGCAGGTGCTTGCGTCCCTGCTCCTTGACGGCGTTGACGTGGAACCAGTCCCAGGGGGTGCTCGCACTGGCCGGCAGCGGCTGCTGGCTCTCGGAGTAGGGGACGTGGTCGGCGCTGTTCCAGGAGAACAGCACCTTGCCGGTGCGGATGTCGACCTCCTGGACGACCCCGTCGATCACCGTCTGGTTCGCCGGGCCACCGATCGAGGTGAGGTCGGCGGTCGCGGTGGTGTAGCTCAGGATCAGCGCTGTGTTCTTCTTGGTGATGAGGAACTCGTGCCCGTCCGCGCTGAGCCCGTTGCCCGCGTGCACCTCGGCGATCTGGCGGTACTTGTCGTTGTAGATGTAGTCGGTCCCGGTCGCCACGCCGCCGAGGCCGGTGCCCTGCCAGAAGGTCAGGACCTTCTTGCCGCGGTAGGTCTGGGTGCGGAAGTCGGCGATGGTCTTGCCGGCGGCGGCCCGGTGGTACCAGAGCACCTTCTTGCCGTTCGGGCTGAGGATCTCGGCGCCGCTCGCGTACGTGTCCGACGTCCCGTAGGGAGCGACGAAGATGTCGCCCTTCGCCCGGCTACCGAGCTTGTTCTTGGTCACGGTGACCGGCGGCGCTGCCGAGGTGTCGGCAGCACTCGGCAGCACGTGGTGGACGTCGTGGCTGCGATGTCCGTACGTCGCCGCGTCGGCGGCGGGGACGGTGGCAGCGAGGGCGGCGGTCAGGGTGAGGGCTGTCGCGGCGGTGGTCGCCAGCAGCCCGATCCGCTGGTGGTGCATGGGTCCTCCTGTTATCACCAGACACCAATGTCTAGTTGCTTACAAGACTATGGACCGCGGTCGTCTGGCTCCGCATCGGGGGTCCGCTGGGCGAGACGCCCGCACTCAGTGGCCGGCCAGATGGTTCTTGAGCAACGCGACCCCGACCGCGAGCGCCAGCATCACCAGCCCGTAGGCGATCGCTGTGAGCGGGTGCGCTGCCGCGCGCCGCGCGACGGCGTACCCGGCTGCGGCGATGAGCGCCGCCAGCAGCAGCTCGGCCCAGGTGATCTCGCTGTCGGCCGGCAACAGGATCACGGGGACCGAGGCGAGGACCGCGGCGGCGATCCCGCCGGCGAGCTGGGCGGCGGCCAGCCGGGCGTCCTCGGCATCGAACGCGCCGAGGTTGACCAGCCGCGTCGCGAGGCGGAAGGCGAACAGGTGCGCCAGCACCAGGCCGATCGAGATCCCCCAGACGATGCCGAGAGCATGGGCGTGCTCGCTGTCCTCGGGCACGGCGAGCATCGCCGCCAACAGGCAGATCGCGACGTAGAGCGCCATCGTGAACGTCTCACGCCGCAGGTCGAGCGTCTCGTCCTGGGCCTCGGATGCCGCCGTCATGGAGGCATGGTCCCACTTACGGCGACCGACCGGGTCAGGCCTCGGCGAGCAGGCGGTAGATCGTCTGACGCGCCTGGCGAAGAACGCCGGCGACCTCGGCGATCTGGTCCCCGCCGCCCACGGCGCGCACCTGCCGGACCGCGAGGTGGAGCTGCTCGATCTCCTCGCGCAGACCGGCTGCGGGATCGTCCTCGCCGGTGCTGGCGAGCTCGTCCAGGGCGGACGGGTCGGCCTGGGCGCGGCCCTCGTCGGTGAGCTCGTAGGCCCGACGACCCTCGCCCTCGGCGCTGCGGACCAGCCCCTCGTCCTCCAGCTGCTGGAGCATCGGGTAGACAGAGCCGGGGCTCGGCCGCCAGCGCCCGTCGGAGCGCTCCTCGAGCCGGCGCATCAGCTCATAGCCGTGGGCCGGGCCGTCGATCAGGCCGGCGAGCAGCAGCCGCCTGATGTCGCCGCGCCGGCGGCCACCGCGCCGGCGGTTGCCTCGTCCGTCGCGGCCGCCGTTTCCGTCGCGGCCGCCACGACCGCCGGAGCGACCGCCGTGCCCGCGGGGCCCGCGGCGCTCATCTGGTGATTCGTTCATCATGCAGGAGCTCCTATCGCTCAGTAGATGAACCAACCGTAACGCGATATATCGTGATCGTTCAAGTGCGTTTCGTGAGGGGTTCCTGTCCCGGAGTTCGCCGAGGGCCAGCAGGCGCCTCGACGGGCTCGGCGCACGTCAGCTCATGACGCCGATCGGGCTCTGCTGGTGGCCGGGGAACACGGCGGCCACACTCCGGTCGGGGAAGCGCTTGGCCAGCACCTCACCGATCACGTCGCGGTAGTCGGTGGTCACCGCCAGGTCGTCGTCGACGTACGGGCTGGCCGGATCGGTGAGGCCGGGCCAGGTGCCGTGGTAGCGGCCGCCGTTCACGCCCGCACCGAAGAGCAGCATCATGTTGCCCCAGCCGTGGTCGAGACCGTGGGCTCCGTTCTCGCCCAGCCGACGGCCGAACTCGCTGATCGTCAGCACCGTGACGCGGTCCAGGTCCGAGCCGAGGTCGGTGAGGAACGCGGCGATGCTCGAGCCGAGCGCGCCGACCATGCCGGCCATGTTGCCGCTGTCCACTGTCCCGTAGTCCGCGTGGTAGTCCCAGGAGCCGAAGTCGATCGAGACCACCTCCGTGCCGACGTCGGCACGGATGAGCTGGGCGGTGTCCTTCAGCGCCGCGGCCAGGTCCGTGGCCGGCCATGCGGTCGGGTACGTCGCCTGGTTCTGCGGCTGGTACGTCGTCGCCGCGGCCTGTGCCAGCACGTCGGTGACGGTCAGCGCCTGCCGGCCGGCCGCGCCCAGCGTGCCGGTCGCGCCGCTCCAGACGGTCTGCAGGCCCTGCCGCCGCCGCGCCCGCCAGGAGGCGTCGGTGTCGAAGAGCGGGTTCGCCCCGACCAGCGCGATGTCGGAGAGCCGGTCGGCGGCCAGCGTCGGCGCCGGACCCGACACCAGCGTCGGTGGCATGGCCGAGGTCAGGTGCACGGCCTCGGTCGGCGAGGTGCCGGCGTCGAGGCCGATCATCCGGTTGACCCACCCCTGCCGCACGGTCTCGGTCGGGTCCGCCTCCTCGATCTCCTCCATCGCGGAGAAGTGCGACCGGTTCGGCATCGGCAGGCCGACCGCCTGCACGGCGGCGAACTGCTTCGACTGCCACCACGGCAGCAGCGGTGCCAGGCCGGGGTGCAGGCCGAACATCGAGTCGGCCGCCAGCAGCTTCGAGGTCGGTACGGCGATGGTGGGTCGGGCCGCGGCGTAGGCGGTGTCGCCGTGCGGGACGACGACTCCGAGGCCGTCGATCGCTCCGCGCAGCGACAGCACCACCAAGACGTTGCGGGCGCTCGTCCCGGTGGTCGTGGTGTCGGCATAGGCGACCTGCCGGACGGCGTCGCCGAAGACGCTGACGGCGACGCCGCCGAGGGCCGCGGCACCGAGACCGGCGAGGAAGCCGCGGCGGGAGAGGCCGGCGCGGTAGTCGGCGCAGCAGGGGTCGCCGGCGGCTGGATCGGTGCTCTTCGGTCGGGTCATCGTCGGCTCATCGGGTCATGTGGCGCGGGTGGTCGAGGACGACGCCGAGGGCGCGGACGCCGAGCCACTCCTGCAGGCCCTCGCCCTGCCAGCTGGTCGGGTCGATGGTGTCGGTCGGGCTCATCCCGATCGCCTGGGCGAGCGCCTGGGTGGTGGTGGCGGTGGTGCCGGTGGCGTGGAAGAGCCGGCACAGGTGCTCGGCGTACTGCGCGACGGTGGGCTTGCCGGCGGGCAGGAACGCTCCGGGCGAGCGGTAGGTGACGCCGCCGGTCGGCCAGTAGCCGCCGGCGAGGTTCCAGTGCATCGCGAAGCTGTTCAGCATCCGACTGGCCGAGGCGTACTCGGCGGCGCTGTCGGGGGGGCCGTCGGGGCGCGGCCACGAGTAGGGCTGCAGGCCCCCGTGGACGAAGACGAGCTGGTGGGCGGCGTCGTCGCGCGAGGCGGGTGGCTGCACGTCGACGCCCAGCAGCCGGAGGGTGGCGATCATGTCGGCCACCGGCGTGCGCACCTTCTGCTTGGCCGCCGCGGCGAACTCCGGGTGCCGGACCAGCGTCTGCAGCACCGGTCGCACGTCGGTGTCGCTGGCGAGGTAGACCTGGGCCAGCTTGGTGACGAGCGCATCGGAGGGGGTGTCGCTGACGAACCGGGTGGCGATCTTGGTGGCGATCCGGCGCGCTGTCGAGGGGTGATGCGCGAGGTAGTCGAGGTAGTCCTTGGCTGTCTGCCCCCCGCGCCCGTCGCCGTCGGTGCTGAACCCGAGGACCGTCGCGGCGGTGGTGGCGTGCCGGTCGGGGTCGTAGTAGGCGCTCCAGGTCGCGACCGCCGGGTGGTCGCCGTCCCAGGGCCACTTCACCGTCCAGCCGGAGAGGATCCGCGCCGATGCCTTGACCTGGTCCTCGTCGTAGAGACCACGGCCGACGGTGTGCAGCTCGAGCAGCTCACGGCCCTGGTTCTCATCAGGGTGGTCGGCGGTGGACTCGGCGTTGTTCAAGAAGACCAGCATCGCGGGGTGGAGCGATGCGGCGATCAGCAGCGTGGAGAACTTGCCGAGTGCGTGCGTGCGGATCAGCGCGTCGTAGTCCTGCCGCCAGTACCAGCCGTCGGAGCCGACGGGGACGTGCAGATGGTCGGACCAGAGCTCGACCATCGCCTCCAGCACGGCGCGGTTGCTGTGCACCCGGCGCAGGATCGTCCAGGACGCCAGGTCGATGCCGTAGTCCCAGTTGCCGAAACCGCCCGAGCGCTCGGAGGCGTAGCGCTGGGCCGGGGTGTCGGCGAGCAGCGGGAACCACGACCACAGCTGCTGGGCTCGGGCGCTCTCGGCGACCTGGTCGGGGGCGAGCTGTCGGTCGAACCAGGCCAGCGAGCCGCCGGCGGCGGAGATCGCCTGGCCCAACGCGGTCGTGTACCCGCCGGTGAACCGGTCCGCGATGTGCACCACGGCGGGGTCGGCCGGCTTGGCGGGCGCGACGACCGGCGCCGTCACTGTCGCGGCCGGCTGCTTCTTCTTGTGCTTGTGGTGCTTCTTCTTGTGGTGCTTCGGGTGTTTGGCGTGGTGCTTCTTCTTGGGGTGCTTCTTCTTCGCACGAGCGAGCGAGGAGAGCACGGAGCCGGACACCTCCATCGAATCGGCTCCCATCTCGCTCAGTTGAGCGGCCAGCGGTTCACACCTCACCATGCTGATCGGTGAGGTGCGTCGCGGCAAGGGCCGATCAGGCGGGGACGGTCGACTCCTCCACGTCGCCGCCGTCGAGCGGGGGCCGGTCCCGACCGTCGGCGCGCCGCGCCTCGGCGTCCGCCCACAGCTCGAGCACCTCGGCCGGCCAGACCTCGTCCGTGGTCTCGGCCAGCTCCTCGCGCGTCCACCAGTGGTGTCCGGTCATCAGCGCACGCTCCTGCGGCGTGTGCCCCGCGTCGGAGACGTCGAAGGCAGGCACCCAGCAGGCGAAGAACACGTCCTCCTGGTCGACGACCACGTCGGTGTAGCCGTGCACGACCCGGCGTTCCATCACCGGCCCGACGAGGTCCGCCTCGTTCACGACGACGCCCGTCTCCTCCTGCAGCTCCCGGACGGCGGCGGCCCGGTCGGACTCGCCCGGATCGAGGCCACCGCCCGGCGTGATCCACCAGAACACGCCGCTCAGGCCCGGGTCGGTGTCGTGGAAGAGGAGCAGCCGCTCGCGGTCGTCGATCAGCAGCACGCGCGCCGTACGCCGCCGGCGTCGCGGGCGCTGCTCCGGCGGCACCGGGACCAGCGTGCGGACCGAGTCGCTGCCCGTCGGCTCGTGCTGGCTCATCGGAGCACCGCGACCTCGAAGAGCTCGGTGCGCGCGATCACCCGGTCGCGCAGGTCCGCCAGGGCGAGCCGCCGTGCGTCCTCCAGGTAGCTGTCGGCCGCGTCCTGGTCGGGGAACCGGAGCAGCTGCACCTCCCGCGGCCCGGTCGCCGCGCCCGTCGAGCGGACCCGCTGCACCACCGAGCCGCCGTGCTCGGGCAGCAGTGCGAGGACCTGGTCCTCGTACTCCTGAAGGCCCGCCTCCTGCCCGGGCATCGACCACAGGAAGCAGCACAACACCAGGTCGTCAGGGGAGGGTTCGGCGGGGTCGGCCATGGCCCGACGGTAGCAAGCGTGGCCCGACGGCCTCAGCCGCCGCGGGCCGCCGCGGTGATCGGCTCACTCCCGGGTCAGCTCGAGCACCGGGATCACCCGGACGCCCGCCGTCTTCTCGGCGTACTCGCCGAACCCGGGCATCCGAGCGACCTGCGCGGCGTAGCGACGGTCACGCTCCTCGCCCGTGACCTCCTCGACACGGACCGGGAAGGTCTCGGTGCCGACCTCGACGGTGGTGCTGCCGGCCGCGACGAGGTTGTGGTACCAGTCCGGGTGGGTGGGGGCGCCACCCTTGGACGCGAAGATGTAGAGGGTCGAGGCGTCGTCCCCGGGCAGGTACACCAGCGGCGTGATCCGCTCCGTGCCACTGCGCCGCCCGATGTGGTGCACCAGCACCATGGGCGCGCCCTCGAACGGGCCGCCGACGCGGCCGCCGTTGGCGCGGAACTCTTCGATCACCTGGCTGTTCCAGTCGCTCACGGCTCGATCCTGGCATCCGCACCGGGGTCGCGCCAGGGCTCCGGGCAAAGCGGGCGCTGGGAGCGCGACCTAGGGTGGCGATCGTGAAGTTCTCCTTCTGGCCGGCCGCCTCGCACCCGGTCGCCGAGGTGCTCGCCGAGGCCCGCCAGGCCGAGGCCGAGGGCTGGTACGGCGTCTGGCTCGCCGACCACTACATGCCCAACACCCCCGCCGGGGCTCCTGCCGACGGCCCCGTGCACGAGGCCTGGTCGTTGCTGCCTGCCCTCGCGACAGCCACCGAGCGGGTCCGCATCGGCACCCTGGTCAGTCCCACCTCGGTGCACCACCCCGCCCTGCTGGCCAACCGCGCCGCCACCATCGACCATCTCTCCGGCGGCCGGATGGTCCTCGGTCTGGGTGCGGGCTGGCAGGTCAACGAGCACGCCGCCTACGGCTTCGAGCTCGAGGAGCCGGGCCCACGGGTGACCCGGTTCGAGGAGTCGATCCAGATCGTCCGCAGCCTGCTCGACCAGCCGCGGACCACCTTCCGGGGCAAGGTCTATGACGTCGTGGATGCGCCGTGCGACCCCAAGCCGCTCCAGCGGCGGCTGCCGATCGTGGTCGGCTCCGGCAGCCCGCGGATGCTGCGGATCACCGCCCGGCACGCCGACGAGTGGAACACCTGGGGCACCCCCGAGACGGCGGCCGCGTCCCGGCGCAAGCTGCTCGCGGCGTGCGAGCAGGTCGGCCGCGAGCCCGGCACGGTGCACTGCAGCATCAACAGCATCGTCCGCCTCGATGCCGAGGCCGTTCCCGGTCGGCCGAGCATCGGCGGATCGGCCGCCCAGCTCGCCGACCAGATCGGCACGTACGCCGAGGCCGGCTACGACGAGTTCATCGTCAACGGCGCCAGCCTGACCGGCGGCGCCGGTGAGCGCAGCGACCTGCTGTCCCGACTGCGCACCGAGGTGCTGGCCCAGCTCGGCGCCTGAGCGGCGGCGCCCGGTTCGCCGGGGGCGGGCCGCCCGCGCCTCGTCTAGGGTCGTGTCATGAGCCGACGCCCCACCGCCGCCGTACCCGCTGCGCTGCTCGGACTCGCCCTCGGGTCCGCGCTGCTCGTCCCGGCCGCCGCTAGCGCGCAGCGGCCGGCCCCGGCCGAGCCCGCCGTTGCGGCTCCCGCACACGCGCGTCCGGCCGGCCTGCCGTCCCGGTCGGTGTGGTTGGCCAAGGTGCGCAAGAAGCTCGTCGGCGCCGATGCCTACCTCGACGCGCACGTCGGCGACGCCGCCCGCCCGGCCCTGGTGCTCGACATCGACAACACCTCGCTGCAGACGCACTATCGCTGGCCCAAGCCGGTCCGGCCGACGCTGAGGGTGGCCAAGCACGCCGTCGACCTCGGGTACACCGTCTTCTTCGTCACCGGCCGGACCCAGCACAGCGCCGACAGCATCCGGCCGCAGCTCAGCGCCGCCGGCTACCGGTACGCCGACGTCTACGGTCGACCCAAGGGCCAGGGCCTGGCGGCGAGCAAGCAGGCCAACCGTGCCCGGATCGTGGCTCGCGGCTACACCGTGGTGATGGACATCGGCAACCGCGCCACCGACCTGTGGGGCGACAACGTCGGCCACGGCATCAAGCTGCCCAGCTTCCACGGGCTGCTCTCCTGAGCCGATGGCCTGGGACTTCGCGGGCGAGGTCGTCGAGTGGCGCGGTCCGGCGCCGTACCTCTTCGTGGTCATGCCCGAGGTCGACAGCGAGGAGCTGAAGGAGGCCTCCCGGGAGCTGGCCTACTGGGGGCAGGTGCCGGTGACGGCACGGATCGGCGCCACCGAGTTCACCACCGCGCTCTTCCCCCGCGGAGGTCGCTACCTGGTACCGGTCAAGGTCGCGGTGCGACGCGCCGAGCGGATCGCCGAGGGTGACACCGTGTCGGTCAGCCTCGAGGTGCGAGCAACGCGCTGAGCGCCCGACTGGCCGGCTCGATCAGGGTCAGCGGGTCGCGCCCCTCCTCCAGCGCCGTGGCGATGAGCTCGCGCAGGCCGCCGAAGACGATGATGCCGAGCTCGCGCGTGGGCGGCTCGACGCCGGCGCGCTGGAGGTCGGGGGTGTCGGCCAGGGTGCGCAGCAGCTCGACGAAGGTGGCCATCCCCTCCCGGACCAGCACGCGGCCCTCGTCCCCCAGCGTCGGCACCGCCCGGAACCAGTTCAGGAACAGGTGCGGCTCGGCGTGCACCAGCTCCAGCAGCGCGCCGACCCCCTGACGGACCTGGGTCTCCCAGGGCGCGGAGGGGTCGACGGAGGCGGCGATGCAACGCCGCAGCTCGAGGTTGGACATGGTCAGCAAGGCGACGAGGCAGTCGTGCTTGTCGGCGAAGTGCTCGTAGAAGGTGCGCTTCGACGTACGTGCCTGGCGGACGATGTCGGCCACCGTGACCTCCGCGTAGGACCGCTCGCGCAGCGCGTCCGAGAGCCCGGCGAGCAGGCGGGAGCGGCTGTCGAGTACGGCGGTCGTCACGGGCACACCCTAGGACGTCCGGCCGGTGCCGAGGGGCTGGTCAGATCCGCCGCCGCGCGGTACGTTCGTGATCCAGGACTGGTACGACGGCGTACCACAGGCAGGAGGAGGGCGCGATGTCGCTGCTGGACCCCGTGGTGCGGCCGGTGTTGGACCAGGTGAAGACGCCGGTGCGTTGGGGCGTGGGCCACGCGCTGCCCCGTGCTGTCTTCCGGGCGGCCGCGCGGCGTGGCGACCTCCAGGGCCGCCTGATCGCGACCGCGGCCGGTCGCCACACCTTCGAGCTGCTCGACCTCTTCGACGAGGCCCGAGCCCGGGGACCGCTGGTCACGACCCGGCTGACCCGGATGACCGTGGACCATGCGACAGTGCGGGAGGTCCTGAGCAGCAACGACTTCCGCACCGGCCTGCCCTCCCGGGCCGGCAGCGCGATGCAGCGGCTGGCGGCCTGGTCGGCCACCGACGTCATCAGCCCGGTCGAGCCGCCGTCGCTGCTGGTCACCGAGCCGCCGGACCACACCCGCTACCGCAAGCTGGTCACCCGGGTGTTCTCGGTCCGCGCGGTCCAGCGGCTCCAGGAGCGCACCGCCGAGGTCGCGGCCGGGCTCCTGGACGACCTCGACAAGCAGGTCAGCGAGTCGGGCGGAGCACCGGTGGACCTGGTCGAGGCCTACTGCAGCCTGCTGCCCGTGACGGTGATCGCCGAGATCCTCGGCGTACCGCTGACGGATCGGGCCAAGGTGCTCGAGTTCGGCACGGCTGCCGCGCCGAGCCTGGACATGGGACTGGAGTGGCGCAGGTTCCGTGAGGTCGAGAGCGGCCTGCGGGCGTTCGACGCCTGGCTGACCGAGCACCTCGAGATGCTGCGCCGCGAGCCCGCGGACAACCTGCTCAGCGAGCTCGTCGCGGCGCAGGACGACGGTGTGGGGTTGACTCCGCACGAGTTGAAGGCGACGGCAGGGCTGGTCCTCGCCGCCGGCTTCGAGACCACGGTGAACCTGCTCGGCAACGGGATAGCGCTGCTGCACGACCATCCCGAGCAGCTCGCGTCCCTGCGTGCGGACCCGGCGCTGTGGGGCAACGCCGTCGACGAGGTGCTGCGCTTCGATCCGCCGGTGCTCCTGACCGGTCGGATCGCCGACCGCGACACCATGGTGGCGGGCGAGCGGGTCAGCCGCGACGGCGTCGTGGTCACGGTGCTGGCCGGGGCGAACCGCGATCCCCAGGTGTTCACCGACCCGAACACCTTCGACGTCGCGCGGGAGAACGCCCGCGACCACGTCTCGTTCTCGGCCGGACGGCACTACTGCCTGGGCGCCGCGCTGGCGCGGATGGAGGGGGAGGTCGGGCTGCGGATGTTCTTCGAGCGCTACCCCGACGTCCGGCTGCTTCCCGGAGCGAACCGCCGTCCCACCCGGATCCTGCGCGGGTACGAGCGGCTGCCCGCGAGCCTGCGGGGCTGAGCTCTGCCGCCTGCGGCTACGCCGTGCCGCCGATGTTGACCATCCAGGGGATGCCGAACCTGTCGACCACCATGCCGAACTCGTCGCCCCACGCCTGGACCTGCAGCGGCATGTGCACCTGGCCGTCCACCGACAGGCCGCGGAAGTACCCGCGCAGCTCCTCGACGTCGTCACCCGAGATCGAGACGGTGATCTGGCTGCCGGAGGTCAGATCCATCCCCGGCGGGGTGTCGGCGGCGAAGAGGGTGTAGCCCGCCGGGGTCACCAGCGAGGAGTGCATGACGAGATCCGCGCCGCCCTCGGCCTGGCCGAAGTCGCCGAAGGTGACGACGTTGAGCTCGCCCCCGAGGACGGACTGGTAGAACTCCATCGCCTGGCGCGCCTCGGAGCGGAAGGACAGGTACGGATTCAGCTTCGATCCCATGGCTTCGAACCTAGTCCGCTTTACGCACCGGCCGTAGGCAGCACATGGTCGGCGTACTGCTCGCGAAGGGTCTTCTTGGAGAACTTGCCGACGCTGGTCTTGGGCACCTCCTCGATGAAGACGACGTCGTCGGGGATCTGCCACTTGCCGACCTTGTCGCCGAGCCAGGCGAGCAGCTCGTCGCGATCGAGCGTCTCGCCGTCGCGCACCACCACACAGGCCAGCGGGCGCTCGCCCCACTTCGGGTGCGGCAGGGCGATGACGGCTGCCTCGGCGACCTTGGGGTGACCCATGATCTGGTTCTCCAGGTCGACCGAGCTGATCCACTCGCCGCCGGACTTCACCAGGTCCTTGGTGCGGTCCACGATCTTGAGGTAGCCCAGCGGGGTGATGGCGGCGACGTCGCCGGTGCGCAGCCAGCCGTCGGGGCTGAAGGAGTCGCCGGGCTCGTCGGTCTTGTAGTACTGCCGCGCGATCCAGGGACCGCTGACCTCGAGATCACCGCTGGTCTCGCCGTCCCAGGGCAGCTCCTCGCGACTGACCGCGTCGACGATGCGGGCCGACACACCCGGGGCGATCAGGCCGGCGGTGGCGAGCGTCTCGATCTCCTCCTCGCGACCGGTGATCTCGCTGCGCAACCTGGCGACGCTGCCCAGCGGCGACATCTCCGTCATGCCCCAGGCCTGCGTGATCGGTACGCCGATCGCCTCGCGCCAGGCCTCCGACAACGCCACCGGCACGGCCGAGCCGCCGCAGATCACGGCACGCAGCGCTGCCAGGTCACGGCCCGCCAGGAGCGGAGCCACGCCCATCCAGATCGTCGGCACCCCGGCGGCGACGGTGACCTTCTCGGACTCCATCAGGTCGACCAACCCGGCCGGCGAGAGATCCGGTCCGGGCATGATCAGCGTCGCTCCGCCCATGATCGTGGAGTGGGCGTAGCCCCAGCCGTTGGCGTGGAACAGCGGCACGACCGGGAGCACCCGGTCGCCGTCGTGCATGCCGAAGACGCTGCTCGTCAGCGAGCCGATCGCGTGCAGCCAGTTCGAGCGGTGCGTGTAGACCACGCCCTTGGGATTGCCGGTGGTGCCGGAGGTGTAGCACAGGCCGGCGGCCGTGTGCTCGTCGGTGATCCGGCCGGTCAGGTCCGCCTGGTCGGCGGAGCCGACCAACTCCTCGTAGGCGACCACCCTCGGGTCGTCCGGCAGCGGGGTGGGGACGCCGTCGTCCATCACGACGACATGCTTGAGCGTGGTCATCCGGGGCAGCAGCGGCGCGAGCAGGCCGAGCAGCGAGCGGTCCACGAAGACGGCCTCGTCCTCGGCGTGCTCGAAGGTGTAGACGAGCTGGTCGGGGAAGTAGCGGATGTTGCCGGTGTGCAACACCCGGCCGGTGCAGGGCACCGAGTAGTAGAGCGCCAGATGACGGAAGGTGTTCCAGGCGAAGCTCGCCACCCGGCCGTCGGGTGAGACGCCCAGAGCGTCGAGCGCGCTGGCCTGGCGGCGTACCTCCGCGCCGAGCTCGGCGAACGTCGCCCGCTTCAGGCCGGTGGCCGTCTTCGTGACGATCTCGCGGTCGGCGAAGACCCGCTCGCCGCGCTCGAGGATGGAGGTGATGGTCAGCGGCGCGTCCTGCATCAGTCCCAGCATGGGCACATCGTGGCGCGCTGTGGTGCAGGTCACAAGCAGAACACCCATGTTCATGGCGAGTCGTTAGGGTGCGCCGCGTGGTTCCGCTGACGGACGTCGTGCGCTCGTGGGGGCGCATCGGCGTCCTCGGCTTCGGCGGTCCGCCCGCCCACATCCGGATGCTGCGCGAGCTGACGGTCGAGCGGAGGGGGTGGATCTCACCGGAGGAGTTCGAGGACGCGGTCGCCACCTGCAACCTGCTGCCCGGCCCGAGCTCGACCCAGATGGCGATCTACACCGCCTGGCGGGTCGCCGGCGCGCGGGGGGCACTGGTCGGCGGCACAGCGTTCATCCTGCCGGGGCTGGTCGTGATCCTGGCGCTCGCCGCGATCTTCCTCGACGGCGAGCCGCCCCGGTGGGTCCTCGGGCTCGGCGCGGGAGCCGGGGCCGCCGTGCCCGGAGTCGCGGTCTCCGCCGGCTGGTCCCTGGCGCCGTCGTCCTGGGCCCGCGCCGCCTCGCACCGTCGCTGGGTGCTGTACCTGGTCGCCGGGCTGGTCGCGACCCCGCTCGTCGGCGCCTGGGTGGTGGCGGTGCTGCTGGCGTGCGGCGTGCTCGAGCTGCTGGTGCAGCATCCTCGTGTCCTCGCCGTCGTGCCGCCGCTCCTCGCCCCGGCGGCGGTGGGTGGCGGCACGCTCGCCGGCCTGATGTGGCTCGGGTTCAAGGTCGGAGCACTGTCCTACGGCGGGGGCTTCGTGGTGATCCCGCTGATGCAGGCCGACGCCGTCGACCGGCACCACTGGATGAGCGGCGCGGACTTCCTCAACGCCGTCGCCCTCGGCCAGATCACCCCGGGGCCCGTCACCCACACGATCGCCGTGGTCGGGTACGCCGCGGCCGGCCTCGGCGGAGCGCTGCTCGCCGACGCCGTGGCGTTCGTTCCGTCGTACCTGTTCGTGCTGGTGGGCGGACGCCACTTCGACCGGATCCGGGCCTCACCGCCCGCGCGGGCGGTGCTCGACGGGGCGGGTCCGGCTGCGATCGGCGCGATCCTGGGTTCGGCGATCACGCTGGCCCGAGCGCTGAGCGAGCCGTGGCAGTTCGCCGTGCTCGCCGGCGCGCTCGTGCTGATCCTCGTGCTGCGGCGCGGCGTCGTGACGACGCTGCTCCTCGCGGCTGCCGTCGGGGTGTTCTGCTACAGGTAGAGGCCGCTGCTGCCGCCCTGCTCCTCCTGCTGGCCGGGGTGCTGCTGCGGCTGCGGGCCGCCCTGCTGCGGCATCGGTGGCATCGCCCCGCCCATGGTCCCGCCGGGGAGGCTGCGGCGGATCTGCTCGAACTGCGCGCGTGCCGCCATCTGCTGGGCGTAGATGGCTGTCTGGATGCCGTGGAAGAGACCCTCGAGCCAGCCGACGAGCTGGGCCTGAGCGATCCGCAACTCGGCCTCGGAGGGGGTGCGGTCGTCGGAGAACGGCAGGCTGAGTCGCTCCAGCTCCTCGATGAGCTCGGGGGCCAGGCCCGACTCCAGCTCCTTGATCGAGGACTGGTGGATCTCGCGCAACCGGTTGCGGGAGGCCTCGTCGAGCGGCGCGGACTTCACCTCCTCGAGGAGCTGGCGGATCATCGAGCCGATCCGCATGACCTTCGCAGGCTGCTCGACGAGCTCGGTCAGGTCGCGGTCGCCGCCCTCCTCCTGCTCCGGTGCCGCCACCACCACGGGCTGGCCGTCGGGGCCGATCACCATGACGTGCTGCTGATCTTCGGTCATGGTGTTCAGCCTAGCCAGGGGTGGGGCGGCGGTGCGGGGGCGTACCTCGCCGAACCCCACGCCCTCAGAGCCGCAGCAGGATCTTGCCGCTGTGCTCGCCACCCTCCATCCGCCGGTGCGCGTCGGCCACATCGTCGAACGGCATCACGACGTCGATGATCGGCTTGACGTCTCCCGCCTCCACGAGGGGCCACACGTTGGCGACCACCGAGGCGCAGATGGCGGACTTGCCCTCGACGGAGCGCGAGCGGAGCGTCGTACCGATGACAGCGGCCCGCTTGCGCATCAGCGCGTTGATGTCGAGCTCGGCGGTGGTGCCGCCCTGCAGTCCGATGATCACCAGCCGACCGGAGTCGGCGAGGGCGGAGATGTTGCGGGTCAGGTACTTCGCGCCCATGTTGTCCAGGATCACGTCGACGCCGCGGCCCTCGGTCTGGTCCGCGATGACGTCCTCGAACGTCTCCTCGCGGTAGTCGATCACCACGTCCGCGCCGAGGGCGGAGCACAGCGCGCGCTTCTCCGGCGTACCGGCGGTGGTGAACACCCGTGCGCCGAGCTGGTGTGCGAGCTGGATGGCCATCGTGCCGATGCCGCCGGCGCCGCCGTGGACGAGGAACGACTCGTGCTGACGCAGCGACCCGATCATGAAGACGTTCGACCAGACCGTGCAGGCGACCTCGGGGAGGGCTGCGGCCTCGATGAGGGAGACACCGGCCGGGACCGGCATCACCTGGCCGGCCGGAGCGACGACCTGGGAGGCGTAGCCGCCGCCCGCGAGCAGCGCGCACACCTCGTCGCCGACCTGCCACGCCTCCACGCCGTCCCCGACGGCGGAGACGGTGCCGCTGACCTCCATGCCGATCACGGCCGAGACGCCGGGTGGGGGCGGGTAGAAGCCCTGCCGTTGGAGCAGGTCCGCGCGGTTGAGGCCTGCGGCCGCCACCTCGATCAGGACCTGGCCGGGCTCCGGCGTCAGATCCGGCAGGTCGGTGACGTACAGGGCCTCGGGCCCTCCGGGCTCGCTGGCGACGACGGCTCGCATGACTCCACCCTAGGCCGACGCCCGGTTCGCACGCCCGAGGGTGAGGACCGCCGCTCAGTCAGGCGCGGTGTCGTCCTCGCCGAAGTCCAGGTCGAGGTCGGGTGGCACGGGTACCTCGGCGGCGCGGTCCCCGTCGTCCCCGTCGGCACCCTCGCTCGCACCGGTGGGGCGGTCCCAGCGCTCGGCGAGCTCCTGGGCCAGCGCGGCCAGCCGTTCGGTGTCGGCACCGCTCGCATCGGTGCGACCGACAGCCACCCCGAGCAGGTAGGCGGATACCGGGGCCGCCGGGCGCTCCACGTTGGTCGCGACGGTCTTCGCCAGGTCGAGGATCAGCCCCTCGTCGACATCGGCGTCGATGTCGAGGACGTCGCACAGCTCATCGATCCAGTCGTGCAGGTTCACGCCATCAAGCGTCGCGCAGGTCGGCCCAGGTGTCGATGTCCTGGTGCTCGCGATCCTCCGCCGGCACCGGGGTCAGGGCGAGCGGTGCGAGCAGCCTCCGCAGCGGATGGTCGTGCTGCTGCTCGTGGTCCGGTCGCACCTCCTGCAGCCGGGCGGTGTCCAGCGCCAGCGCCAGCTGCCAGCGGCCGTCGGGACCCACCAGCATGGCGCCGTCGGTGCCGGCGGCGGCCGCGAGCAGCCGTCGCCACGTCCCGTGGTGCACGTGCGGCATGTCGACGCCGACCACGCCGACGTACCGCGGCACCGAGGCGAGTGCGTCCAGGCCGGTCAGCAGCCCCGCGACGGGTCCGCCGTACCGGGGGTTCTCCCGGGTGAAGGTGACCGGGCGCTCCGTGGGCACCGGCTCGCCGACGACGACGACCTCGCGGGCGTCGACGACTCCGTCGAGCGCCCAGGTGAGCAGCGTGCGACCACCGAGCTCGATGCCGGCCTTGTCGACGCCACCGAGCCGACTGGCGCGGCCGCCGGCGAGGATGATCGCTGCCCACGGCTCCCACACGGCTCCCATCCTGCTCGATGCACCGCAGGCCGCGCGATGATGGTGGGCATGACCTGGACCACGCTCGACGTCGCCCTCGTGCAGGAGCCTGCCGGACTGGAGCCGGACGCGAACCGCGCCCGGATCGACGCGCTCACCCCCGGCGGGGTGGATCTGGTCGTCTTCCCGGAGGTCTTCGCCCGGGACTTCGGCTCGCCCGGCACCCCGTTGGGCGCGTACGCCGAAGGCCTCGACGGACCGTTCGCCACGGAGGTGGAACGGGTCGCGCGCGACCGCGGCACCACGATCGTGGCGGGCATGCTCGAGCAGGTGCCGGACGAGGCGGGCACTCCGTTCAACACG
Source organism: Nocardioides sp. BP30 (assembly GCF_029873215.1). Classification (NCBI taxonomy): domain Bacteria; kingdom Bacillati; phylum Actinomycetota; class Actinomycetes; order Propionibacteriales; family Nocardioidaceae; genus Nocardioides; species Nocardioides lacus. The sequence goes on along the minus strand of NZ_CP123620.1, from coordinate 235,595 downwards.
CTGGTCGTGCGCGGGCACGTGGAGGCGGCGTACCGCAAGATCCACCTCTACGACTCCTTCGGCTACCGGGAGTCCGACGTGCTGGCTGCCGGGCCGGTCGCGCCGCGGGTGATCACCCTCCCCGCGGATCGTGCGGCCGCTGCCGACGGCGCACGGATCGGCCTGATGACCTGCTACGACCTGCGCTTCCCCGAGCTGGCACGGGCGCTGGTGGACCAGGGCGCCGAGATCCTCGTCGTACCCGCGGCCTGGGTGGCGGGGGACCGCAAGGTCGACCACTGGCGCACGCTGCTGCGCGCCCGGGCGATCGAGAACACCGTGTTCGTGGTCGCCTGCGGCCAGCCGGCGCCGCGCTACTGCGGGCACTCGATGGTGATCGACCCGCTGGGCGACGTGCTGGCGGAGGCCGGTCCGGACCCGTCGGTGATCACCGCGACGCTCTCGCGCGAGGTGCTGGCGCAGGCCCGTCGCGTGAATCCGTCACTGGCCAATCGTCGCCTGTAACCTTCGACCCCATGACCCGCACCAGCACGATGCCGACCCGCGTGCGTGAGGGCGGGCGTTCGAGCTTCCGGCTGCGAGGACGACACCAGGTCCTCCTCTGGTCGACGGGCTGCGGGATCGGCATCGTCTGCGTGCTGCTCGCCGCGCTCGGAGTGCGCGACGTGCTCCTCGGTGGGATCGGCGCCGTCGCGCTGACGACGACGTACGTCTACGGCCTCGCCGCACGAACCGGTGGCCGGCCCTTCATCTGCGCCGCGCTCGCGCTGGTGCTGGGGATCGCCGTCTTCGTCGTGGACAACAACGAGATGCGCACCGGCGCGGCAGTGATGATGGCGGCCGTCTCGGCGGTCTTCGCGGTGATGGGGACGACCCCGGCGGTCACCTTCCCGCGAGCCGCGCGGGAGTGCGTGGTCGCGGCGATCATCGCGGGCCTCGGCTCGCTGGCGGCGATCGGATACGCGCCGGCGGTGACCGTCAACCGCTTCCAGTACACGGTGCTGGTGCTGGCCCTGATCGGCATCTTCCTGCTCGTCTACCGGCTCGGGGCGGGCCTGCACGGCCTCGGTCGCCGCGGCTTCGCCACCGTCAGCGCCGGCGGCATCCTGCTGCTGGCCACCCTGTTGTACGCCGAGGCGATCCGCCGCTACGGCACGCCCGGCCTGGTCGGCACGCTGCGCGACGGCGTGGTGTGGATGCGCGAGCACCTGGGCGGCTACCCGCGACCGATCGAGGCGCTGCTCGGCATCCCGGCCCTGGCGTGGGGCACCCACATGCGCGCCCGCCGCCGGCAGGGATGGTGGGTCTGTGCGTTCGGGGTGGCGGCGACGGCGCCGATGGCCACCACTTTCGTCAACCCCGAGGTATCGGTGGTGGAGGGCGTTCTCTCCATCTGCTACAGCCTGGTCGTCGGCCTGGCGCTGGGGTACGTCGTCATCGGCGCCGACCTCTTCCTCACCGGCGGCCCCGGCCGTTCTGTGCGGGGTGGTCGTGCCGGTCGCGCCGGTCGTGCGGGGACGTCGGGACGCGGTGCCGGGACGCGGTCGACCGGCGGCCGGCGAGCGGCCCGGGAGGCGGAGGAGGCGGCGGCGGTGCGCCCCGAGCCCCGCCGTACGCGCGCCCTGCTCTGACCGGGTCCGGTTCGCCCTACCGGGTGGTAACGCCTACCGTCGGCCTCATGCCCCGCGAGAGCGTCACCCCCGTCGTCGCCGAGATGGTTGCCAACGTGATGAGCATCGACGTGGCCGTCGGTGACGCGGTGGCGGTCGGTGACGCGGTGGTGCTGCTGGAGTCGATGAAGATGGAGATCCCCGTCCTCGCCGAGGTCGCCGGGACAGTGCTCACCGTCAAGGTCACCGCCGGCGACGTCGTCCAGGAGGGCGACGTCCTGCTCGAGCTCGGCGCCTGACGCATCGGCGCAGGCTCTGGGCTACCCTCTGACCTGCGCTGGATCCCGGCGCACGGGATGGTTGGCAGAGCGGCCGATTGCACTCGCCTTGAAAGCGAGCGTGGGGAGACCCACCGGGGGTTCAAATCCCTCACCATCCGCAGCCGGCCACGTCGTACGGCGCCTCCCCAGGCGAGCTAGTGGTCGGAGGAGGGGGCTGTGGGCGCGCACCGCCAAGACGTCTCGCGTGGGACGGTGCGGCGCTTCGGTCTCATCCTGGCGGTCGTCGTCGTGGGCGTCCTCGCCGTGGGCGCGGCGACCCGGCTCGGGCGACGGGGCACCATCATCCGCGCGAGGGCGGCCTCAAGGCGCTCGGGTGGGGCGTGGCCATCGTCGCTGGAGGTGTGCTGGTCGCCGCCTTCGGTGGTGCGATGGTGTGGTCCGCGCGGCGGGGCGATGCGCCGACGCCCTGAGCTGCGGGCGGCTCAGTTCTCTCCGCCGAGCTCCAGCTCGACGTCGTCGTACGCGAGGTCGTGCAGCCGCTGGATGTGGCGTCCGATGTCGCCGATCAACCGGCGCAGCTCCTGGCGGAGGGCCTCCGGATCGGGGGCGATGAGGGCGGCGTCGGCGAGCTGGGTGAGCCGCGAGATCAGCATGCCGCGCTCGCGGAAGGCCTGTCCTCCGCGGGCCGCGAGCCACCCGTCGGCCGCCGTCGGGTTCTCGTCCACCAAGGCGTCGCGGACCGAGGCGAGCCGCTGGCGCAGCGCCCAGCGCCAGTTGCCCAGCGGCACGCCGGGACGCGGCGGCACGATCGCCTGCTCCAGGCCGTGCAGCGCTTCCACCATCCCGGCACTGAGGGTCGCCATGCACCGAGTGTGACCCGGGTCACGAGCCAGGACAAGCGAATGCGCGATCGTGGGGTGCGTTGGGGACAATCGGAGCATGACGTACTACCGCCTTGCACCGGCCGTCGTGGCGCGCCTCCTCGGGTCGGCGCTCGTCGTCCTGGCCCTGGTCGCGTTCGTGGCCACCATCGTGGTCGCCGTCGCGCACGGCTCCGCCGACATCGTGATCGGCATCGCACTGGCCGGCGCCGTCGTGATCGTCGCCGGTGCCTGGTGGCTGCGCCGCAAGGCGTGGGTGGTCCGCTGCGACGAGCAGGGGTACGCCGTCCGCCTGGTGCGGGGTGCCGGTGTCCGGCAGGCGCCCTGGACCGAGGTGCGCGACGCCGTCACCACCACGACCCGCGGCATCGCCTGCCTGGTGCTGCGACTGGGCAACGGCACCAGCACCTCCATCCCCGTGGGCCTCCTGGCGATCGACCGCGAGGAGTTCGTCCGGCAGATGCAGCGCCACCTCGGCGAGGGCCAGAAGGTCCGCCCGCTCGGGCTGTGAGCCGAAGTCGGGGGCGATTGGGACAAGGGCCGCGGCGACTAGTAGCCTGTCCGCGCTGACCTGGAGACGTCGCCTAGTCCGGTCTATGGCGCCTCACTGCTAATGAGGTTTGGGTTGATAGCCCATCGAGGGTTCAAATCCCTCCGTCTCCGCCAGATGTGTCAGGTGGGAACCCCCGGCGAGCGAAAGCTCGTCGGGGGTTCTTTCGTTTCCGGCCTCGGCTGCTGCGGCGCGCTCGGTCAGGACGCCCGCGACCACGGGTGTCAGTGGGGCGTCTCAGCCACGGAGGGGGCGTTGGCGTCTGCGTCGGTCCCGGTGTCGATGTCGACGAGCTGGAAGCCGCGGGGTTGAGGATCTCTCGTGCCTCGTCGCCCGCGCCGGCGTGGTGCCTCTCCGCGTGGGTCCGGGGCGGTGACGTTTCAATGTGGCGAGGCGACGCCGCTGGTCTGCCATGAGACGTGAGGCCGGCTCGCAATGCGGTGCAGGTCGTCGCGGACACGTTGACTCAATGCAGCAATCTGGTCGTCGGTGAACCGTACGGTCACCCACTGCCTGAAGACACGGCCGACGGCTACACTGCCTTAACCAGCACCTCAATTCACGGAATTGTCGGATGAATATTGGCCCCACCCGGGCATTGGCACTAGCCGTCGCTTGCCTAGCTATCAGTGCATGCAGTTCGACGGCCACGACGGCGCCTTCGGTGCCATCAGCCTCGTCGGTATCACCATCGGGAAGAACAGCTACCGCACCAACTGCGAGCGTTTCACGTCTCGCCCGTATTGACATCTCGGCTCATTCCATGGCCGCGGTGGCAATGGACGACTCTTCGATTGTGGCGAGCGTCGGACTCGGCGCCACAGCGGACCGCGTCGAGCGCTGGACCCATGGCAAGCATTGGACGCAGGTGGCGAAGTCGGCATGGCCGAATGGCTTTGTCAACTGGGTGGGCGTCTCAGGACCATGGGTCCTATATGTCGACCAATCGCGCCTCCAAGACGACAGCCACATGAACGTCTTGTGGAAGATCAAGGCGGTCAATGTCGTGACGGGCGACCGGCGGACCGTCGCGTCCAACGGAGCGAAGCCTGACCCATGGGTTCCTTACTTAGGCTCGACTGAGCAGGGCATCACGTGGACCCAGGCATCGAAGTCAAGGCGAGCCGACCTGTATGCCTGGGAGGACTCTCCAGGGCGTGCTGTCGAGGTCGCTTCCGACCTGGAGATGACCCCTGGCAGCGACCGCGCTGCTGGCACGTACGTGTACTACCTCGGCCCTAACGGTCGAGGGGATAAGGGGCATACCGTCGGGGGTGACTGCTGGCGAGTGCCCCGCGTCGGCGGCCCGCCCCAAGCAATCACCAAGACGGCGTTGGCGCTCTCCTGTGCCCCGGCGGCCGGATCGGTGTTTGCGGGTTTGCATATTGATCCCAAGACGCCGAAGCCGCCAGCCAATGGTGTCCTCGATGATCCATATGAGGTGCAGAACTTCAGCTTCTCCGGTTCTCCGGGCGCTACGATCGAGACCGGATATATCTCAGACTGGTATCCCGTGGCTGTCGGTCGGGATGTGATATGGCAAGGCGTCGATGGGGTACCGGTGCTGAGCGATCCGCGAGGCCACCGGATCTCTCTGGGAAGTGACTCGGCTTCCTTTATTCGGGTCGCCGGAAACACAATACTGTCGGCTGCGAATCCTGTCCGTGGGAGGGTTTCCATCCAGCGCTACGAGCTGTCGGACGTCAACTGACCCGGCGGGGGTCTCGCCCGACAGCAGGCGAAGCTCTCGGATCATCGCTCCGGAGGGCCCGGGTGTCGGACGGGTCCGGGCGATCGGGGAACCGGGTCGCAACGCTGCCAGGGCGCCGCGCGTCGACGTGGATAGTTCGTGCATCGACAAGCCCTTCCGGCCCATGCGACGGGAATGACCTGCTGTCCGCGACCGCGGGTATCGTCGCGTCCCGATCCTTGGGGGAGGGGAGCGACAGCGCATGTTCCACACCATTCTCGGCGCGGAGAGGGCTCGACGGGACCGTCCGGCCGCTGGGCGCCACATCGCTGCGCCGGAGCTGGTCGCCGTCTTCGCCGTCGCGTTCCTGGTCCGGCTGCTACCGGTGCTGCGTGGCGGTGGGCTGCACTTCTACGGTCGCTACGACGACGGCGTCTACTACACGGCCTCGGAGTCGCTGACCTTCGGCCACGTTCCCTACCGCGACTTCGTGCTGCTGCACCCGCCGGGCAGCCTGCTCGCGTTGATGCCGTTCGCCCTCCTGGGCCGGCTGACCTCGGATCCCGTCGGGATGACGGTCGCGCGGTTGTCGTTCATGGCGCTGGGCAGCGCCAGCGCCGTACTCGTCGGGGCGATCGCCGGACGCTGGGGCCGCATGCGCGGGTTCCTCGCGGGCCTGCTCTACGCCACGTCGGCGGCAGCCGTCTACAGCGAGCAGACCACGTTCCTGGAGCCGGTCGGGACCGCGCTGGTGCTCCTCGCGCTGCTCGCCCTCTCGATGAGGAACCCCCAGCGGTCGCTCAGCCTCGAGCTGCTGGCCGGGGTGGCGCTCGGTCTCGCGTGCTCGGTGAAGATCTGGTACGCCGCCGTCCTCGCCGCCATCGTCCTCGTCCTCCTCATCCGCCGCGAGCCCCGAGCGGCCGGCCGGGTGGCAGCGGCCGGTGTCGTCGCGACCACCGCCGTACTGCTGCCCTTCTTCGCGCTGGCGCCGCACCGGATGTGGACGATGGTCGTCGCCGACCAGCTCGACCGGGCGGGTGCGACGAAGATGCGCATCGAGCGGGTGACGAGCATCCTCGGTACGAGATCGGTCTTCGAGGGGAGACCGGCGGTGGTCGGGCTGGCGACGGTGATCGTCCTGCTCCTGATCGTGGTCGCCGTCATTCGGTGCCTGCGCGACCGGAGCGCCTGGATCGTCGTCGGCTGGTTCCTGGCCGCTGCGCTCGTGCTCGGGGCGAGCCCCTCGTACTTCCGGCACTACGGGGTGTTTCTTGCGGCGCCGATGGCGCTGGTGCTCGCCATCGGGTGGGGTGACCTGGCAGGCCGTGTCGGGCGCGTTCGGCTCCGGGTCGGCCTTGCGGTCGGCGCTGCCGCCGCGCTTCTCGCCGCCGGGTGCGTCGTCGCCCTCCAACCGACGGGGAAGGTCTTCCCCGCTGCGTCCTTCAGCGCGGCCGCGCCCGCCGGGTGCCTCTCGGCGGACGATCCGGCGGCGCTCATCTGGATGGATCGGCTCACCACCGACCTGCACCGCGGCTGCGACGTCCCGGTGGACATCACCGGGGCCAGCTATGGCGCTGGGGTGTCGCGCGGAGCGAATCCCGTCTTCCGCACGTGGTTGATGGACCATCTCATCCGCAGTGCGGCGTTCGTGGTGCTACGACTGCGCCGCGACCGCCTGTCCCCGGCCGAGAGGCAGCGTCTCAGTACCTACCCGATCCTGGCCTCGGGCGACGGCGTGAACCTACGTGCCGGCGGCGGCACATCGTGACGCGTGCGGCGGGTGGGCTCGGCCTGCCAGGGCTCGGTCGACTAGGGTCGCCGATCGGACAGTGGGGCGAAGGTGGACGACGAACGTGAGTACTGATCTGGGTCGGCTGGGGCGGGTGGTCATGGTGATCCCCACCTTCAACGAGGCCGCGAACCTGGCGTGGGTGGTGGGCCGGTTGCGGCGTGCCGAGCCTGAGGTGGAGGTGCTGGTGGTCGACGACAGCTCGCCCGACGGCACCGGCGAGCTCGCCGACGAGCTGGCCGCTGCGGATCCGTCGGTGCACGTGCTGCACCGTCGCAGCAAGGACGGGCTGGGTGCGGCCTACCTGGCCGGGTTCGGGTGGGCGCTGGAGCGAGGCTTCGACGTGATTGGGGAGATGGACGCCGACGGATCACATCAGCCCGAGGAGCTGCACCGCCTGCTGACGGCGCTGGAGAGCGCCGATCTGGTGATCGGGTCGCGGTACGTTCCCGGCGGGTCGGTGGTCAACTGGCCGGTCTCGCGGCAGCTGCTCTCGCGGGGCGGCAACCTGTATGTGCGCACGTTGCTGGGCATCCGGGTCAAGGACGCGACAGCGGGGTTCCGGGTGTTCCGCCGCTCGACGCTGGAGAAGATCGACCTGGGCTCGGTGGAATCGGCGGGCTACGTGTTCCAGACGGATCTGGTGACGCGGACGGTGCGCTCCGGGTTGGTGGTGCGCGAGGTGCCGATCGAGTTCGTGGAGCGGGTCCGTGGAGCCTCGAAGATGAGCGGTGCCGTGGCGGCGGAGTCGTTGAAGCTCGTGACACGGTGGGGATTGCGCGAGCGATGCCGACAGCTGCGCAGCAGCCTGCGCCGTACGCGCTGAGGCCGTCAGCCGCCATGCGTAAGAGGTGGCGTCCTGCCATGTCGTGGACAGGGTGGGCACTTTTGCACGTTCTTGCAGTGCAAAAAGGTGCAGAGTGACTTGCCTCCCGGTTTCCTGATCTCCCGGCAAGACTGAGGTAGAGCGGCCTGACCCAGGGCCCCGACCTCGAAGGAAACGACATGAAGATCGTGCGTCGCGTCAGCATCGTGCTTGCCTCCGTGGCCGTCAGCGTCGGCGTCATCGGGATGACGAGCCCGTCAGCCCACGCCGACCTCACCTGGGGTTACAGCCTGCACAAGTGACCCATCCCCCTGAGCCGGTGCGCGCGATCCCCCGACCCGCGGCGCCGGCTCCCCCGAGAAGGGCAGTGATCGCGCCAGATCACTGCCCTTCGTGCGTCTCCGGGCTGCTGGCGATCTCCTGCGGCTCGCCGATGATGCCCTGCCTGCCGAGGATGTAGCCGAGCTGGAACCGGGTGTCGGCGTCGAACTCCGTCTTCAGATCGGCGACGTAGGCGGCATAGGTGCGCGAGCTGACGCCGAGTCGCTTCGCCGCCCCGGGGTCGGCGTACCCCTCGATCAGCATGCGGATGGTCATCGCACGCTGCTCGCCGGCGATGTGCCGGGTCACGTCCTCCCCGCTGCTGGTGAACGGTCTCGCCCGCTCCCAGGAGCGCAGGAAGACGTCGACCAGGTAGGCGACCACCGTGGGCTCGCGTACGGCGAGGGCGACACCGAGGTCGTCCTCGGTCGGGATCAGTGCGACCCTGCGGTCGACCACGATCAGCCGGTGGAAGAACTCGTCGAGGGTGCGCACCTCCGCACCGAGCTCGGTGAGACCGGCGACGTAGCGCTGCGTGGAGGTGTTGCGCCGCGCAGCGTGCTGGTAGAGCGTCAGCACCCTGACCCCGCGATCCACCAGCTCCTGCTCGTGCGCCAGCGACTGCTTCAGCGCGGCGACGCCGAGATCGCGGCCGGTCTGCGGCTGGGCGGTGAGGATCTCCTCGGTCGCCTCGGCGGCCAGGGCGGAGATGTACGGCGCGATCGCGTCGCCGCGCAGGTAGGTGAACGGTCCCGAGGCCGCCTGCGGACCGCGCCGCCAGATCTGCCCGAGGGCGGCGAAGTCGCGGGCCCACTGGGTCGACTCCTGCAGCAGGCGGGTGCCCTCGAGGCTGAGCGGCGCGACCACCCGTCCCTGAGCCGTGCCGGGGTCGTCGGGGACCCACAGGGTGCCGTCGTCGCCGTCGTGGTGCAGCAGACCGAGCGACACCAACAGCGAGAAGGCCTCGTGGAACTCACCGCCCTCCACGATCCGAGGGTCGTCGACGGGGATGCCGCCCTCGGCGACGGCGGCCTCGAACAGCTCGGTCCCTCGGCCCTCGAGCAGCGCACGGTCCACGGCGCTGTCGTCCACATGGTCTCCCTCCGCTGACCTGATCTGCTTTCCTCGAGCCGCCCGAACCGGTCCTGCCGATGATCCCACAGCGCCGGGATTTAGGTCCGGCGGGTGTCGTCGGTTATTGTCTTTCTCGTCCAGTACGGACGAGCGGCTGTAGCTCAGCTGGATAGAGCATCTGACTACGGATCAGAAGGTCTGGGGTTCGAATCCCTACAGCCGCGCAAGAGATAGAAGCCGCAGGTCAGCTCGCTGACCTGCGGCTTCTTCGTTATGCAACCCCTCCCGCGGCAATCCCGCCTGTTCGGCGGCGCAGCGCCCAGTCCGTCCGGGCACGCTGCGGGCACACTGCGGGCACACCCCTGCGCCCCCATCCGCGGGCGCGTCCCGTGCGGTGACGACCACCCCGCACGCTCGCTCCCCGAGCCCAATCCCCTGCACGGACGCGCGCCAGCAGCAGCTCCGCCGCTGATCGGCCGACGGCATCCGACTGACCCGGGCCATGACCACCTGATCCCCTCACCGCTCTACTTGTCTGAGGAGTGTGCTACGTTCTCGCCGTGACGATGTTCGGATCCCTTCTTCTTCGCTGCCACGGCGGGGCCTAGCCAGACCGGCTCCCCGACGTGGAGCCGCTTCCTGCGCCGGTCGTTCCAGCAGCACCCCGAAGAAGGACCGAACATGACCAGCACGACCAGTGACGCATTCGCTCGCATCTCCACCCCCGCCGGGCCGATCCCCGCACACGCTCCCTTCTGGGACAGGCAGCGGCACTCGCAGATGCCCTTCCATCGCTACCAGGACGTCTACTCGCGCGTCGAGGTCCCGATCACTCAGCGCGCATGGCCCACGATGCGCCTGACCACCGCGCCGCTGTGGGTGCCTGTCGACCTGCGCGACGGCAACCAGGCGCTCGCCGAGCCCATGGACCCCGCCCGCAAGCGCCGCTTCTTCGAGCTCATGGTGGCGATGGGCTACAAGGAGGTCGAAGTCGGCTATCCCTCGGCCTCGCAGGCCGACTACGACTTCGTCCGTCTGATCGCCGAGACGGACATCGCCCCGGACGACGTGACGATCGTCGTCTTCACGCCCGCGCGCCGCGACCTCATCGAGCGCACGGTCGAGTCGATCCGCGGCATCCGCCATCCCGTCGTCATCCACATGTACGCCGCAACCGCGCCCACCTGGCGCGAGGTCGTGCTCGGTAAGGACCGTCACGCGTTGCGTGAGCTGATCCTCGCGGGCGGCCGCGACGTACTCGAACTCGCCGGTCACCTGCCACACGTGCGGTTCGAGTTCAGCCCAGAGGTCTTCAACCTCACCGAACCGGACTACGTCATCGAGGTCTGCGACGCCATGACGACGTTGTGGCAGGCGACGCCCGAGCGGCCGGTCATCCTGAACCTCCCGGCCACCGTCGAGATCGCGACACCGAACGTGTACGCCGACCAGATCGAGTACATGCATACCCACCTCGCCCGCCGGGACGCCGTGATCCTCTCCGTCCATCCCCACAACGACCGCGGCACCGGGATCGCCTGCGCCGAGCTCGCCGTACTCGCCGGCGCCCAGCGCATCGAGGGCTGCATCTTCGGCAACGGCGAGCGCACGGGCAACGTGGACATCGCCACCCTGGCGCTGAACCTGCATGCCCAGGGCATCGACCCGATGATCGACTTCTCCGACATCGATGAGATTCGCCGGACCGTCGAATACTGCAACCGCATCGAGATCCACCCCCGGCACCCGTACGTCGGCGACCTCGTGCACACCGCGTTCAGCGGCACCCACCAGGACGCGATCAAGAAGGGCTTCGCCGAGCATCACGCCCGCGCCGCCCGTGAGGGCCGTCCCGAAGCCCAGATCGAGTGGCGGGTGCCGTACCTGCCCGTCGACCCGGCCGACCTCGGTCGCAGCTACGACGCCGTCGTTCGGGTGAATTCTCAGTCCGGCAAGGGCGGCATCGCCTACCTGCTGGAGACGGAGCACGGCATCGAGCTGCCACGGCGGATGCAGATCGACTTCAGCCGCCGCGTCCAGGAACACACAGACGCCACAGGCCTGGAGATCGACGCCGCCGGACTGCTCGACCTGTTCGCGCGTCATTACCTCGATGCGCGGCACCCAACCATCGAGCTCATCGAACTCGAATCAGAGGACCGCGGCGGGACGACCCGGACGAGGATCGGCATCCGCGCAGACGGCAGCGGGTATCACGCCGACTACGAGGAGGTCGGCCCGGTCGAGGCGGCCACCCGGCTGCTCGCCGAGCACGGCATCCATGTCGACGTCCTCTCACTGCACCAGACCTCGCTCACCACGGGCGCCGACAGCGATGCACTGACGCTCATCGAATACAGCGACGCCACCGGCATCCACTGGGCCGCCGGACGCCACCGCTCCGTACTCACCGCGAGCGTGCGCGCCGTCCTGCGCGCCGCCGGCTCTCACCTCGGCTCCCTTGCGACGAATCGAGCCTGACCGTGCTGCACACCAGTCTGGCCCTTCCGGCCGCCACACGACCCTCCGCAACCTCGCATCCGTCTCCCGCGGACGGCGCCCCAGCATGACGCCGACCTCGCTCCCGGTCCTCGAATACCTGCAACGGCAGCTCGCCGGGACCCTGCAACCCGGCGACACGACCCATGTGCGCTACCCGACGGCGATCTCGCGCCTGCTGGGCATCGAGATCATCGAGGTCGCCGAGCGGCAGGCCGCGGTGCGGATCGCCGCCGACGTGGAGCTGCACGGAAACCAGCAGGGCACCATCCACGGCGGGCTCCTGTGCGAGCTCGCCGACGCCGCGATCGGCACCGCCCACTCGACGATCATCGAGCCGGGCGAGTCCTTCACGAGCCTCGACCTCGACGCGCGGTTCGTGAGACCTGCCTGGTCCGGAACGCTCATCGCCACTGCGCGCTGCAGCCACGCTGGACGCACCATCAGCCACTACCACTGCGACATCCGCCGCGACGACGGAAAGACGATCGCCACGGTGACCAGTGCGGTGATGACCCTCCGCGGTGAAGCCGCGGCGGGCCGATGACGCCGCCCTCCCAGCCACGCACGCCCCACACCGCCGTGCCTTCGAGCCTTGACCAGCTCGCGGCCCGCACCACGCCCTATCACGCCCCATCACGCCCCATCACACCAAGGAACACGTCATGAAGACCGTCGCGCACATCTTCCACGACGATGCGGACTCGCTGATCATCGGCAGCCGACTCCCGGCCCGGGTCGCCGAGATCGCAGCCCACGACGACATCGGCGTCGAGGTGTTCGTCTTCGGCCCTGCGCAGCGCCACCTCACCCAGGTCGACACCGAGACGGACCGCGTGTTCAACGCTCAGATCGACGCGGTGATCGCCGCCGGCATCCCGGTAGGCGCCTGCATCAACGCCTCTCGCGCGGAAGGCACGCAGACCACTCTCGCTCAGCGCGGCCTGAAGCTCTCCGTCGCCCGCGACGAATTCATCCGCTTCACCCTCGAACGCGCCACCGTGATCACCTTCTAGTCGGAAGACGCCGAATCGCTCTTCGACGATGGCAGCGTCGCGGGGATCGTCGCTAACGGTGGCGTCTGCTGCCGTCACCGCTGCCGCAGCGCTGCTCCGGCGTTGCCCGCCTTGTCGCTGCGGTGACGATGCGTCCGCGTAGCAGTCGAGCCAGTCGCGGTACCGGTGCTCATTGCTCCCGCTCGTCTCGGCGGTTCACCGATCCGCGTCGTGGCGGACGGGCGGGACGCTCACCGCGCGGCCGATCGCGCGGGCCGCCACTGTCAGCGCCGCGACGAGGCGGGCCTTCTCCCGGCGGAAGTCGGGGACGACGACGCCGATCGAGGCGACCACCTCCTCGCCGCTCCAGACCGGAACGGCGACGGAGCACGCGCCCAGTGTCATCTCCTCGGAGGTGGTGGCCCACCCTTCGGTGCGGATGCGTGCGAGCTGGCGCGCCAGCATCCCCGGGGAAGTGAGGGTGTACGGCGTGTGCGGGACCAGGTGGTGCATCACCCTGCCGACCACCTCCTCGGGCGCGTGCGCGAGCAGTGCCTTGCCCACGCCGGTGCAGTACAGCGGCAGGCGCCCCCCGACCCGGCTGACGACCGGCACCGAGGTCTGCCCGGAGATGCGATCGAGGTAGAGCACCTCGTCGTCGTCGCGTACGGCGAGGTGGACGGTGGCGCGCGTGGCGGCGTGGATGTCCTGCAGGTACGGCGAGGCCACGTCTCGCAGACCTGTCTGGGTGGGTGAGAGCAAGCCGAGCGCCCACAGCCGGCGCCCGATCACGTAGGTGCGGTCGGTGGTGCGGACCAGGGCACCGCCGGCGACCAGCTCGCGCACGATGCGTAGCGCGGTGGCAGGGGACAGGCCGGCCCGTTCGGCGATGGCGGACAGGGTGAGACGACGGTGGCCGTCATCGAAGGCGCCGAGCACGTCGAGGGTGCGCGCGACCAAGGAGGCGCCGGGTGCGGCTCCGCCCGCCATCTGGGTCTCCTATTTCACTGAGCGAAATGCCATCATCGCACGTGTGCTGCAGGTCTCACTACCGTGCACGCCATGAGCACCGCCGCAGTACAGCCCGCCAGCAGTACGCGCACCCAGGTAGCGATCGTCGGCGGGGGTCCCGCCGGCCTGATGCTCTCCCACCTGCTGCACCTGGCGAACATCGACTCGGTGGTGGTGGACAACCGCGCCGCCGAGACCATCGAGACCACCCACCGGGCCGGCATCCTCGAACGCGACAGCGTCCGGCTCCTCGTCGACTCGGGCGTCGACCGCGTGCTGCGCGACGGTCACCGCCACGAGGGCATCGACCTGCGGTTCGGCGGCGTGAGCCACCGGATCGACTTCGAGGGCCTGGTCGGTGCGTCCTGCTGGCTCTACCCCCAGACCGACGTCTTCATCGACCTGCATGCCAGGCGTACGGCGGACGGCGGTGACCTGCGGTACGGGATCGGCGAGACCGAGGTCGTCGACGTCGAGCACTCGCCGCGGATCCGGTATGCCGATGCGGACGGTGTCCACCACGAGATCGTCGCCGACCTGGTCATCGGGTCGGACGGCTCACGCAGCATCTGCCGCGACCTGGTGCCGCATCCGACCCGATACTTCCGGGAGTATCCGTTCGCCTGGTTCGGCATCCTGACCGAGTCCGCCCCCAGCGCCCCCGAGTTGATCTACACCCGTTCCGAGCGCGGCTTCGCCCTGGTCAGCCAGCGGACGGAGAGCGTCCAGCGGCTGTACTTCCAGTGCGAGCCGACGGAGGATCCGTCGGCCTGGTCGGACGACCGGATCTGGGCGGAGCTCCAGGCGAGGCTCGCCGGCGAAGACGGATTCCGGCTCAACGAGGGGCCGGTGATCGAGCGTACGGTCCTGCCGTTCCGCAGCTTCGTGCAGACGCCGATGCGGCACGGGCGGCTCCTGCTGGCCGGGGACGCGGCCCACACCGTGCCACCCACCGGAGCCAAGGGCCTCAACCTGGCCCTGGCGGACGTTCGCGTGCTGGCGGAGACGATCGAGCGCGCCGTGAACAAGAAGGACGACGCGGCTCTGGACACCTACACCGAGCGTGCCCTGGCCCGGGTCTGGAAGGCCCAGCACTTCTCGTACTGGATGACCTCGATGCTGCACCGGCTCGAAGGCGCGAGCGACTTCGACGAGCAGCGTCAGCTGGGCGAGCTCGCCAGCATCGTCGGATCGCAGGCGGGCTCGACCTACCTCGCCGAGGGCTATACCGGCTGGCCCCAGCGCTGAGGCCAGCCGTCTGACCCGCGCAGGCGGCTCGGCCCCGGACGTTCTCAGCTGTCGGGGAACACCTGCCGCGAGACCTCGACGACGGCCGACAGGGCTGGGTCGGCATCGCCCCGGCGCCAGATGATCCGGACGTCCACCCCGGCCTGTCCGGGTCGCAGCGGCCGGTAGACCACCCCCGGCGCCAGCACGTTCTCCCGCACGCCGGAGAACGTCAAGGCGACGCCGACCCCCACTCCGACCAGCATCAGCTGGGTGGAGGAGTCGGGCGCGACCTGCACGATGCGCGGTACGAAGCCGCCGGCGATGCCGAGGACGCCGAGCCGGTTGGGCAACGTGGCACTGCTGGCGCCGGGAAGGACCACCCACGGCTCGCTCGCCAGGTCGGCGGCGGCGACCGCGTCGCGTGACGCCAGCCGATGGTGCTCCGGCAACGCCACCAGGATCGACTCGCGGCCGATCACCCGCGAGTCGACCTCGGCGGGAAGGAAGTCCCAGCGGCCGATGACCAGGTCCAGCGAACCGTCGAGGACCCGCTCCAGCCCGAGGTGGGAGAACTGCGAGCTGAAGAGCTCCAGCGTGATGCCGGGGCGCTCCGCCCGGACGCGCCTGGCCAGCTCGCTGACCAGCCGGTTGACCGAGGCGCCGGCGAACCCCAGCCGGAGCCGGCCGATCTCCCCGGCCTGCGACTGTTGAACGATCTCCTTGAGCCGTCGCGACAGCATCACCAGCTCCCGTGCCGGCTCGAGCAGCGCGGCACCCTGCGGGGTGAGGGAGACCTGGCGGGTGTTGCGCTCGAAAAGCTGCGCGCCGAGGTCGGCCTCGATCTGCCGGATCAGCCGGCTCAGCGGGGGCTGCGCCATGTGCAACCGCTCGGCCGCACGACCGAAGTGCAGCTCGTCGGCGACCGCGAGGAACGCCTGCGCCTGGTGCACGTCCATGGCCGAAGGCTACGGCGCCGGCCGCCTGGGCGGCGTCCGCTCGAGCCAGGCGAGCACCTCCGCATGGTCGCCGTCGAGGAGCGGCGGTGCGATCGGGTAGTCCAGCCGGCTGCGGCTGAAGCCGATCGGGTTGCGCACCGTCGGGATCGAGCGCTGCGGCGTACCGCTGGAGACGATCGGGTCGAGGGCCAGGTCCTCGGCGAAGCGGGTGCCCTCGGCGACGGTCAGGATCGGCGCGGCGGGTACGCCGGCGGCCTTCAACAGGGTGAACCAGTCCGCAGCGTCGCGGGTCATCAGGCGCTCGACCAGGAGCGCGCGCAGCGGCTCGCGGTGGCCGTTGCGGGAGGCGTTGGTGGCGAACCGGGCGTCGACGGCCGCCTCCGGGATCCCGAGGCAGACGCAGAGGGAGGCGAACTGGGCGTCGTTGCCGACCGCGACGATCATCTCCTTGTCGCGCGCCGGGAACGGACCGTAGGGATAGAGGCTGGGGTGCTCGTTGCCCATCCTGGTCGGTACGACGCCTGCCGCGGCGTACGCGCCGGTCTGGTTCACCAGACCCGACAGCGCCGACATCAGCAGGTTGAGCTCGACGTGCTGCCCGAGGCCGGAGCGCTCCCTGTCGCGCAGCGCCGCCAGGATCCCGGTGGCGGCGTGCAGACCGGTGATCACGTCGAAGAGCGCGACGCCGACACGCAGCGGCTCGCCGTCGGCGTAGCCGGTCAGGTCCATCATCCCGGAGACGGCCTGGGCGAGGAGGTCGTAGCCGGGCAGGTCAGCGCCCGGACCGGTGCCGAAGCCGCTGATCGAGGTGTAGACGAGATCCGGCCGGCTGATCCGCAGGCTCTCGTAGTCGAGGTCGTACTTCACCAGGCCGCCCGGCTTGAAGTTCTCCACCAGCACGTCGGCCCGGTCGATGATCCGGCGTACGACGGCGAGGTCCTCGGGGCTCTTGAGGTCCAGGGCGATGGAGTGCTTGTTGCGGTTGACCGAGAGGTAGT
Organism: Nocardioides sp. BP30; assembly: GCF_029873215.1. Taxonomy (NCBI): domain Bacteria; kingdom Bacillati; phylum Actinomycetota; class Actinomycetes; order Propionibacteriales; family Nocardioidaceae; genus Nocardioides; species Nocardioides lacus. The sequence goes on along the minus strand of NZ_CP123620.1, from coordinate 218,884 downwards.
AGGTGCTCTCCTCGCCCAGCCGCGGCGGCGCCCAGCCGCGGGTGTCGTCCCCGCCGGGGCTCTCCACCTTGATGACGAGGGCGCCCATGTCCGCCAGCAGCATGGTGCAGTACGGCCCGGCCAGTACCCGGCTCAGGTCGGCGACGACGATGCCCGCCAGCGGACCCGCTGTCCGGTGTGACAGCAGGATGCGATCGAGGTCGTCGCTCATCTCGTCCCCCAGGATCGGCGTGGTGGTGCCCCGACTCTGGTGCCTGGCTGGCGATCCATCAACGGCGTGACCGCACAAGACGTACGCCGATACCGACCGGGTATCAATCCATCCCATCACTTGCCGGATGACGCCGACTCGGGAAACGTCTCGTCACAGCGCCGATCCCAGGAGAACCGATGAGCAGCACGTCCCCGCTTCCGCCCTTCGATCCGGCCGACCCGGTCGCCCTCGACACCTTGCTGAGCGAGGATGAGCGCTCGGTGCGAGCATCGGTGCGCCAGCTGTGCGCGGACAAGGTGGACCCTCACATCGCGGAGTGGTTCGAGGCCGGAGCGATCCCCGACATCAGGGGCCTGGCCAAGGAGCTCGGCGCCCTCGGCCTGCTCGGAATGCACCTGGAGGGCTACGGCTGCGCCGGCATGTCCGCCGTCGACTACGGACTGGCCTGCCTCGAGCTGGAGGCGACCGACTCCGGACTGCGCTCGCTGGTCTCGGTGCAGGGATCGCTGGCCATGTACGCGATCTGGCGATGGGGCAGCGAGGAGCAGAAGCAGGAGTGGCTCCCGCGGATGGCCGCAGGGGAGGCGATCGGCTGCTTCGGGCTGACCGAGCCCGACCACGGCTCGGACCCGGCGTCGATGCGGACCCGCGCTCGCCAGGAGCCGGGCGGCGACTGGGTGCTCGAGGGCCGCAAGATGTGGATCACCAATGCCCCGGTCGCCGACGTGGCGGTGGTGTGGGCGCAGACCGAGGACGGTGTGCGCGGCTTCGTCGTACCGACGAGCACTCCCGGCTTCTCCGCTCCCGAGATCAAGCACAAGATGTCGCTGCGGGCCTCCGTCACCGGTGAGATCGTGCTCGACGGCGTTCGGCTGCCCGCCGACGCCGCCTTCCCGGAGGTGCGCGGCCTCAAGGGCCCGCTGTCGTGCCTGAGCGAGGCGCGCTTCGGCATCATCTGGGGCGCCATGGGTGCGGCGCGCTCGGCGCTCGAATGCGCCCTGGGCTATGCGCGCGAACGCGAGCAGTTCGGCAGGCCGATCGGCGGCTTCCAGCTGACGCAGCAGAAGCTCGCCGACATGTCGCTGGAGTACACCAAGGGCGTGTTGCTCGCGATCCACCTCGGCCGGCTCAAGGACGCCGGCACCCTGCGCCCCGAGCAGGTCTCCTACGGCAAGCTCAACAACGTCCGCGAGGCGATCGAGATCTGCCGCACCGCCCGCACGATCCTGGGGGCCAACGGGATCTCGCTGGAGTACCCGGTGATCCGGCATGCCAACAACCTCGAGTCGGTGCTGACCTACGAAGGCACCGTGGAGATGCACACCCTGGTCATCGGCCAGGCGCTGACAGGGGTCGCGGCCTTCCGCTGAGCGCGACGGTTTTGACCCCCAGGGGTCAATGCCGAACGTTGGGGGTCAAAGCTTTGCCCGACAACGTGCGGTTCTGACCCCCAGGGGTCAAAACCGTCGCGCGCAGGCCACCCCGCTCAGCCCCGCCACCCCAGGAACTTCGCCGGGTCGTCGATCACCTGCCGCACCACCGCCCCCGCCGCACCCCGTACGGCGGCGTCCGGACCGAGGCTGGAGACCAGCAGCTCGGGCTTGGCGGCATGATCGGCCAGGGCGTCCGCGACGGCGGGCTGGAGCCAGGGTGCCAGCGCGGCGAAGACCCCGCCGAGCACCACCGCGTCGGGGTCCAGCAGGTTGGTCACCGACGCCAGCGCGACGCCGACCAGGCGACCCGCGTCGGCGACGGCCCCGAGCGCCCGGTCGTCACCGTCCCGACACCGTCGCTCCAGCTCGAGCCGGGACGGCGCGCCGGCGGCCTGCAGGATCGCGTCCAGGCCGGCCAGCCGCTCCAGGCAGCCGCGGCCGCCGCAGGAGCACGGCGGCCCGTCGGGGTCGAGGATCACGTGGCCGAGCTCGCCGGCACGCAGGTGGGCACCGCGGAACAGCTCGCCGCCGACCACGATGCCCGCGCCGATCCCGATCTCACCCGAGACGTGCACGAAGTCGCGTGGCGTGGCGGTGCCGAACCACAGCTCGCCGAGCGCGGCCAGGTTCGCCTCGTTCTCGATGGAGAGCCCGTACGCCGTGGCAGGCAGCGGCAGCTCCACCGGCACGACGGCCCACTCCAGGTTGGGAGCGCGGACGATGGTCGTACCGTCGGCCGCCCCGGGGACGGCGAGGCATGCGCCGGCCAGCCCGAGCCGCTGCTCGGCGGCAGCGGCGGTCGCCGCCTCGGCGAGGCCGGCCAGCTCGGCGAGCACCTCCTGGGCCGGTCGGCCGCGGTTGTCGCGGGTCGCGACGTGGCGGTAGCGGACGGTGCCGCCGAGGTCGACGACGAGCGCTGCCAGGTAGTCGACGTTCACCTCCAGCCCCAGGCCGGCCACGCCCTGGCGGTGCAGGGCGAGCATCGTGCCGGGGCGACCGCGATCACGCGACGGCGGCGCCAGGGTCTCCTCGACGAGACCGCCGGCGACGAGGTCGGTGACGAGGCCGGAGATCGAGGACTTGGTGAGCCCTGTCACGGTGGAGAGGCGGGCGCGGGTGATCGCGTCGGCCTCGGCGATGGCGCGCAGCACCAGGGCGAGGTTGCTCGCCCGCATGCCCGCGTGCTGCACCGGTCCGCTCATGTGGTGATTAGACCAAGACCTGAACCCTTCGGCAACCGCTGGTTGCAGACTTGACATCACCCCGCAATGGGAGTTGGATCACATCAATAGTTCACGACGTGGACGAATTAGGCATGATGAAAGGACGATGGTGATGGCGGACTACCAGGCCACCCCTGAGGACAAGTTCACCTTCGGTCTGTGGACCGTCTCGTGGCAGGGCGTCGACGTCTTCGGTGGCGCTGTCCGCCCGCCGATGGACCCGGCATACGCGGTCGGCAAGATCGCCGAGCTCGGCGCATACGGCGTGACGTTCCATGACAACGACGTCTTCGAGTTCGACGCCGACGACGCGGCCCGCGACGCCGCGATCGGCTCGTTCCGCAACGCGGTGGAGTCGCACGGCCTCAAGGTCCCGATGGTGACCACCAACCTCTTCGGCCACCCCGTCTTCAAGGACGGCGGCTTCACCAGCAACGACCGGCGGGTGCGTCGCTTCGCGCTGGCCAAGGTCGCCCGCAACATCGACCTCGCCGCCGAGCTGGGCGCACAGACCTACGTGATGTGGGGCGGCCGCGAGGGTGCCGAGAGCAACTTCGCGAAGAACGTCGGATCGGCGCTCGACCGCTACCGCGAGGGCGTCAACGTCCTGTGCGAGTACGTGCGGGAGCAGGGCTACGACCTGCGCTTCGCCCTCGAGCCGAAGCCGAACGAGCCGCGCGGCGACATCCTGCTGCCGACCATCGGTCACGCCCTCGGCTTCATCGAGACCCTCGACCACCCCGAGATGGTCGGCCTCAACCCGGAGACGGGCCACGAGGAGATGGCGGGCCTCAACTTCGCCGCCGGGATCGCCCAGGCACTGTGGCAGGGCAAGCTCTTCCACATCGACCTGAACGGCCAGCACGGCCCGCGCTTCGACCAGGACCTGCGCTTCGGCGCCGGCAACCTGCGCGGTGCGTTCAACCTCGTCGACCTGCTCGAGACCTCCGGCTACGACGGCCCGCGCCACTTCGACTTCAAGCCGCCGCGGACCGAGGACGAGGAAGGTGTGTGGGCCTCGGCTGCTGCCGGCATCCGCAACTACCTCATCCTCAAGGAGCGCTCGAAGGCGTTCCGCGCGGACCCCGAGGTCCAGGCCGCGCTGAAGCGCTCCGGCCTCGACGAGCTCGCCACCCCGACCCTGGCCGAGGGCGAGTCGCTCGCGACCCTGCGCAAGGAGAGCTTCCCGATCGACGACATGGCCACGCACGGGTTCGCCTTCGAGCAGCTCGACCAGCTCGCCATGGACCACCTGCTCGGCGTCCGCTGAGTCCGAACGCCTGCCGGGAAGCCGACACATGACACTCGTGGCCGGGGTCGACTCCTCGACCCAGTCCTGCAAGGTGGTCGTCCGCGACGCCGAGACCGGTGCGCTGGTGCGCTCCGGCTCGGCGTCGCACCCGGACGGCACCGAGGTGCACCCCGACCACTGGTGGTCGGCCTTCCAGCAGGCCGCTGAGGCGGCCGGCGGCCTCGACGACGTGGCGGCCCTGGCCGTGGGCGGCCAGCAGCACGGCATGGTCTGCCTCGACGAGTCCGGTGAGGTGGTCCGGCCCGCGCTGCTGTGGAACGACACCCGCAGCGCGCAGGCGGCGGCCGACCTCAACGCCGAGCTCGGTCCGCAGGCGTGGGCCGAGGCGGTCGGTTCGGTGCTGGTCGCCTCGTTCACCGCGACCAAGCTGCGTTGGCTGGCCGAGCACGAGCCCGAGAACGCGGCCCGCACCGCGGCCGTCGCACTGCCGCACGACTGGCTCACCTGGAAGCTTTCCGGGGCGGCCGACATCGACACCCTGATCACCGACCGCTCCGACGCGAGCGGAACCGGTTACTGGTCCCCCGCCACAAGCGGCTATCGGACCGACCTTCTGGGCCGCGCCTTCGGCCGGACCGACGTGGTCCTGCCGCGCGTGCTCGAGCCTGCCGAGGCGGTGCTCCACACCCGAACCGGAGCACCCCTCGGCGCCGGCTGTGGCGACAACGCGGGCGCGGCTCTCGGACTCGGCGCCCGCCCCGGGGACGTCGTCCTCTCCATCGGTACGTCGGGGGTCGCGTGCGCGGTCGCCGACGCACCCACCGCCGACGCCAGCGGCACCGTGGCCGGCTTCGCCGACGCGACCGGCCGCTTCCTGCCCCTGATCGCGACCCTCAACGCGGCCCGCGTGCTGGCCGCGACCGCCTCCCTCCTGGATGTCAGCCTGGACCGGCTCTCCGACCTCGCGCTGCAGGCGCCGTCAGGTGCGGGAGGTCTCGTGGTCGTCCCCTACCTCGAGGGCGAGCGCACCCCGAACCGCCCCGAGGCGAAGGGGGTCGTGCACGGTCTGACCCTGGCCACGTCGTCGCCGGCGTACCTGGCCCGGGCGGCCGTCGAAGGCCTGCTGTGCGGACTCGCCGACGCGCTCGATGCGCTCGTGGGCCAGGGCGTGCCGGTCGAGCGGGTACTCCTCATCGGCGGCGGTGCCCGCTCCGAGGCGGTCCGGCGGATCGCGCCGATGGTGCTGGGGCGCCCGGTCGTGGTCCCCGAGCCCGGCGAGTACGTCGCCGACGGCGCCGCTCGCCAGGCGGCCTGGGTGCTCGGCGGCGCCGACGAGGCGCCCGCCTGGAAGGCCGGCGGAGCCGAGACGTTCGAGGCCTCGCCCGACACGTCGGTCCGGGCGCGGTACGCCGAGGTCCGCGACCTCACCGAGGGCCTCTGAGCCGCTGTCCGTCGGCGGTCGACTAGTTTCGTGGTCATGAGCGACGCCGAGGGGTTCTGGAACGAGCGCTACGCCGAGCGCGAGCGGATCTGGTCGGGTCACCCCAACAAGGCGCTGGTGGACACCGTCTCCCCGCTCGCCCCGGGCCGGGCGCTCGACCTCGGCTGCGGTGAGGGCGCTGACAGCATCTGGCTGGCCGAGCAGGGCTGGACGGTCACCGGCGTCGACGTCGCCGAGACCGCCGTCGGCCGTGCGCGCGCCGAGTCCGAGCACCGGGACCTGCCGATCACCTGGGTCGCCGCCGACCTCACGGAGTGGGCCCCCAGCGAGGACTACGACCTGGTCTCGGCGTGCTTCCTGCACTCCCCGGTCGAGTTCCCTCGCACCGAGGTGCTGCGCCGCCTCGCCGGCAGCATCGTCAGCGGTGGGCACCTGCTGGTGGTCGGGCACGCGGAGCCGCCGCCGTGGTCGCGCTACGCCGAGGCGGAGGCCGATTCCGACGGGCACGACGGGCACGACGGGCACGAAGGTCACGAAGGTCACCGGCACGAGCACGTGTTCCTCGGCCCCGAGCAGGAGCTGGAGACCCTCGACCTCGGCGAGGACTGGGAGCCGCTCACCGTCGAGCTGCGCGAGCGGCCGGCGACCGGCCCGGACGGCGAGCAGGCCATCCTGCGTGACAGCGTCGTCCTGCTGCGCCGACGCTGACCCCGCGGTCCCGGTCGACGTGTCCCCGACGCTGTTGGGCGGGCCCGCCACCTCGTAGCAGGCCCGCCCGGCAACAACCCGATCCCAAGCGCCCGTGCGTGACGGGCAGCTGTTCACTACCCGCGCCACGGCGGCGGCAAACCCGGTTCGGGCCCGGACCGATCGCACGTCTGGTGGAGCGGTCCGAGAGGTTGCTGAAAGTTCTCTGAAACCCCACCCGTCACCTCCCCGGTGGGCCAGAATGACTCACGCCGGGGTGGACGACCCGAGACGTCGACCCCGGTTTCTCACGCCCGGATCGCGACCGTCCCCAAGCTGTACCCCACATGGGCCGCGCTCCGGGCGTGAGCTCGTTCGAGCTTCGTTCGGGCCTCGTTCGGGCGCCGTGATGAGCGCCCGAAATGACCCACTTCGGTCCTTTGCGGGACGAAGCGATCCTTTGAACGATCCATTCGTCGCGACCGTGACGCACGCCTCATTCTGGGCACCTGTACGGCGGTCGGGGCCCGGTTTTGGTCCTGTAGCGTCGCAGCATCTCCACGCGTGAAGGGTTGCGGAATGGTTGACGTTGACAAGGTTCTCGATGAGGCGGGGCTGACGAATCCCCACGTGCGCGACTACGTCGCGTACTGGGCCGGGATCACCGGAGCCGACAAGGTCGAGGTGGTCAGCGCGGAGGACGACGCCCGTCTTCTGGAGGAGTCCCTCGCCGCGGGTGAGATCCTGCCGGTCTCGGGTGGCCGCTACTACAGCCGCTCCTACTTCAAGGACACCGCCCGCACCGAGGAGCGCACGGTCGTGGCCACCTCGAACGAGGCGGACAAGGGCGTGTACAACAACTGGAGGCCCGCGGAGGAGACCGTCGAGACGCTCACCGAGCGGATGCGCGGCGCCTCGCAGGGCAAGACGATGTACGTCATCCCCTACCTGATGGCGCCGCAGGGAAGCCCGCTGGAGGCGTACGCCGCCGGCGTCGAGCTGACCGACTGCCGTCCGGTGGTCAACCAGATGATCCGGATGGCGCGCGTCGGCATCCGGTACATCAACGAGTTGAAGGACCCGTCCTCGTTCGTCCGCGCCGTGCACGTCACCGGCGACCTGGCCCACCTGGGTCAGGGCACGGACAAGGACCAGCGCCTCTTCGCGACCATCGCCGACCAGCGCACCATCCTGCACTTCGGCTCCTCCTACGGCGGCAACGCGCTGCTCGGCAAGATCGCGCACGGTCTGCGGCAGGCCTGCTACGACGGCCGGGCCTCGGGTCGGTTCCTCGCCGAGCAGTTCCTCCTGCTGGGCATCAAGGACAAGGAGACCGGCAAGACGTTCCACGTCGTCGGCGGCTTCCCGAGCGCGTCGGGCAAGACCAACCTGTCGATGACGCTGTCGCCCGATGCGCTCGGCGACCGCTACGAGGTCACCTTCTATGGCGACGACATCGCATGGCTGTGGGTCGACGACGAGGGGAAGATCCGGGCGTTCAACCCGGAGAACGGCGTCTTCGGCGTGGCCAAGGACACCAACGAGGCGACCAACCCCGGCGCGGTCCAGGCGATCCTCCCCGGCTCCGGCGCCATCTTCACCAACGTCGCCTACAACGAGCTCACGCAGGACGTGTGGTGGGAGGGCAAGACCAAGCACCACCCCGACGACCTCGACGGCTGGTTGGACTGGAAGGGCGAGCGCATCGCCGACCGGATCGCCGACGAGCAGGGTGACCCGTGGGCCCACCCGAACAGCCGCTTCACCACCGCCATCGCGAACGTGCCCAACGCGGCCGACGACTTCGACGACCCGGCCGGGGTGGTGGTCAACGCGATCATCTTCGGTGGCCGCACCCGTGACCGCGAGCCGCTGATCCGGGCGATCAACGACATCGCCGAGGGCGTCTACGACGGCATGACGCTGGGTGCCGAGGCGACCTTCGCCGCCGAGGGCGTCGAGGGCCAGCTGCGCTACGACCCGATGTCCATGCGCCCGTTCATGGCCTACGAGGAGGGCGACTACGCCCAGCACTGGCTGAACATCATCGGCGCCGCCACGAAGGCCCCGATCTTCGCCCACGTCAACTGGTTCCAGCGCGACCCCGAGGACGGCCACTTCCTGTGGAACGGCTACCGCGACAACGTGCGCGCGCTGCTGTGGCTGCTGCAGTACCAGGCCGGCGAGGTCACGGGTGTCGAGTCGCCCGTCGGCGTGCTGCCGAAGGCCGAGGAGCTCAACCTGGAGGGCATGCGGTTCGAGGAGGGCGACCTCGACAAGCTGCTCTCGATCGACGTCGAGCGCTGGTGCCAGGAGATGAAGTTCCGCGAGGAGCACCTCAACCAGTTCAACCTGCCGGAGGCGATCTGGGAGGCGCACCGCCGCGTCGCGAAGAGTCTCGACGAGGCCCGCGGCTGACGCGAGCCCACCGCAGGTAGCCGCCGGGCCCGCACCTCGAGTGCGCGCCCGGCGGCTACTGCTCGGTGACGCTGCTCGGTGACGCTGGGTGGTGTCGTCAGCAGGCGCTGGCGGCGCCGGAGGCACCCAGCTGGCGCAGGCCCGCTCGGTCACCCGGGCCGAGATGGGGCCGCGACCAGCGGCCCAAGCCCTCGTACATGACGTCGGCCTTCGACGGGCTGTGCCCCAGCCCCATCGCGTGACCCAGCTCGTGCAGCACCAGACTCATCAGGCTCGGCCCGTCGACCATGGCCGTCGTCAGGTGCGCGCTCTTGTCGATCACCACGCCCGCGCTGTCGATCTGCCACTCGTCGCCGAGCCGGCGGTAGGACGGGCCCGGACCACCGAGGCCGACGACGTCGCCGGCCAGCGCCGGCACCTTGCCCGACGACGCCCAGGCGATGGTGAGACCCCCGGCAGGCACCTGGCGCAGGCTGCTGCGGCCTGCGGCGTAGGGGACCGCGTGTGTGCTACCGGCGTACGTGAAGGTGAAACCGGTCGCCTGCGCGACGTCGGCGAGTGCTGCCCTCACGACCTTGAGGTTGCGGTGCGGGGTGCCGCCGAGGTTGACCCGGTAGGGGATAGCTCGGCACGGGTCCCACCGGAAGGGGAAGGACGGGTCCTCGCGGGTCCACGACGCCGCGCGCGAAGGCGGGCCGGCGGCATACGTGGCCGCCAGCGGCAGTACGGCGAGCAGGCCACTGGCGAGTACGGAGAGGAATCGGACCCGGCGCATCATGACGATCGCCCTCTTCATCGGCGGCAGGCCGCCCTGGTTGAGCGTCCGGGCCGGGGTCGAGACGCCTCGCGTGGTCAGGTCAGGGCCAGAAGGAGCACCGTACGGTCGCCCGCATGACTTCTCGAGCCGCCCCGAAGGTGCCCGACGTCCTGATCCTGTTCTGGGTCGTCAAGTTGCTGACGACCGGGATCGGCGAGACCGGGTCGGACTTCCTCGGCACCTGGAATGTCGCAGCCGCAGGCGTGATCGGCGTCGGCGGATTCGCCGTCGCGCTGTGGTGGCAGATGCGGGCGAGCACCTACCACCCGGTGCGCTACTGGGTGACGGTGCTGATGGTCGCGCTGTTCGGCACGATGATCGCTGACGGGCCGCACGTGGCGCTCGGGACGCCGTACTACGTCGACTCCGCGATCTACCTGGTGCTGCTGTGTGGCCTGCTCACCTGGTGGCGGCGCAGCGAGGGCACGCTGTCGGTGCACTCCATCACCACACCGCGGCGGGAGCGGTTCTACTGGGGCACGGTGCTGCTGACCTTCGGCCTCGGGACGGCGCTGGGCGACACCACCGCGACCAACCTGGGCATGGGCTACTGGTGGTCGGTCGTCCTGTTCGGCGTCCTCATCCTGGTGCCCTTGGCCGCCTGGCGGCTGGGTGCGAACTCCGTGGTCTGCTTCTGGGCGGCGTACTCCCTGACCAGGCCGCTGGGAGCCTCGGTCGCCGACGGGCTGGCGGTCAGCCGGCGCCACGGCGGGCTGGGTTGGACCACCGGCACGGTGACGCTGCTCGGCCTGGTGCTCTTCGTCCTGCTGGTCGCCTACCTCGCTGTGACGCACAGCGATGCCGAGCGGGAGACCGAAGGAGCCGGTTGGGAGCTCAACCTCGCCCAACCCGACCCGGCCGACTGACGAGGCGCCGCCCGCGCTGCCGTCAGCGCTCCCGCCCGCGCTTCCGTCAGCGCTGCCATCAGCGCTGCCATCAGCGCTCAGCGTCGGGGCAGTCTCACCACGAAGGTCGCTCCGTCCGCCGCCTCGACGACGTCCACCTCGCCGCCCAGCGAGCGCGCCACCCGACGCGAGATGCCGAGACCGAGGCCGGTGCCGCCGGAGCCCGAGGTGCCGGGCTCGAAGACCCTGTCGCGAACCGTCGCTGCCAGCCCCGGACCGTCGTCGGTGACCAGCAGGTGCACCTGATCGGGCGTCGCCCGAGCCTCGAACCGCACCGTGCTGCGGGCGTAGCGGACGGCGTTCTCCACGATCGGCGAGACCGCCTGCACGACCAGCGTCGCCGGCGCAGCGACGGGAACCGTGGTCTCCGACACCTCATCGACCAGCTCGAGGTGGTCGGGTACGAGCGGCCGGAGAGCATCCACGACGGCTGCCAGCGACGTACTGGCCTTGGCGCTGGCCCCACGCTCGCGAGCGAGGTCGAGCAGGGTGGCGATGACCCCGGTCATCCGGCGCGCGGCCGCCGAGATGGCCTCCAGGTCCTCGCGCGCGTCCTCGTCCGCGACGCCGCGCAGCAGCGCGAGGTCCGCGGCGCCCTGGATGGTGGTCAGGGGAGTGCGCAGCTCGTGGGCGAGCTCGGCGGTGAGCCGTTGCTCGGCCCGGATCGCCGCCGCCACCCGGTCCAGGAGATGGTCGAGGGTCTCGCCCAGCTTGCTCAGCTCGTTGTCCGGGGTGCCCAGGTCGAAGCGGTGGGAGAGGTCATGCTCGGACCAGTCGGCGGCGCGCTCGGCCATCTGCTCCACCGGCTCGAGCGCCTGCCGGGTGACCCGCCAGGCGATGATGCCGGCGACGCCGACGACCAGCAGGCCGAGCACGATCATCGCGATGAGCGCCTCGAGCTCGGTGCGCTCATAGGGATCGGAGCTCTCGCTCACCACGACGGCGCCGCGCTCCCCGGACCGGGTGGTGAACGGAGCGGCGCGGAGGTTGAGGTTGTCGTGTGCCTCGGCCTCCTGCCGCTGACCGGTGGCCAGCGCCTTGATCGCCAGGGCGGCCGCGTCGCTCTCGGCGATGTGCTGGATGCTGCCGCCCACCGGCGCGCCATGGGCGTCGTAGACCCGGCTCAGCGGCTCGATCGACTCCCACGACTGCTCACCGAGCGGCTTGCTGGTCGCCCGCACGATCGGCAGCACGGCCTGGGTGCGCTCATCGAGGACGCGACGCACGTCGTTGTGGGTGTTCCACTCCAGCACGGCCTGGGTGCCAGCGGTGAGGACGACCATCACGAACGCCATCAGCAGGACCGTGGAGGCCACGATCTGGGTGCGGAAGCCGCGCGGTCGCAAGCGGAGCATGCCGCTCATTCAACAGCTCACTTGAGCGTGAAGCCGACACCTCGGACGGTCTTGAGCTCCACCGGCGAGCCGACATCGTGCAGCTTGCGGCGCAGCCGGGCGGCATAGGAGTCGATGGTGTTCTCGCTGACGATGGCACCGTCGGGCCACGCGGCCGCGACGACCGCGCGCCGGCGTACGACCTCCCCAGGCCGGCTGGTGATGGAGGCGAGCATCCGGAACTCGGTCGGCGTCAGCATGACCTCGCGCTCCTCGCAGACGACCGCGTGCCGAGCGGGATCGAGCACGAGGTCGGTGGGTACGCGCGGTACGACGAAGCGGCCACGGCGGCTGAGTGCCTCGACCCGGGCGACCAGCTCCTTCACGTCGAAGGGCTTGGTCAGATAGTCATCGGCGCCTGCGGCGAAGCCCGCCACCTTCTCGTGCAGCTGGCCCAGCGCGGTGAGGAAGAGCACCGGCGCGACCTGGCCGGCGCTGCGCAGCGCCTGGCAGACGTCGCGGCCGTCGGCGTCGGGCAGGCCGATGTCCAAGATGATGACGTCAAGGTCGTCGTCGGCCCGGAACATCCGGATCGCCTCGTTGCCGTCGTGCGCTGCGACCGTCTCGTGTCCGGAGATCCGCAGCGATTCGGAGACGATCCGTCGGATCGCCGGGTCGTCCTCGCAAAGTCCTACGCGTGCCATGGTCTCCAGTGTGTGACTCCAACCTGTCACGAACCTGACTGTACGTCGATGGCGTGCCTGCGTGGCGCCCTGCCCGGCGGAGTCTGGCAACACCCTGCGAAGTTCCTGGCGCGCCGGCGGCGCAGGGCCGTAGCGTGCCTCCTGCCCTGTTCCGACCGATCCTGGAGGATCACATGTCGTACGAGCCCTACCCGTCCTCGCCGTACGGCGAGCCCACCCCGCCCCCGCCCGTCGGCGACCCGGCCGTCGCTCCGCTGCGCGGTGCCACGTTCGGCCAGGCGGTGCAGCGGTTCTTCCAGAAGTACGCGCAGTTCCGCGGCCGGGCCAGCCGGTCGGAGTTCTGGTGGTGGTACCTGGCCAGCGTCATCATCGAGATCGTCTTCCGCGCGCTGGGTGCCGCCAGCGGCGTGTTCGCCCTCCTGGGCGGACTGTTCAGCCTCGCCGTGATCGTGCCTCAGATCGCGATCGGCGCCCGGCGACTGCACGACACCAACCGCTCCGGCTGGTGGCAGCTGCTGGTGTTCATCCCGATCGTCGGGTGGATCATCCTCATCGTGTGGTGGGCGTCGCGGGAGAAGCCTGAGGGTGTGCGGTTCGACCGCTGATCGACATGCTGGGGTAGTCCGGGGCGCAAATCATGGGTTCGGCCAGTCCGGCCCTGATTTCCGCCCCGGACTATCCCGACCCTAGGCCCGGCCCTCGGCCCGCGCGCCCTGCCACAGGTCGATGCCGGAGTCGACGGCGTGCTGGTCGATGGCGGCCAGCTCCTCGGCGGTGAAGTCGGGTCGCCGTAGTGCGCCGACGCTGTCGCGGACCTGGTCGGCCGAGGAGGCGCCGATCACCAGCGAGCTCATCCTCGGGTCGCGCAGCGCCCACGCCAGCGCCATCTGCGCCAGCGTCTGGCCGCGACTCTCGGCCAGATCGTTCAGCGCCCGGATGTGGGTCAGCGCCTCCGGCGTGAGCAGCTCGGTGGACAGCGACTTGTCCTGGGCGGCGCGCGATCCGGCCGGCACCCCGCCGAGATACTTCGAGGTCAGCATGCCCTGGGCCAGCGGACTGAACGCGATGCAGCCGGCGCCGACCTCCTCGAGGGTGTCGAGCAGTCCGTCGGTCTCGATCCAGCGGTTGAGCATCGAGTAGGACGGCTGGTGGATCAGCAGCGGGGTGCCCAGCTCCTGCAACAGCCGCGCTGCCTCGACGGTGAGCTCGGGGGAGTACGACGAGATGCCGACGTACAGGGCCTTGCCCGAGCGCACGATCGCGTCCAGCGCGGTCATGGTCTCCTCGAGCGGGGTCTCCGGGTCGGGGCGGTGGTGGTAGAAGATGTCGACGTACTCCAGGCCCATCCGCCGCAGGGACTGGTCGAGCGAGGCGACCAGGTACTTCCGCGAGCCGCCGATCTGGCCGTACGGCCCGGGCCACATGTCCCAGCCCGCCTTGCTGGAGATGACCAGCTCGTCGCGCAGCCCGGCGAAGGTGGTGGCGAGGTGGCGCCCGAAGTTGGTCTCGGCCGCGCCGTAGGGCGGCCCGTAGTTGTTGGCCAGGTCGAAGTGCGTGATGCCGGCGTCGAAGGCGGCCTGCAGGATCTCGGCCTGACGGGAGAAGGGCACATCGTCGCCGAAGTTGTGCCACAGCCCCAGGCTGAGGGCGGGCAGGGAGAGGCCGCTGCGGCCGGTGCGACGGTAGGGCATGCGGCCGTCGTAGCGCTCGGGATCTGGCTGGTAGGTCATGACGACAACGCTATCCGCGAGCCGCTCGGCGCAAACTCCGGTGGTGCTCGGCTTGTAACGCGGTGTCCGGTCGTCTCTTGCGGCGGTGCAACACCGCAGAACATGACCGGACACCGCGTTACAAGGGCGATGAGCGAGCCGGCATCCCGGCGCCGGAGTCTTGTTAGTCTATCGGAATGGTCCGATTAAAGCCGGGCGAGCCGCGCCCCTCCGCTACCACCCGGCGCGCGGACCTGCCCCGACGCCGAGGCTCGGCACGCGGTGCCGTCCCGGACGCGAGCATCCTGCGGGCGGTGCTCGACCATGGTCCGGTCGCGCGCAGCAACATCGCCCGGTTGACCGGCACGTCTGCCGCCTCCGTCAGCGGGGTCAGCGGCAGCCTGCTCGAGGCCGGCCTGCTCCGCGAGGTCCCCGAGGCCGCAGGCCCGCCCGGGTACGGCCGCCCGCATGTGCCCCTCGACATCGAGGTCGGCGCGCAGGTCGTCCTCGCCGTCCACTTCGCGGTGGCGAAGGCGACGGTGGCGGCGCTGGACCTGCGCGGCCGCGTGCTCTCGTCCGAGGAGATGCCCTACGACCGGCCGGCCGCTCACGATGCCGTCGCGGCGGCGGCACAGCGCATCCACCTGCTGCGGGCGAGGTACGGCGATCGGCGCGTGCTCGGTCTGGGTGCGGCGGTCGGCGGCTGGGTCGACCCCGAGCGTGGCGTGGTGGTCGACAATCCGATGCTCGGCTGGCGCGAGGTGCCGCTGCGCGACCTCCTGCAGGCGGCGACCGGCCTGCCGACCTTCGTGGAGAACCACGGCCGGGCCCTGCTGGGCTCCGAGCGGCTCTTCGGTGCCCATGCCGCGCGTGCTCGGGAGAGCATCCTGCACCTGTTCGTCGGCAACCTGGTCGACGCCTCGTTCGCGCTCCACGGTGGGGTCCACCAGGGTCGCCGGGCGGCGTCGGGCAACCTCGCCCACCTCCCCGTCGACGCGGACCCTGGTTGGTGCGACCCGTGCTCGTGCGGGCGTGCCGGGTGCTTCCCGGCCGCCGTCTCCGAGCAGGCGCTGATCCGCCGTGCGGCCGACCTCGGCGTACGCGCGCGGCTGGTGACCGAGCTGACCGAGCTCGCCCGCGCGGGCGACGAGCGTCTCGTCGGCCTCTTCATCGATCGGGCCCGCGTCGTCGGCCACGCGGTCGCCTATCTGCTGGATCTGTTCAACCCCGAGGTCCTCATCCTGACCGAGGCCGGGTTCTTGTGGGTGCCGCCGGCGCGGGAGGCGCTCCTCGCGGAGGTGGCGGCCCGCTCGGCGGCGCACGAGGACGCGGGCGAGGTCATCGCGCCGCCGAGCGCCGAGGAGTTCCTCGCGCTCGCGGCCGGCACCGCGCTGCTGGACCGGGTCTACGCCGCACCACTCGCGGTGATGGGCGATCTGCGCTCCGTCGCAGGGACGACTTAATTCATCGCGGTGCATTGTTGTCAACAATGTCTAGTGGCTTACTCTAGTTATATGTCCGCGTACCCATCGACGTCTCCGCTGGCCCGTTGTCGCCGCGCTCGTCGTGGCGCCTGTCGCTGTCGCCGCGTGTCCTAGCGAACGCTCACCGATCCGCCGACAGTCACGGCGGCCACCACGTCATCCGCTACCCCAAGCGGAGGTCAGGCGCTGCGCTCCTCGGCGCCCGCGCCGCACCGTCCCCGCTCCTCAGTCCCGTCGTCCTGTGTTGAAAGGACCCGTCATGACCGCACAGCTCGAGCACGCGCTCACCCTCGACCCCGAGACCATCGCCACGAACGCAGCGCCGGAGCCCGGCTACGCCGCCATCACCGTACGCCGCGTCGGTGCCCATCTCGGCGCCCAGATCAGCGGTGTCCGGATAGGAGGGGAGGTCCCGGACGCGCAGATCGCGCAGATCAAGCGAGCGCTCGCGCGACACAAGGTCGTGTTCCTGCGCGAGCAGCACCACGCCGACGATGCCGACCAGCGCGCCTTCGCCGCGCGGCTCGGCACCGTGACCAAGCCGCATCCGACCGTCGCCGGCGACGGCGACGCCGTGCTCCCGATCGACTCCGACCGGAGCAAGGCCAACAGCTGGCACACCGACGTCACCTTCGTCGACCGCGTTCCCTCGGCGTCGCTGCTGCGCGCCATCGAGCTTCCCCCGTACGGCGGGACGACCGTCTGGGCCAACACCGCCCGCGCCTACGAGCTGCTCCACCCCGCCCTGAAGGCGCTGGCGGAGCGACTGTGGGCGGTGCACTCCAACGTCCACGACTATGCCGCCGAGCACGACCAGTCGCGGGTCGGCGGGATCGACGTCCGGGAGCAGGCCTATCGCGACGAGTTCCGTCACCTGGAGTACGAGACGGAGCATCCCGTCGTCCGCGTGCACCCGGTGACGGGCGAGCGAACCCTGCTGCTGGGGCACTTCGTCAGGCATTTCGTCGGGCTCTCGGGCCACGACTCCGACGACCTGTTCCGGCTGTTGCAACGGCACGTCACCCGGCTGGACAACACGGTCCGGTGGAGCTGGCGGCTCGGCGACCTCGCGATCTGGGACAACCAGGCGACCCAGCACTACGCGGTCGACGACTACGCCGACCAGCGTCGCCGGCTGCACCGGATCACGCTCGCCGGCGAGGTGCCGGTGAGCGTGGACGGCGTGGCGAGCACCCCGCGCAAGGGCGACGCCTCGCACTACTCGCCGGTCGCGGTGCAGGGCTGAGGCTTCGCCGACACCACCGACCGACCGCCAGCAGACAAGGAACGTCATGAAAGCAATTCACCGTCCGGCCCCTCACCGGACCACTGCGGCAGCCGCAGCCGCACTCCTCGCCGCCGCCACCGTCCTGACCGCCTGCGGGAGCGACGGCGGCAGCGGCAGGACCCTCGCCCTCACCGCCGCGCTGCCGCAGCGGACGCCCCAGGGCACCGAGATCAGGATCGGGGACCCCGCCATCCAGGTGGCCCTGAAGAGCTCGGGCCTCGACAAGCAGCTCGCCGCCGAGGGGGTCGACGTCTCGTGGGCGGACCTCAGCGGCGGCCCGCAGACGATCCAGGCCTTCCGGGCCGACCAGCTCGATTGCGGCGCGGTCGCCGACATCCCCTCGCTCTTCGCAGCCTGGACAGGCACCTCGACCAAGATCGTGTTCAACGCGGTCACCGTCGACCCGCTCCACCACCCGGTGTACCAGCTCGGTGTCGCGCCGGGCTCCGACATCACCAGCCTCGCCGATCTCAAGGGCAAGAAGATCGCCTACAGCCCCGGGCAGGCGCAGGGCGCGCTGGTGCTGCGGGTGCTGCAGAAGGCCGGCCTGACCCAGAAGGACGTGAAGCTGGTCGAGATGACCAGCACCACCGCGGGCGAGTTCGCCACCGCACTGGGCAGCAAGGCCGTCGACGTCGCACCCCTGGGGATCTCCCAGGTGAAGGCGTACGAGGCGAAGTATCCCGGCGCCACCACGATCGACACCGGCATCCGCGACGACGCCTCGACGCTCTACTGCCTGACCAAGGCGGTGCAGGACCCCGACAAGGCCGCGGCCCTGACGGACTACGTCGCCATCCGAACCAAGGCGCTGCTGTGGGAGAACGCCCACCCCGACCAGTTCGCCCAGGCCTACTACGTGCAGAACCAGGGCCTGAGCGCCGCCGATGCAGCCGCGACGGTCAAGGCCGTGGGCGACGCCGGCATTCCCCAGACCTGGGACAACGCGGTGCAGCGGCTGCAGGAGACCGCCGACCTGCTGGCGAAGGAACAGGACCACAAGCATCTCGACGTCGCCACCCTGGTCGACCGCCGCTTCGAGAAGGTGGAGGCCGAGGCCGCCGGCTCCGACGTCGTGACAGGAGACGCCTCATGAGCACGCCCTCGGCCCTCTCGGTGAGCTCCACCCGGGAGCACCCCGTGTCCGGATCCGGTACCGGCGCGAAGCGGACCGTCCCGGACGCGGAGCGGTCCGAGGAGGATCGCCGCGTCGTACGGCGCCGGCTCGGACCGGGGCGCCGGCTGCCCGGGGCGTTCTGGATCGGACCCGTGCTGGTGCTCGCGCTCTGGTCGCTCGGCTCCGCGACGGGCTTCATCAGCCCGGCGATCCTGACCGCCCCCTGGGACGTGGTCTCGGCCGCGCGGGCCCAGTGGACCGAGCACGACCTGCTCGGCGACGTCACCGCCTCGCTGCGCCGGTCCGCGCTCGGTCTCGCGTTCGGCATCGCGGCCGGCACCGTGCTCGCGGTGGTCTCCGGCCTGTCCCGGCTCGGCGAGTCCCTGATCGACGGGCCGATCCAGATCAAGCGGTCGATCCCGACCCTGGCGCTGATCCCCCTGTTCATCGCCTGGTTCGGCATCGGCGAAGAGATGAAGATCGTCACGATCGGCCTGATCAGCATGATCCCGATCTACGTGAACACCCACAACGCGCTGCGCAGCATCGACGGCAGGTACGCCGAGCTCGCCGAGACCCTCGACCTCGGCCGGGTCGCCTTCATCCGGCACGTGGTGCTGCCGGGAGCGCTGCCCGGATTCCTGCTCGGGCTGCGCTTCGCCGTGACCTCGGCGCTGCTGGGACTGGTCGTGGTCGAGCAGTACAACGCCACCAACGGGGTGGGCCACATGATGTCGCTCGCCGAGAACTACGGGCAGACCGACGTGATCGTCGTGGGCCTCGTGCTCTACGGCGTCTTCGGCTTCCTCGCCGACACGGCGGTCCGACTGGTGGAGAGGAAGGTGCTGGGATGGCGTCGCACACTGGAGGGCTGATGCCCGCCGAGGTCGCCGCGAACGGGCAGCGGGGAGCGGGCGAGCCCGCGGTGCGGGTGCGGAACCTGCACCGCAGCTTCAACCGCGCCGGCGGCGTACTGAACGGGCTCGACCTCGACATCGCGCCGGGCGAGTTCGTCGCGCTCATCGGGCGCTCCGGTAGCGGCAAGAGCACGCTGTTGCGGGCGCTGGCGGGGTTGGACCGCGACGTACGCGGTCATGGACAGATCCAGGTGCCCGACGCGGTGTCGGTGGTCTTCCAGGACTCGCGGCTGCTGCCCTGGAAGAGGGTGCTGGACAACGTGGTCTTCGGCCTGCGAGCGCCCGACGCCAAGGAGCGTGGCAGGCAGGCGCTCGCCGAGGTCGGACTCGCCGGCAAGGAGAGGTCGTGGCCGGCCGAGCTCTCGGGCGGCCAGCAGCAGCGCGCTGCGCTGGCGAGGTCCCTGGTCCATCAGCCGCAGCTGCTGCTGGCCGACGAGCCGTTCGGCGCGCTCGATGCGCTCACCCGGATCCGGATGCACGTCCTGCTGCGCCGGCTGTGCGAGGTGCACCGGCCGGCGGTGCTGCTGGTCACCCACGACGTCGACGAGGCGATCGAGCTGGCCGACCGGGTGATCCTGCTCGATGACGGCGTGGTCGGAACCGACCTGCGCATCGACCTGGCGGAGCAGGCCGAGACCGATGCTGCCGAGCTGGAACGCCGCCGCGCCGAACTGCGTCACACCCTGCTCGAGGCGCTCGGTGCCACCGGCGAGCACCTCGGCTCCGACTTCATCGCCCCCGGCAGGCGCCGGGCCTCCTGAGAAGGGACTCCACCATGACCGACCGCACCTTGCACTTCAACCTGTTCCTGCACGACACCGGCCATCACGAGGCATCCTGGCGACTGCCCGACGCGGACCCACACGCCAACCTCTCGTTGGCTGCGCACCAGCACCTGGCGCGGGTCGCCGAGGAGGCGAAGTTCGACTCGGTGTTCCTCGCCGACAGCCCTGTCACCTGGGGCGATCCCGGCCGGCGACCCTCGGGCAAGCTGGAGCCGACGGTGCTGCTGGCGGCGCTGGCGGCCGGCACGACCAGGATCGGGCTCATCGCGACCGCTTCCACGTCGTACAACGAGCCCTACAACCTGGCGCGCCGGTTCGCCTCGCTGGACCACCTCTCCGGAGGCCGCGCGGGCTGGAACATCGTCACGACCGCCGGCGACGCGGCCGCGCGCAACTTCGGGCTGGAGGACCAGCCGCTGCACCGCACGCGGTACGAACGGGCCGACGAGTTCCTCGACGTCGCCACCAAGCTGTGGGACAGCTGGAGCGACGAGGCGATCGTGGCCGACAAGGAGGGCGGCGTGCACGCGCGTCGCGACGCCGTCGCACCGATCGACCACCGCGGCGTGCACTTCCGGGTGGACGGGCCGCTGGACGTACCCCGCTCGCCGCAGGCCTACCCACTGCTGGTGCAGGCGGGCTCCTCGGAGGACGGGAAGGAGTTCGCCGCCCGCTGGGCGGAAGCCATCTTCACCGCCCAGCCGACCCTGGCGGAGTCGCAGGCGTTCTACGCCGACGTGAAGCGACGGGTGGCCGCGGCCGGTCGACGCCCCGAGCACGTGCTGGTCCTGCCCGGCATCGTGCCGGTGATCGGCGAGACCGAGGCGGAGGCCCGCGAGCTCGACGCCGAGCTCGACCGGCTGATCGCGCCGCAGTACGCGCTGGCGCAGCTCGCCCGCACCCTCGGCGTCGCACCCGACCTGCTCGCCCTCGACGAGCCGCTGCCGGCGGAGCTGCCGAGCGAGGACGAGATCGAGGGGGCCAAGTCGCGGCGCACGTTGATCGTCGACTGGGCCAGACGCGACGGACTCACCGTGCGGGAGCTGATCGGGCGGCTCGGCGGCGGGCGCGGGCACCGCACGTTCACGGGTACGGCGACGCAGGTCGCCGACACCATCCAGCACTACTTCGAGAACGGTGCGGCGGACGGCTTCAACATCATGCCCGCGGTGCTGCCGTCGGGGCTGGACGCCTTCGCCGGGCAGGTGGTGCCGATCCTGCAGGAGCGCGGGCTGTTCCGGCGCGAGTACGACGGCGTCACGCTGCGCGAGCACTACGGGCTGCCGCGGCCGCAGAACCGGCTGCACGGGTTGCTGGCTGCGGGGTAGTGAGACGTCGGGTGCTGGGCTTGTAACGCGGTGTCCGGTCCTCTCCTGCGGTGTTGCAACACCGCGGAACAGGCCCGGACACCGCGTTACATGGATCAGTCGGCCGGCGCCAGCACCGGCGCCGTGGCCGGCCGGCGTACGGCTTCCATGACCAGCGCCGCGATCGCGGCGGCGAGCGAGGTCGCGGCCAGGAAGATCCAGACGTGCTGGAACCGGTCCAGGCCGGGGATGCCGGTGCCCAGGATGCCGACCATGATCGAGGTGCCGAGGACCAGGCCGACCTGACGGCCCATGTTGACGACGCCGGAGCCGGTGGCGGTCTGGTGCGGGGGCAGCGACGAGGTCGCGGCCGCCATCAGCTGCGGCAGGGCGAAACCGACGCCGATGCCGCCCAGCACCCACGGTCCGAGCATCTCGGTGACGTAGGCCGGGTGCACGCCGGTGACCAGCGCCTGCCAGATCCCCGAGACGGCGAAGAGGGAGGTCCCGATCGCGATCAGGATCCCCGGTGCCACCCGCGGCAGGAACCGCGTCACCAGCAGCGAGGTGATCGGCACCAGGGTCGGGCCGAGGGCGACGGCGAGGCCGGTGCGCAGCGCGGAGTAGCCCCAGTGCTCCTGCATCCACAGGATCCGGCTGAGCAGCCCCACGCCGAAGGCGACGTTGAAGACCAGCTGGCTGATGTTCGCCCAGGCGAAGGTGGGCACGCGCAGCAGGGCCGGGTCGATCACCGGCGCGTGGTGGTGGGCCACCAGCCAGCCGAACGCCACGGCCCCGACCAGCGCGACCGCCCACGAGCCGAGCACGCGTCCCGAGGCCCATCCCCAGTCGTTGCCCTGCACGATGCCGAGCACCAGGGCGGCGATGGCGACCGCCAGCACCACCCCGCCGAGCAGGTCGGGCCGCGGGGCGTCCTGGTTGTGGCGTACGTCGGGTACGACCCGCCACGCGGCCACGACCAGCACGATCCCGAGCGGGACGTTGATCCAGAAGGCGGCCTGCCAGGACAGCTGCACCAGGCCACCGCCGACGGCGGGTCCGAAGGCGGCGGCCACGGCGCCCGTCATGGCGAACAGGCGAGCGCCGCCCGCGCGGCGCTCAGGCGGGAGCGTCGCCAGCAGCAGCCCGAGGCTGGCCGGCGTCATCACGGCGGCGCCGACCGCCTGGACGACGCGGGCCCCGACCAGCCACCACACGCCGGGGGCGAAGCCGCAGGCGAGGCTGGCGGCGGTGAAGATCGCCAGCCCGGTGACGAAGCCCGCCTTGCGGCCGTAGCGGTCGGTGAGCCGGCCCATCGGGACGAGCAGCGCGGCGTAGACCACGGCGTACGCGTTCAGGATCCAGCTGAGCCGACTCAGCGACGCGGTGCCGAAGTCCCGGCCGATCTCGTCGAAGGCGACGTTGACGATGAACAGGTCGAGGCTGGCCAGGAACGCCGCCCCGGTCAGGATGACCACCGCGCTACGCCGGTACGTCCTGAGCTGACTTGTGGTCTCCATAGTCAGAAACCGTAACGCGCTGACTTTGGATAAGACAAGTTAGAATCGGGGCATGACGTTGCAACGTGCCGGATTCCTCGCCGAGCGGACCGAACCCTTGGGGGACAGGTGTCCGGTCGACCGCACCATGCAGCTGATCGGCAACCGCACCACGGTGCTGCTGCTGCGCGAGGCGTTCTACGGCGCCACCCGCTTCGACGACCTCGTACGCCGGGTCGGCGTGACCGAGGCCGTCGCCTCGCAGCGGCTGCGTGAGCTGGTCGACGCGGGGGTGCTGGTCAAGCAGCCCTACCGTGAGCCGGGTCAGCGCACCCGCTCCGAATACGTCCTGACCGAGGCCGGTCACGAGCTGCTGCCCCTGGTGCTCGCGCTGGGTCGCTGGGGCGCACGCCACATCCCCGGGGGCGGCCCGCGGCTGACCCACGTCGGGTGCGGAGCAACGGTCGTGCTGGAGGCACGGTGCGCCGAGGGCCACGCCGTACCCGAGGAGGAGATGCTCGTCACGGGTCGTCTGGCACCCTCTGACGTGTGAGTGCCATCCGCCGGCTGCTGCTCGAGGTCCTCGGCTGGCTGTTCGTCGTGCTCGGGATCGCGGCGCTCGTCCTTCCGGGGCCGGGCCTGCTGCTGCTCTTCGTGGGGCTGGCGCTGCTGTCCCGTCAGTACGAGTGGGCGCGTCGGCGGCTGGACCCCGTGCGGTTGAGGGCGATGCGCAGCGCCGCCGACGGCGTCGCGACCTGGCCCCGGCTGATGACGTCCGCGCTGGCGGCACTCGCACTGGCCGCCTGCGGCGTCCTGTGGATCGTCGACCCCGCCGTGCCGGGTTGGTGGCCGCTGCCGCGCCGGCTGTGGCTGGTCGGGACCTGGCAGACCGGCGCCACCCTGCTCTTCTCGGCCGCCGTCGCGCTGACGCTCCTCGTGCTCAGCTACCGGCGGTTCCACGGGAAGCCGGAGGCCCGGGCGGAGCTGGAGCGGGAGATGACCGCGGCCGATCGCGCCGACGAGGTGTAGGCGTCGGCGCGTGCGGCCGCTCGACGTACTGTCGGTGGCCGCTTGTAGGTTGCGGGCTGTGGCTGTCCGGCTCCATCGCGCTGCGCGCACCGACCAGCTCGCCGACGCCCTCGGCGAGCTCCTCGCGGTGCCCGCAGCCGATCCGTTCGCCACGGAGGTCGTCGTCGTGCCGGCGAAGGGGGTGGAGCGGTGGCTCTCCCAGCGGCTCTCCCATCGGCTCGGCGCCGCCGCCGGCCGGGCCGACGGCGTGTGCGCCGGCATCGAGTTCCGATCACCCTGGTCACTGTTCGCGGCCCTGCGTGAGGACGACGAGGATCCCTGGTCGCCCGATACCCTGACCTGGCCGCTGCTCGAGGTCATCGACCTGTCGGTGGGCGAGTCGTGGGCGGCGACGCTGGGGCGCCACCTCGGTCACGGATCGCCGGAGGGCGAGGCCGACCTGCGCCGCGGCCGGCGGCTCGCCACCGCACGTCGGCTCGCCCGGCTGTTCTCGTCGTACGCCGTCCAGCGGCCGGCGCTGCTCCAGGAGTGGGCTGCCGGCGTCGCCGCGCTGCCACCCGATCTGGCCTGGCAGCCCGAGCTCTGGCGCCGATTGGCCGCCGTGATCGATGGTCCGACACCGGCACAGCGACAGCGGGAGGTCGTCGCCCAGCTGCGCGCCGATCCGGGTTCGCTCGACCTGCCCGAGCGGGTCTCCCTCTTCGGGCACACCCGGCTGCCTCCCACCGAGATCGAGCTGTTGGCCGCGCTGGGCGAGGCGCGCGAGGTGCACCTGTGGCTGCCCCACCCGTCGGCGGCGCTGTGGGAGGCGCTGGTCGACCTCCGCGGGCCGGTGCCGCGCCGGGAGGATCGCTCCGTCGAGCGGGTCGGCCATCCGCTGCTGGCCACCCTCGGCCGCGACACCCGCGAGCTCGAGCGCGCGCTGGGCGTGATCACGTACGACGACGAGCCGGTCCCGGCGACCGCCGGCACACCCTCGACCCTGCTGGGCTGGCTGCAGCACGACCTCCGGGCCAATGCCGTCGGGCCCGCGCCCGAGCGGGTGCTGGCCGCCTCCGATCGCTCGGTGCAGGTGCACGCCTGCCACGGCGCCGCGCGGCAGGTGGAGGTGCTGCGCGAGGTGCTGCTGGGCCTGCTCGCCGACGACCCGAGTCTCGAACCGCGCGACGTGCTGGTGATGTGCCCCGACGTCGAGACCTACGCCCCGTTGATCGAGGCAGGCTTCGGGCTCGCGGAGGTGGTGGGCGAGCAGGGTCACCCCGCTCACCGGTTGCGGGTGCGGCTGGCCGATCGCGCCCTCGATCGGACGAATCCGCTGCTCGACCTGGCCGCGCGGCTGCTGGATCTCTCCGGCGGCAGGGCGGGCGTGGGCGAGGTGCTCGACCTTGCTCACCTGGAGCCGGTGCGGCGGCGGTTCAGGTTGCGCGAGGAGGATCTCCAGCAGTTGACCGACTGGGCGCGCGAGGCCGGCGTGCGCTGGGGCTTCGACGCCCCGCACCGCGCCGAATTCGGACTGGACGACTACGTCGCGAACACCTGGCAGTTCGGGCTGGACCGACTGCTTGCCGGCGTGGCGATGTCCGAGGACGCCGGCACGTGGCTCGACAAGACGCTGCCGCTCGACGACGTCGGGAGCGGCGACATCGACCTCGTCGGCCGGCTGGCCGAGCTCGTCGACCGGGTGCGCGAGGCGACCGACCGACTGGTCGGGACGCACCCGCTGGAGCACTGGCTGGATGCCCTCGCCGCCGGTGTGTCAGCGCTGTGCGACGTGCCGCCCACCGAGGCGTGGCAGGCCGGTCAAATGCAACGCCTCCTCGGGCAGGTGCGCGAGGCAGCGGCCGAGCGCGGCGGCGTCGACCTACGGCTGCCCGACGTGCGTGCCCTGCTCGCGGACCGCCTGGAGGGACGGCCGACCCGGGCGAACTTCCGGACCGGCACCCTCACCGTCGCCACCCTGGTCCCGATGCGATCGGTGCCGCACCGGGTGGTCTGCCTGCTCGGTCTCGACGACGGCGTGTTCCCCCGCGCCGGCGTCGCTGACGGTGACGACGTGCTCGCCCGCGACCCGCTCACCGGCGAGCGGGATCCTCGCAGCGAGGACCGCCAGTTGTTCCTCGATGCGATCCTCGCCGCCACCGACACCCTGGTCATCACCTACGCCGGTGCCGGTGAGTACTCGGGCCAACCCAAGCCGCCCGCCGTGCCGCTCGGCGAGCTGATGGATGCGCTCGACCTCACGGCCGTGACCACGAGCGGGGGCAGCGTGCGGGAGCAGGTGACGGTCCATCACCCGCTGCAGCCCTTCGACGCGCGCAACCTGCGCACCGGCGCCCTGGTGCCGGGCCGGCCGTTCACCTTCGACAGGGCGGCGCTGGCGGGAGCCACCGCCGCCCGGGCCCAACAGCCCGCGCCGCCATTCCTGCCCGGGCCGCTGCCACCGGCGCCCACCGACGACGTCGTCCTGGAGGACCTGCTCTCCTTCTGGAAGAGCCCTGTGCGGGGCTTCCTGCGCGATCGGCTCGACGTCGCGATAGCCCGCGAGGAGGAACCGCTCGATGCCGGCCTGCCGGTGGAGATCGACAGCCTGACGCAGTGGGGCGTCGGTGAGCGGGTGCTGCACGACCTGCTCGGCGGTCTCGACGCCGAGGCCGCGCGGCAGCACGAGTGGCGGCGCGGGGTGCTGCCGCCCGGCTTCCTCGGCTGGCGTCTGCTCGGGGAGATCCTCGAGAAGGCGGCCCCGCTGGCGCGACAGGCCCTCGACCTACGCACGCGGCCCGTCCGCGCGGTCGACATCGACGTCGACCTCGGCGGCGGGCGACGCCTGCGCGGCACCGTCCCGGGGGTGTACGGCGATCGTCTCGTCCCGGTCTCGTTCAGCAGGCTCGGTGCCACCCACCGGCTGCAGTCCTGGATCCAGCTGCTCGCCCTGGCCGCCTCCGACGAGGACAGCGCCTGGACCGCTCACACCGTCGGACGACCGACCAACAGTCGCTCGCGCACGCCCGTCGGGCTCTCCCAGCTCGGTCCGCTCGACCACCGCGCCGTGGGTCTTCTGCGTGACCTGGTCGCGCTGCGCGATAGTGGGCTCACCGAGCCGCTGCCGTTCCCGCTGAAGGCGTCGCTCACCTACGCCCGCCAGCGCCGTACGCAGGCAAGCAGCGACGAGGCGCTCGACAAGGCCGGCTGGGACTGGCGCGACGGCCGCTTCCCGGGCGAGTGCAGCGACCCGGAACAGGTCCGCGCGTGGGGTGCCGGAGCACCCATCCCGGGGGTGGCGATCGCTCCGCTCCCCGCCGAGGCGTTCGATGGGGAGACCCACCGCTTCGGGGCGCTGGCGATGCGCGTGTGGAGCCCGCTGCTGGTCGCCGAGCAGGGGAGCTGGTGAGCCGCTTGACCTTCGACGTCTGTGGTCCGCTGCCCGTCGGCATCACCCTGCTCGAGGCCAGTGCGGGCACCGGCAAGACCTTCACCGTCGGTGCGCTGGTCGCCCGCTACGTCGCCGAGGGCCGTGCGAGCATCGACCAGTTGCTGGTGATCACGTTCGGCCGGGCGGCCAGCCAGGAGTTGCGGGAGCGGGTCCGCGCCCAGCTCGTCGCGGCGCAGCGCGCCTTCGACACCGGCGATGCCGGTGACAGCAGCCTCCTGGCCCACCTGCTCGACTGCGATCCGGAGGAGCGGGGTCGCCGCCGGCTGCGGTTGCGCGACGCGTTGGCGGACTTCGACGCCGCCACCATCGCCACGACGCACCAGTTCTGCCAGCTGGTGCTGCGTTCGCTCGGCGTGGCGGGTGACACCGACGCCGGTGCCACCCTGGTCGACTCCCTGGACGACCTGGTCGTGGAGGTCGTCGACGACCTCTACCTGGGGCGGTTCGGCCGCCTGCGCGAGCGGCCGCCGTTCGGCCGCGATGACGCGCTCGCGCTCGCCCGCAAGGTCGTCGGTGACCCGCAGGCCGAGCTTGCGCCCGCGGACCAGCAGACCGGTTCGGCCCGGGTCGACTTCGCCCTCGCGGTGCGCGCGGAGGTCGAGCGTCGCAAGCGGCGGCTCGGCATCCTCTCCTACGACGACCTGCTGAGCCGGCTGGCGATCGCGCTGGAGGATCCCACCGCCCCGGCCCGCACCCGGATGCGCGAACGGTGGCGGATCGTGCTGGTCGACGAGTTCCAGGACACCGATCCGGTCCAGTGGCAGGTGCTCGACCGGGCGTTCTCCGCCGATGCCGAGGGTCGCGCGATGGTCCTCATCGGCGACCCGAAGCAGGCCATCTACGCGTTCCGCGGCGGTGACGTCGCCACCTACCTGACCGCCGCGGCCGCCGCGACCACGAGGGCGACCCTGGGCACCAACTGGCGCAGCGATGCAGCGCTGCTGGCACGCCTCCAGACGGTGCTGGGCGGTGCGGCACTGGGGGACCCGGGCATCGTCGTCCATCCCGTCGAGGCCCACCACCGGGAGTCGCGCCTGGCGGGTGCGCCGCATCCCTCGCCCTTCCGGTTGCGCCGGGTGCCGCGCAGCGGCTTCCGTCTGCGGCGTGGTCTCATCGCCGCGGCCGAGGCCCGGGCGCACATCGCCGAGGACCTCGCCGGCGATGTGGCCGAGCTGCTCGCCGCGGAGGCGACCTGGTGCCGGGAGCGGGTCCGAGCCGGCCACGTCGCCGTCCTGGTGGCGACCCGCGACCAGGGCACCCTGGTGCAGGACGCGCTGCACCGGCGCGGCATCCCCGCGGTCGTGCAGGGCGGCGGCGACGTCTTCCTCACCCCCGCCGGCGAGGACTGGCTGGCCCTGCTGACCGCGCTCGAGTCACCCCACCGGTCCGGCCTGGTCCGGTCGGCGGCACTGACCTGCTTCCTCGGCTTCGACGTCGCGACGCTCGATGCCGGCGGCGAGGCGCTGACCGCCCAGATCGCCGACACCCTCCGCGGGTGGGCGCTGTTGCTGCGCGGACGCGGCGTGGCAGCTCTGGTGGAGGCGGCCGAGGAGCGCGGTCTCACCGCCCGGGTGCTGGGCCGCTCCGACGGCGAGCGGCTGCTCACCGACGTCCGCCACCTCGGCCAGCTGCTGCACGACACCGCGCTGCGCGAGCGGCTCGGCCTGACGGCGCTGCTGGCCTGGTTCCGCGAGGAGCGTCGGCGGACATCCGCCGGGGACCGCCCGCGCCGGCTCGACTCGGACGCCGCGGCGGTGCAGATCGTCACGATCCACGCCAGCAAGGGCCTGGAGTACCCGGTCGTCTACCTGCCCTTCGCCTACCAGCGCTTCGAGCATCAGGTCGAGGTGGCGCTCTTCCACGACGCGCACGGCCAGCGCACCCTCGACGTCACCGGCGGTCACCTCCGCGAGCACCTCGCCGAGGAGTCGGGGGAGGACCTGCGCCGCCTCTACGTCGCCGCCACCCGCGCCCAGTCGCAGCTGGTCGCCTGGTGGGCGCCGACCGCCAACACCGGCATCGGCGGCCTGCATCGCATGCTCTTCGGCCGCCAGCCCGGCACCCTCGAGGTGCCTGCCGAGCAGCAGGTGGGCGACGACGAGTACGCCGCGCGCATCCTCGGCCTGATCGAGCAGCTCGGCGGACCGACCGCCGAGCTCTCCCAGATCGCGTCCGTCAGCCCCGGCCCCGAGCCGGACCAGCCGGATGCGCTCACGGTGCGGACCTTCGATCGATCGGTCGACGCGGACTGGCGACGGACCTCCTACTCGGCACTCATCCGCGTCGAGGAGGACGCGCACGTGACGTCCGAGCCCGAGGAGTCGGGCACCGAGGACGAGCCGGAGACCCCTTCGCCGGCACTGCCGGAGGCGGCCTCCTCGGCCCCGGCCGAGGAGCCGTTGCTCTCCCCGATGGCCGCGCTGCCGGCGGGCGCCGCCTTCGGCACGCTGGTGCACGCGGTGCTGGAGCACGCGGACCCCCGGGCGCCCGACCTCGGGGCGGAGCTGCTGCGCCACGTCCGCGAGCAGGTGAGGTTCGCACCGGTCGGTGTCGAGCCCGACGAGCTGGCGGCGGCGCTGGTGCCGCTCCACCACACCCCGCTGGGCCCCCTGGCACCCGGCCTGACCCTGGCCGACATCGGTCTTCCCGACCGGCTGCGCGAGCTCGACTTCGAGCTGCCGCTGGCCGGCGGCGACAGGCGCGAGGCCCGCGGGCCCGAGGTCCTGCTGCGCGACGTGGCGCCGCTGCTGCGTGCCCACCTGCCGGCCGACGACCCGATGGCGCCCTACGCCGATCGCCTCGAGAGCCCACTGCTGGGCGAGCAGGTCCTCCGCGGCTACCTCTCCGGCTCGGTCGATGCGGTGCTGCGACTGCCGGACGATCGCTTCCTGATCGTCGACTACAAGACCAACTTCCTCGGGCCGGCGGCGGGCGACTACACCGACCTCGCCGAGGCGATGCTGCACTCGCACTATCCGCTGCAGGCGCTGCTCTACGCAGTGGTCGTGCACCGCTACCTGCGCTGGCGTCTGCCCGGCTACGACCCCGAGCAGCACCTCGGCGGCGTGCTCTACCTCTACCTGCGCGGCATGTGCGGCCCGGCGACACCCCTGGTCGACGGGCATCCGGCGGGCGTCTTCTCCTGGCGGCCGCCGACAACCCTCGTGCTCGCGCTCTCCGACGTGCTCGACGGCGCGGCCGGCCCCGGAGGCGCCCGATGATCGAGCGCTGGACCGACGAGACGACCGATCCGGCCGACGCCCGCTTCGCCCGTGCTGCGAGCGGTGTCCTGGCACGGTTCAACGCTGCCGGGATCCTCACCGCCGCCGACGTGCACGTGGCAGCGCGCACCGCGGCCCTGGTGGGCGGTGTCGACGAGGAGACCCAGCTGGCCGTGGCCCTCGCCGTACGGGCGGCGCGGGCGGGCTCCGTCTGCGTCGATCTCGACGACCTCACCCGCACCGAGCCCGATCTGCCGTGGCCGCCGCCCGGGTGGCTGGCCCGGGTCGGGGCGAGCCGGCTCGCGGGCGCGTCGGTCCTCCGCGTCGAGGGTGATCTGCTCTACCTGGATCGCTACTGGCGCGAGGAGGGTCAGGTCCGCGACGACCTCCTCGTCCGGGAGACGCTGGCGCCACCGCCGACGGGGTCCGGCGCCCTCGCCGAGCGGGCGGAGCGGCTCTTCCCGGGCGTGGGGTACGCCGAGCAGCGAGCGGCCGCCCTGTCCGCGGTCGGCCAGTGGACCACCGTCCTGACCGGCGGTCCCGGGACCGGCAAGACCACCACCGTGGCCGGCCTCCTGGCCCTGATCGCCGCCGAGTCGCCCGTCCCGCTGCGGATCGCGTTGACCGCGCCCACCGGCAAGGCGGCCGCCCGCTTGCAGGAGGCGGTCACCGCGGCCCAGCAGGAGCGGCGCTTCAGCGACGACGACCGCGCTCGTCTGGCCGGCCTGACCGCCTCGACGATGCACCGGCTGCTGGGCTGGCGACCGGGCTCCTCCACCCGCTTCGCGCACCACCGCGGCAACAGGCTGCCGCACGACGTGATCGTCGTGGACGAGACGTCGATGGTCTCCTTGACCATGATGGCCCGCCTGCTCGAGGCGGTCCGTCCCGACACCCGGCTCATCCTGGTCGGCGATCCCGACCAGCTGGCCTCGGTCGAGGCGGGAGCCGTCCTCGCCGACCTCGCCACGGGCCTCGCCGAGCGCGGCTCCGGTGCGGTCGTCGGGCTGCGCACGACCCACCGGTTCGGCGAGGGCATCGGCGACCTGGCCCAGGCGCTGCGCGACGGCGACGCCGACCGCGTGCTCGCGCTCCTCGAGGACGGGTCCGGACGGCTGCGCCGGATCGATCCGCAGGACGAGGCGGCGATGAGCGCGCTACGTGGCCGGCTGAGCGATCATGCAGCCGAGCTGCGCCGTCTCTCCCTTGCCGGCGACGCGGCCGGTGCCGTGGCGACAGCCGACGACCACCGGCTCCTGTGCGCCCACCGCGACGGCCCGTGGGGTGCCCTGCACTGGAACCGTCAGATCGACCGGGCGCTCGCCGACCGGGCCGGCACCTGGCTGGGCGAGTGGTACGCGGGACGGCCGATCCTGGTGACGACCAACGACTACAGCGTCGGCCTGTTCAACGGCGACACAGGCGTTGCGGTGGTGGCTGGCGACGGCGCGCTCCGGGTGCACATCGCCGGTGGCCGTACCTATGCGCCCTCGCGGCTCGGAGACGTCGAGACACTTCATGCGATGACGGTGCACAAGAGTCAGGGCAGCCAGGCCCGGGAGGTCAGCGTGCTGCTGCCTCCGGCCGACTCGCCGCTGCTGACCCGGGAGCTCTTCTACACCGCCGTCACCCGTGCCCAGGAGCGGGTGACCGTGATCGGCAGCCGGGAGTCCGTGGCCGCCGCGGTGACCCGCCGCGCCCAGCGGGCGAGCGGTCTGCGTCGCCGACTGAGCGAGGCGTGAGGCCCGGTCGCCGCCCGTCCGAGGGACCGTGACCGAATCGTGACCAAGTCGTGGCAACGCCCGCGGAGCGGCGCATCGCCAGGTTAAGGTCGGGGAATGCCGTACCTGCTCCGTGTCCACCTGCCCGACGTGCCGGGATCGCTCGGTCGTCTGGCAACGGCCATCGGTGAGGCCGGCGGAGACATCGAGGCTCTGGAGATCGTCGAGAAGAACCACGACGGCACTGCCGTCGACGACGTCCTGCTCGAGATGGCTCCCGGTGCCATGCCGGACTCCGTGGTCTCCGCATGCAACGCCCTCGAGGACGTCCACGTGGTTTGGATCAGTCGCTACGCCGCCGGCGGCAACCTCTTCCTGGACCTCGAGGCGGTCGAGGACCTCACCGAGGCGCCGGCCGAGGCCCTGGACCGGCTGATCGAGGTGCTCCCGCTGACCTTCCGTGCCGACTGGGCCGTGCGCGTGCACCGGGTCTCCGGCTGCGGCAGGGCGACACCTGGCGCGCCCGACGACCTGCCGTTCGTCGAGATCGAGCGGGCGGCGCGGCTCGACGTGGCCGACGACGAGGAGAGCCTGTACGCCGGCGCGCGGATCGACGGCAACGAGATCGTGGTCATCGGGCGCCGGGGCGGACCCGACTTCCTCGACTCCGAGCTCGCCCGGCTGGGCCACCTGGTCGCCCTCGCCGCCTCGATCGCCCGGGACTGACGCCGCGCCCGCTGCTCAGGTCGGCCCCGACGTGGCCGATCGGTGCGACATGAGCATTCCCGCGCTCGGGGGAGGCGCCAACCAGGCACTTCAGCGCGCCCTGATGGACGCGGCGGAGCGAGCGGTCGCCGACGAGCTCGGCATCCTCGACGGCGAGACGCCGGCGGCGGACACCGCCGGTGCGGCGACGCCGCCCGCGAGCCGGCCGGTACGCCGCCGGGCCGCAGGGAACCCGTCCGACGCCGGCGGCCAGCCTTCCGACGAGGCGATCGTGGTCGAGTTGGGCGAGTCCGGCCAGGCCGATCGGCTGGAGGTCGCCGGAGGCTGGATCACGGCGGCGAGGCGCGGCCCGCTGGAGACGAAGGACCCCGGTGAGGCGAAGCGCTTCAGCGGTGAGGACGTCAGGACCGGGGAGGAGGACCCGTCGGCGACCAGGACCGGCGGCGCGACGCCGGCCGGCGTCCCCGTGGCCGGCGTGGCCGCCGGCCGGACACAGGCGCTCCCCGGACACGCTGCGCAGGGCGACCAGTCCGAGCAGGTCGGTGGGCGAGTCGGTGGGCAGGCCGGCGGGCAGGTCGGCGAGGAGCTCACGGCGCTGGTCGAGGAGTCCCTGGCGGGCGAGGCCGCGGCCGCCGACGCGCCGGCGCAGCCCGGCGCACCGCTCGGCGCACCGCTCGGCCGACCGGGCCAGTCCGGTGGCACGGTCGCGACCCCGCCGGCGACAGCGGCCGCGACCGATCCGGCGTCCGATCCGGCGGTCGTCGACATCACGCTCGATCGGCTCATCGTGGTGCTGAAGAAGACCGGCATCGGCTTCCGCGACGCCTACCAGGTGCTCCGCGAGATCCAGGTCGGCGAGCGGCTGCCACCGCGTGCCGAGCTGCGGGCCCGCTGGGCCGCCGCCGATCCGACCGCCTGGGAGGACCGAGCGCGCGAGCGCGCCCAGGCCGCCGGCACGCAGCAGTCGCGTCCGGCCGATGCCGACCTGCGTCAGACCCCGGTCGACGACCTGATCCGCGACCGAGCCTGGCACCGCGCGAACGCCGCTGCGGATTCCGCCGACGCCGCCGCCCACGACCCCGCGACGCAGACGCGCGCCGCGGGGCCGGTCGCCGCCGATCGGGACGAGCGTGCCGACGGGCCGACGCTGCAGACCATCACCCGCCAGGACCCCGGCAACCAGGCCTACGTCGCCGGCCTGAGCACCGCCGAGTTCCAGCGCCTGGTCACCGTGCTGGGGCGCAGCGCGCCCGATTGGTTCTGGGATCTGCGCGGACACAGCGGGCTGCGCGGCCTGGCCGAGCGCCCGATGATCGCGCGGCTCAACACCACCCGGATCGCGGGCACCCGGCTCGGTGCCTGGATCCTGGCGATGCTGGGCATGGCGATGCTCTGGTACATCGGGCTGCACACCAACGTCTGGTGGTGAGCCAGCGCCCGTCCGCGGGTCAGTCCACGGGCTCCAGCACGAAGAGCGGGATCGTGCGACCCGCCGCCTCGGCCCGCGGCTTGTACTCGGCGTACGGCTCGTAGACCTCGACGCCCCGCTGCCACCACACGTCGTACTCGGCCTGGTCCTCGATCAGCCGCGCGCGGTAGAGGGCGGGCTCGGGGCCGTCCTGGAGCTGGACGAGGGGGTTGGCGAGGAAGTTGTGGTACCAGACGGGGTGCTCGGGGGCGCCACCCTTGGACGCGACCGCGAGGTAGGAGCCGTCGTGCTCCACCCGCATCACGGGGTTCTTGCGGAGCTTGCCGCTCTTCGCGCCCTTCGAGGTGATCACCACGATCGGCCAGTCCTTGCGGTCCTGCAGGTACCAGGCCTCCTTGCCGCCACTCGCCTCGTACTGGGCGACCTGGTCGCGGACCCACCGCTGGGGACTGGGCTGGTACTCGCCTTCAAGAAGATCAGTCATGTCTCCACAGTGCCCAGCCGCGGCCCGTTATTCCAGGCCGGCGAGGCGATAGCCTGCCCGCCATGAGTGCACTTCCCGGCGTGAGCGACACCTTCGACCCGGCGCAGTGGGACCAGGTGCCGGGGTTCGACGACCTGACCGACCTGACCTACCACCGTGCCAAGGCGCACGGCACGGTCCGGATCGCGTTCGACCGTCCCGACGTGCTCAACGCCTTCCGGCCGCACACCGTGGACGAGCTGCTCCGCACGCTGGAGCACGCCCGTACGTCGGCCGACGTGGGCTGCGTCATCCTCACCGGCAACGGCCCGAGCCCGAAGAACGGCAAGCACTCCTTCTGCACCGGTGGGGACCAGCGGATCCGTGGCCGCGCGGGCTACCAGTACGAGGAGCAGGGGACGACGTACGACCCCGACGCCACCGGCGCCGCCGAGCCGAGCCCGATCGACAAGGCGAAGCTGGCGCGGCTGCACATCCTGGAGTGCCAGCGGCTGATCCGGTTCATGCCCAAGGTGGTCATCTGCGTGGTCCCGGGCTGGGCCGCCGGCGGCGGACACTCGCTGCACGTGGTCGCCGACCTCACGCTGGCCTCGCTGGAGCATGCGCGCTTCAAGCAGACCGACGCCGACGTCGGCTCCTTCGACGGCGGCTACGGCTCGGCGTACCTGGCCCGGCAGGTCGGCCAGAAGTTCGCCCGCGAGATCTTCTTCCTCGCCGAGGAGTACTCCGCCGAGGACGGTGTCCGGATGGGCACCGTCAACCGCGCCGTCCCGCACGCCGAGCTCGAGGCGACCGCGCTGGAGTGGGGCCGCACGATCAACGGCAAGTCGCCCACGGCCCAGCGCATGCTCAAGTACGCCTTCAACCTTCTCGACGACGGCCTCGTGGGCCAGCAGATGTTCGCCGGTGAGACCACGCGCCTGGCGTACATGACCGACGAGGCCCAGGAGGGGCGCGACCAGTTCCTGGAGAAGCGGGAGCCCGACTGGTCGCCGTACCCCTGGTACTACTGATCGGGGCGTTTGCGCAGGTCAACGGGGTATAATTCCGAAAGGGTCCTCATCTCCTCGGCAAAAAGGTCCGCAGAAGTCCAACTACGTTCGTCGAGGACACACGGGCGGCCGACCCTGGTCCGCCAGTTGTGCCACTGGCGCGTTGTTCCTTGGCGGTGTGGTCCTCGAGGAGGACAGGACCGTCGATGCGCGCCTCGCCTGTCGACGCTCGGCCCGGCGTACCCGGCGTACCCGGCGCTCAGTAGCAGCGGACATTCGCCGGCCGGACGGGGTGTTCGCCCAGATCACCGGATCCGGGTGACGACAGCAGTCCGCCCGCGCAGCACCCTCGTGATGCAGGCGGTCACCGGGACCGCCGACGGGAGGAGAGCTCGGATGGCACCGGTGACGCCCCTGCTGACCAACGGCCAGTACCCGCTGCTGGACGTGTTCTGGACGATGATGTGGCTGTTCCTCTGGATCCTGTGGATCTTCCTGCTCGTCCGCATCCTCAGCGATGTCTTCCGCAGCAACGATCTCGGCGGGTGGGGCAAGGCCCTGTGGACGATCTTCCTGATCGTGCTGCCCTACCTCGGTGTCCTGGTCTACCTGATCGCTCGCGGGGGCTCGATGCACCGGCGCGAGGCGCAGCGGGCGGAGGACGCCGACGAGCTGATGCGGGCCTACGTGCGCTCCGCGGCCGGAACCTCGGCCAGCACCGCCGACGAGCTGTCGAAGCTGGCCGATCTGCGCGAGCGGGGCGTCCTGACCGATGCCGAGTACGACGCCCAGAAGACCAAGCTTCTGCGCGCGTGAGGAACGCCGTGATGCGAAACGCCCCACCGGCCAGAACCGGTGGGGCGTTGCGTCGTGGCCACGTGCGTAACGGGCGAACATCAGGTAACCGGGGCGATGAGGCGCAAACCCGATCGAACCGCCGCCGAGCGAGTGAAACGCTGTGATCTGGCGCACAGGTGCGAGCGCCGTCGTACCGCCGCGACGGCCCATCACCCACCCGACCTGAGGTCGACGGGTGGCCGCCCCGACTCCCGAGCAGCAGGCGCAGCTGGACCGCGCCCTGCACCTGCTGCCGGCGCGCTGGCAGCGGACAGCGCTCCGGTTGACCGCCACCTGGCCGGCGCGGGTCGGCCTGGGTACGGCGTGGAGTCTGCAGCGGATCGAGGTCTTCGACAGGGCGATGTCGGTGGCCGCCCAGCTGTTCACCTCGGTCTTCCCGATCCTGATCCTGCTCGCCTCCTGGTTCGGGGACGCCGGCCACGACCTCTCCACGACCCTGGGCACGCCCCCGGCGGCGCGGGCCGAGGTGGAGGCCGCCCTCAAGGACTCGGGCTCGGCGACCTTCGGCGTGATCGGCGCGATCGTCGTGCTCGCCTCGGCCACGAGCCTGGCGCGCGCGCTCGCCCGCGCCTTCGCCGCGGTCTGGATGCTCGCGCGGCCCAGGAGCAGCCCGATGCTGGCGTGGCGCTGGGTGGCGGTGGTGCTGGCGATCGCGCTCTCGCTGGCCGTGCTGCGGCGGGCGCAGTCGTTCGCGGACGGGATCCCGCCGCACGACCTGTGGGGTGACCTCATCTCGTTCGCGATGCTCTTCGTGCTGGCCGTCTTCGTGCCCTGGCTGCTCCTCACCGGGATCGTGGCCACCCGCGCGCTGGTCCCCGGGGCGGCCCTGTTCGGCGTCGCCATGCTCCTCGCCAGGCCCTTCACCGGCCTGTGGCTGAGCCGCTCGCTGGAGACCAGCGCGCAGCGCTACGGCTCGATCGGCGTCGCCTTCACCTACCTGGCGTGGCTCTACGTCATCGCCTGGATCTTCCTGGCGACCGCGGTGATCGGCCAGGTGCTCGTCACCGACCAGGGCCCGGTCGGGCGCCTGCTCGCCGGCACGGGCCCGCTGATCCGGAGGGGCCGCGGTGCGTCGGTGGATCGTGTCCTGGTCGACGAGAGCCCCTGATCGCCGCCTCGGCCAGCCCTGTCGGGTGGCCGAGACCCTCAGAGCCCGGCGAAGAGTCCCTCGGCGAGCGGCGTCGGCGATCCGAACCGGTGCGCCGTGACCGCCACCGCCTGCTCGTGCAGGAACGTCAGCAGCTCGACGCGGCCGGCCTCCACCACCGGCTGGGCGTAGAGCGCGATGTCGACCCGGCCCCGGCTCTGCTCCGCGAAGGTGGCACGATCGCCGCCCAGGAGCCGGACGCGGTGTGGTGCCGAGCTGCCGCGCAGCAGGGCCGTCCAGCCGTCGGCACCCTGGACCTCGTACGCCGCTCCGCTCGCGCGGACC
This sequence comes from Nocardioides sp. BP30, assembly GCF_029873215.1. Lineage (NCBI taxonomy): Bacteria > Bacillati > Actinomycetota > Actinomycetes > Propionibacteriales > Nocardioidaceae > Nocardioides > Nocardioides lacus. The sequence continues at coordinate 181,028 of NZ_CP123620.1, read as the reverse complement.
AGGTCGACGACCCGCTGATCCAGCGGCTCCGGGGTGGAGACGGTGATCGCGGCACCGGCCGTGAGGCCGGCGGCGAGGACCCGGAGCAGCTCGTCGAGCGAGGCTCCGTCGTACCTGATGGTGACCGGGACCGCTCGGTAGCGCAGCACGTTCTTCTCCGCTGACAGGCCGCTCACGTCGCGTGCCCGACCGAACTCCAGGACCCACGCGCTCGCGTCCGAGCCGGCGCCGCGGGCGATGAGGCCGCGCTCGTCGAGCCCGAGCGCGCCGGCACCCTCGACGAGCCGCTGGACGGTGGAGGCCGGGCGCTCGAGCCGGGAGGCCTCGGTGCTGACCCAGTCCGAGAGCCCGACCAGGTAGTTCGGGCCGCCGGCCTTGGTGCCGGCGCCGACGGCCGACTTCTTCCAACCGCCGAACGGCTGGCGCCGCACGATCGCGCCGACGGTGGTGCGGTTGACGTAGGCGTTGCCCGCCTCGACGCGGTCGATCCAGGTCTCGATCTCGGCGCGGTCCAGCGAGTGCAGGCCGGCGGTGAGGCCGTAGTCGACGGCGTTCTGCGCTGTGATCGCCTCCTCGAGGCTCGTGGCGCTCATCAGGCCGAGCACCGGTCCGAAGTACTCCGTCAGGTGGAACGGCGAGCCCGGCCGGACCCCTACCTTCACCCCGGGCGTCCAGAGCCGGCCCTCGACGTCGAGCCGGCGCGGTTCGACGAGCCAGGACTCGCCGGGCTGGAGCGTGGTCAGGGCGTCGAGCAGCTTGCCCGACGCGGGCTCGATCAGCGGCCCGACCTGCGCGGTGGGATCGCTGGGCAGACCGACCTTGAGCGAGCTGACGGCGTCGACCAGCTGGTCGCGGAAGCGCCTCGAGGTGGCGACCGAGCCGACCAGGATGCCCAGCGATGCCGCCGAGCACTTCTGGCCGGCGTGGCCGAAGGCGCTCTGGACGAGATCCTTGGCGGCCAGGTCGAGATCGGCGTTCGGGGTGATCACGATCGCGTTCTTGCCCGAGGTCTCGCCGAGCAGGGGCAGATCGGAGCGGAAGGACCGGAAGAGCTCGGCCGTCTCGAACGCGCCGGTGAGGATCAGCCGGTCCACCAGGGGGCTGGCCACCAGGGTCTGGCCCGCCTCGTTCTCGGGGACGTCGACGAGCCGGAGGACGTCGGTGGGCACGCCGGCCGCCCACAGCGACTCCGTGATGAGCGCGCCACACCGCCGGGCCTGTGGGGCGGGCTTGAGGACGACGGCCGAGCCGGCGGCGAGCGCAGCCGCGACGCCACCGGTGGGGATGGCGAGGGGGAAGTTCCACGGCGGGGTGACGACCGTCAGCCCGACCGGGGTGTGGGTGGCGCCGTCGACGTCGTCGAGCGCCTCGGCCAGCTGCGCGTAGTAGTTGAGGAAGTCGATCGCCTCGGAGACCTCGGGATCGCTCTGGTCGAGCGTCTTGCCGCACTCGCTGCCGGCGACCTCGAGCAGATCGCCGCGGCGGCGCTCGAGCTCGACGGCCGCTGCGCGCAGCAGCGCCGCCCGCTCGCTCGACGGGCGTCGGCCCCAGTCCAGACCCGCGGCGCGCGTCTGGGCGAGCAGCTGCTCGATGTCGCGTACGTCGTCGACGGCCGACGCGGCGATCGTCGCCTCGCCGAGGGAGGAGGCGGGGATGCGGCCGATGATCTCGGCACCCCAGGCGCGGTTGCCCGGCAGCGAGGGGTCGGTGTCGGGGGTGTTCTCGAAGTGATCGGCCGGCGCCTCGGTCACCGGCCGGCGCCGGTCCTGGGTGCGGTTCGGCGCGGGTACGGCGTCGTCGAGGGCCGCGAGCGAGGCGACGAACCGGTCGCGCTCGCGGCGGTAGAGCGCTGAGTCCTCGCGGATGTCGAAGACGGCCGACATGAAGTTCTCCTGGCTGGCACCCTCCTCGAGGCGGCGGACCAGGTAGGCGATGGCGACGTCGAAGTCCTTCGGGTGCACCACCGGCACGTAGAGCAGCAGGCCGACGCCCTCGGCCGCCAGCGTCTCGCGGACCGCCTCGGCCTGCCCCTCGGCCATGCCCAGCAGCATCTCGAACTCGGTGCGGTCGCGCACGCCGCGCCGCCCGGCGAGGATCCAGGCGTAGGCGACGTCGAAGAGGTTGTGGCCCGCGACGCCGAGGCGGATGTTCGCCGCACGCTCGGGCGTGAGCGCGTAGTTCAGCACCCGCTTGTAGTTGGTGTCGGACTCCTGCTTCGAACCCCAGGTGGCCAGCGGCCAGCCGTAGAGCGAGGACTGGACCCGCTCCATCGGCAGGTTGGCGCCCTTGACCAGCCGGACCTTGACGGCCGCCCCGCCGCGCTGCCGGCGGGCGGCTGCCCAGTCCTGCAGTCGCATCATCGCGCCCAGGGCGTCGGGCAGGTAGGCCTGCAGCACGATGCCCGCCTCAAGCCCGAGCAGCTCCTCGCGTTCGAGGATCCGGGTGAAGACCTCGATGGTGATGTCGAGGTCGTGGTACTCCTCCATGTCGAGGTTGATGAACTTGCGACGCCCGTGCGCCGACGCGCGAGCGGCGTACTGGTAGAGCGGCAGCAGCCGCTCGATCACGTGGGTGACGGCCTGGTCGTAGGCCCAGGGCGAGTGGGGTGCGACGGGCGAGGAGACCTTGATCGAGACGTAGTCCACGTCCGGGCGCTCGAGCAGGCGCCGCGTGCCTTCGAGGCGACGGTTGGCCTCGGCCTCGCCGAGCACCGCCTCGCCGAGCAGGTTGATGTTGAGGCTGACGCCGCGCTCGCGGATCCGGGCGATGGACGCGCCCAGCCGCTCGTCGGTGGCATCGATCAGCAGGTGGCTGACCATGGCCCGCAGCACCCTGCGGGCCAGCGGGATCACCAGCCACGGCGCGATCGTCGAGAGCGCGGCCCCCGCACGCAGCGCGGCCTTCTGGTACCAGGGCAGGAACCGCGGCGTGATCGCGACCAGCTCGCGCAGCGCTCGCGCGGCCACGTTCAGGTCCTCGGGCCGCACGACCCGGTCCACGAAGCCGACAGTGAACTCCAGGCCGCGGGGGTCCTTCAGCACCGCGGCGAGTCGCTTGGCCGAGGCGTGGGTGGGCTTGGTCGCGGCGGCCTCGAGCCAGGTCCTGACCTGCGTCTCGACGTCCGCGAGGAGTCGGCTGTCGTCGTACTCGGTCCTCACGCGTGGCTCCTCCGGTCTGCGCTGTGCGGGGCTGCTCGAAGCCAGTATCGGCGTGCCGAACCGTTAAGGAACAGCGCCCTCTTCCGCTGCTTATACTTCGGCTCACCCGAACGATCGGCGGCGGAACGGCGTCGCGGAAGGAGGCGGCATGCTCGACGTACGGCGTCTGCGCCTGCTGTACGAGCTGAGCCTGCGAGGCACGATCGCCGAGGTGGGCGACGCCCTGCACCTGAGCCCGTCGTCGGTCTCGCAGCAGCTCAGCCTGCTCGAGCGCGAGGTGGGGGTCGAGCTGCTGCAGAAGGTGGGGCGTCGCCTGCAGCTGACCCCCGCGGCGGAGGTGCTGGTCGAGCATGCCGGCGCGATCCTCGACCGGCTGGAGCAGGCCGAGGCGGAGGTCGCCACCCTCGGCGGCCAGGCCTCGGGGTCGCTGCGGATCGCCGCCTTCCAATCGGCCACGAACGCCTTCGTCCCGCGGCTGCTCGCCGAGCTGGCCACCGCGCACCCGCGGCTGCGGGTCACCGTCTCCCAGCGGGTGCCGGAGGAGGCGCTGCGGGAGACCTCGGCGCGCGAGTTCGACCTGGTCATCGCCGAGCAGTACCCGCACCAGGCGGCGCCGCGCCCGGCCGACCTCGACCGGGTCCCCCTGACCACCGATGCGCTGCGGATGGCCGTGCCGGCGTACGGCGCCGCCTGGGCGGGGGTGGAGGCGATCGAGGCGATGGCCGGGTTGCCCTGGGTGATGGAGCCGCCGGGTGCCGCGTCGCGGCAGTGGGCGGTCCAGCTGTGCCGTCAGGCGGGCTTCGAGCCCGACATCCGGTTCGAGACCGACGACCTCCAGGCGCAGATCGCGCTGATCGAGTCCGGCAACGCCGGCGCGATCCTGCCCGACCTGATGCTCGCGCATCAGCGTCCGAGCGCCCGCCTGGTGCGGCTGCCCGGCGACCCCCGTCGCTCGGTCTTCACCGCGACCCGGACCTCGATCGCCGCCACCACCGCTGTCCGGGCGTGCCGGGAGACGCTGGCGTCGTTGGTGCCGGAGGTCTTCGAGCTCACGCTGTGACGGGTGTCGGCGGCTCCGCGGGCCCGGTCACCCCACGCGTCGGCTGCGCCGCTCGACGAGCACCACGTCACGCCACCGCCCGGCGAGTGGCCCATGACTCATCTTCCCGACCCGCTCGCGCACGCCCACCACGCGGAACCCGGCGGCGCGGTGCAGGGCGAGGCTGGCCTCGTTCTCGGGGAAGATGCCGGACTGGAGGGTCCAGATCCCGGCTTCCTCGGTGGTCTCGCCGAGCGCCTCGAGGAGGAGCCGGCCGGTGCCGCGCCCGGCCGCGCTCGGATCGACGTAGACCGAGTGCTCGACGACGCCGGCGTAGACGGGCCGCTGGGAGGTGGCTGCCGCCGCCGCCCAGCCGAGCACCGTCCCGTCGGGGCCGAGGGCGACGAGGCGCTGGTGCGGCAGCTTGTCGGCGTCGAACCGGTCCCAGGTCGGCGGCTCGGACTCGAACGTGGCGTGGCCGGTCGCGATCCCGGCCGCGTAGATCCGCTCGACCGCACGCCAGTGGAGAGGGTCGAGCGGAGCGATGGTCACCGCAGCCATGGCAGCTCCCCGGACGAGGGGATGGCGATCTCGGGTGTGTCGCCACCGTCGGATGAGAACGATGATCCCAGGAGCCGGCCAACGCAGCGAGACGCCCGCCGGACGGGCTACGGCCGCTCCCGCCCGCCCTTGGGCCGCCGGGATGCGGCGGATCGGGGCGGCGCCGAGCGCATGTGGTCCCGCACCGGCTCCAGGAGCCGCTCGAGGGTGCGGGCGTCGTCGTGCGAGAGCGGTCCGAAGAGCAGGTCGCGGACGATCGCGGCGTGTCCGGGGAGGACGGCGGCCAAGCGCTCGCGTCCGTCTTCGGTGATCGCCACCGTGACCACCCGCTCGTCCTCCGGCGAGGCTCCCCGCGTGAGGAGGCCGGCCTTCTCCAGCAGGCTCACCTGATAGGTCAGTCCGCTGCGGCTGTAGACCACGCCGTCGGCCAGGTCGGTCATGCGCTGCGTGCCGGCCGAGGACTCACCCAGGCGGGCCAGCAGCTGGAACTGCACGTAGCTCAGGTCGCCCACGTCGCGCAGCTGCTGGTCGACGGCGTGCCGGAGCAGCCCTGCGACCTCGACGAGCGCGAAGTAGGCCCCCAGCTGCGTCCGGTCGAGGAGCGGCTCGTTGCTCATACCGGAAGTGTACTTGTTTCGAATTCAAAGCACCGCTACAGTGTTCGACATGCTTCGAATTCGAAGCAATCGAGCTACTGAACGAGGTGCAGTGATGAAGGCAGTGCGATTCCACGAGTACGGCGACAGCGACGTCCTCCGCTTCGAGGACACCGAGGTGCCCGTCCCCGATGCGGGCGAGGTGCGGATCCGGGTCGCCGGGACGAGCTTCAATCCCGTCGACGACGGCATCCGGGGTGGCTACCTGCAGGAGGTCTTCCCGGTGCAGTTGCCACACACGCCGGGGATCGACGTCTCCGGCACCGTCGACGCCTTGGGCGCCGATGTCACCGGCCTGGAGATCGGCGAGGCGGTGGTCGGGTTCCTCGGCATGATCGCCGAGGGTGCGGCGGCGGAGTACGTCGTCGCACCGGTCGCGGCGCTGACGCGTGCGCCCGCGACCATCCCGCTGGGCGATGCAGCGGCGCTTCCCCTGGTCGGTCTCACCGCGTGGCAGGCGCTGTTCGAGGTCGGGCGGCTCGCCGCGGGTCAGCGTGTCCTGATCAACGGCGCCGGCGGCGCCGTCGGTGGCTATGCGGTGCAGCTGGCCAAGCGGGTCGGCGCCCACGTCACCGCGACCGCCAGCCCTGCCAGCGTCGACCGCGTCCGGGCGGCCGGTGCCGACGAGATCGTGGACCACACCTCGGCGACCGTCGCCGAGGCCGTCGCCGAGCCGTTCGACCTGGTGCTCAACCTGGCGCGGGTCGAGCCCACTGCGCTGGCCGCTCTCGCCGCGCTTGTCCGCCCCGGTGGGCTGGTGGCGAACACGGTGGTGATCATGCCGGCGCCCGCCGACGACGCGCGCGGGGTGCGGGGGGTCAACGTCTTCCTGCGCCCCGACACCGAGCAGCTCGCCGAGCTGGTCGCGGCGGTCGACCGGGGCGAGCTGCGGGTCGACGTGGCCGAACGGGTCGGTCTCGCCGACCTCCCCGCGCTGCATGCACGAGCAGCTGCCGGGCAGGTCTCGGGCAAGGTGGTGGTGCTGCCGGCGCTCACAGCGTCGTGATCAGGCCCCCGTCGATGACGAAGTCACTGCCGGTGATGTTCGCCGCGCGCGGGCTCGCGAGGAACAGCGCGAGATCGGCGATCTCGGAGGGGTAGGTGAAGCGGCCGGTGGCAGCCTGGGACTCCTGGCGCCGTACCACCTCCGCAGGGTCGTGGCCGCTGCTCCCGCCGACCGTCGCCGCGACGCCCCCGCTGCCGAGCCACAGGTCGGTGCGCACCGGCCCCGGGCTGATCGTGTTGACCCGGACGGCCGGGCCCAGCTCCTTGGAGAGCGACTTGCACAGGTTGGTCAGGGCGCCCTTGGCGGCGCTGTAGTCGATCACGCCCGGATCGGGCAGGAACGCGTTGACCGAGCTGATCGTGACGATGCTGGCGCCCGGCCGCTGGAGCAGGTGGGGGATCGCGCTGCGCATCGTGCGCACCGCAGCGAGGAAGTTGATCCCGAGGGTCCAGGCCCAGTCCTCGTCGGTGATGGCGGTGAATCCCTGCAGCCGGGGTCGTACGGCGCCGACGTTGTTCACCAGGATGTCCAGGTCCCCGTCGGCCGTCGCCTCCTCGACCAGGGCGACCGGACCGGCCGGGCTGGAGAGGTCGACCGAGACCGCCCGGACGTCAGCCGTCCGGGTCAGCTCGTCGAGCTCGGCGCTGCCGGTCAGGGCGCCGGCGATCACCGACGCCCCCTCGGTGGCCAGCGCGCGGGCGATGGCCAGCCCGATCCCCTTGCTGGCGCCGGTGACCAGTGCCCTGCGACCGGCGAGCTCGAGATCCATGGGTCACAGCCCCTGGTCCTTCAGCCAGACCAGGCAGCGGTCGGCGACCTCGGGCCAACCGTGGTCGACGGTGAGCGAGTGGCCACGGTCGGCGAACTCCACGAGGTCGGTGGTGGCAGTGCTGTGGCGGTACTGCTTGAGCGTCGCCTTGGTGACGGCCTCCGGAACGGTGTGGTCCTGGCCCCCCATGATGAGCAGTAGCGGCCCGCGGCCGGTGTTGTCGGTCGCCACCTTGGCAGGGGAGTGCGGACTGAAGTTGGCGGCGGCGGCCTCGAACAGCGGCTTGCCGGGTGCGGGGATGGCCCAGCGGTCGAAGAGCTCGTCGGACTCCTCCGCCGGGATCGCGTTGCCGAAGGCGAAGCGGAACTGTTCGGCGCTCAGCGAGACGGCCCGGTGCTTGTTGGCCGGGTTCTTGAACACCGGCAGCGTCGCCTTGAGCGCGGAGAGCGGCAGCGGCAGGACGCCCTTGATCTGGGCGGCGTCGATCGCTATCGCGGCCGCTGCGAGGTCCTCGCCGAGCAGCCGTTGGGCGATCAGGCCGCCGAAGGAGTGGCCGACCACGATCGGCTTGACGGGCAGCGCGGCGATCAGCCCGGCGTAGTGCGCCACCACGTCGTCGATGCCGTGGTCGGCGAGGGCGTCGGGATGCGCGCGGGCGGCGAGCACCGTGTCGGGATCGCCGGGCCAGCCGGGCGCCGAGGCGTCGTAGCCGGCGGCGGTGAAGCGCTCGATCCAGCCCTCCCAGGAGCTGGCATGCAACCACAGGCCGTGGATGAAGAGGACGGGGGTGTTGTCGGGCATCGCTGTTCCCTTCCCTGACGGTAGACCGATCGATCTACCTACCTGCGAGCTAACGTAGAGCCGTGGGCGAGGCGCTGACAAGGGCCTGATCCGAGCCCATGGCAAGGAGCTGCGTACTTCATGACCCGACCGTCGCCGGCGCGCGAGCGGATCCTGCTCACCGCCGACCGGCTGTTCTACGACGAAGGCATCCACGCCGTGGGCATCCAGCGCATCGTCGCGGAGTCGGGGGTGACCCGGGTGACGCTCTACCGGCACTTCCCCTCCAAGGACGACCTGATAGCCGCCTATCTCGACCGCCGTGCAGCCCATGACCACGCGCAGGTCGACGGCGTCATCGACGCCCACCGCGACGACCCGCGCCGCGCGCTGACCGAGTTGGCCGTCGTCCTGACGCGCGACGACTTCGCCGGGATCCGCCGCGGATGTCCCTTCATCAACGCCTCGGCGGAGTTCACCGGCTCGCATCCGGCCCGGGTGCGGGCCCACGAGATCCGGCGCTGGGTCACCGGCCGGCTCGAGGAGCTGCTGCGCCGACTCGACCACCGTGATCCGCGGGCGGGAGCGGAGCAGCTGATGATGGTCCGCACGGGTGCCGTCGTCTCCGGAGCACTCGACGGCAACGACCGCCTCGGCGAGGACTTCGTGCGCTGCTGGGACCAGCTGATCGACAGCGGCCTGCCCTCGCCTACCGAGCGCAGCTGAACCGCAGTCTCCGGTACGCCGAGGGCTTCTGGGTACCGGGTCCTCGTGGGTGCACGCCGTGCACCCGCCGTAGCGAAGGAGACCGCGTTGACCTCATCACCGCACGGTGCCGACGACCCGCGCGAGATCGTCGAGGACCTCGAGACCCGGGTGCGCCAGGAGGCGAACGCGGACGATCAGGAGGACGCGGCGAAGGAGGACAGCCCCGACCTGGCCGCAGGCGACGACGGCGACCGCGACGACGGCAAGCAGGGCGACGTCGCACCCAAGGTGCCGGGCTCGCCCGAGCCGCCGGACTGATCCGCCGACCCGCTCGCGCCACCCCGGTCGGTGAGAGGGTGACGCAGTGACGACCTCGCAGGACGCCCCGGCCACCTTGGGCACGGCGCGCACCGGGCTGCTGGTGCTGGCGGTGGCGGTGTTCGGCGCCGTCACCACCGAGCTGCTGCCGGTCGGGCTCCTGCCCCAGATCAGCGCCTCGTTCGACGTCGACAGCGGCACCGCCGGCCTGCTGGTCACCGCTTACGCCGTGATGGTGGCGGTGCTCTCGGTCCCGCTGGCGCTGCTCACGCGGCGGTTGCCGCGCAAGCCGGTCCTGCTCACCACCATCGGCGGGTACGTCGTCAGCAACCTGGTCGCCGCCGTGGCCCCCACGTTCGCCGTCCTGGCGGCGGGCCGCATCGTCGGCGGCATCACCCATGCGCTCTTCTTCTCGGTGTGCATCGGCTACGCCGCCCGCCTGGTGCCGCCGGGCTTGACCGGCCGCGCGATGGCACTCGCCTCGGTGGGGGTGTCGGGTGGGCTCGTCCTGGGCGTGCCGCTGTCGACGGCGCTGGGCGACGCGGTCGGATGGCGCTCGGCGTACTGGTGCCTGGCCGTTCTCGTCGCGCTGGTCCTGGTGCTGGCAGCGGTCGTGCTGCCGCCGGTCGAGGGGCCGCGCGAGGAGAGCGCCGCCCACCCGGGCCGGCGGCGCGACCTGGCCACCGTGGTGCTCGCGAACGGCCTGGCGTACCTCGGCACCTACGTCCTGTACACCTATGTCAGCGTGCTGCTGCTCGACGCCGGCGCGAGCGAGCGCTGGGTCGGTCCGGCCCTGCTGCTCTTCGGTGCGTGCGGCCTGGTCGGCCTGCGTGCCACCGCCGCCCAGCTCGACCACCGGCCGCGGCTCAGCGCGATCCTGGTCCCGGGCGTGATGGCGGCCAGCCTCGCGGCGGTGGCCGTCGCCTATCCCCGGCTGGCACCTGTGATCGTCTGCGCGATGGTCTGGCTGGCCGCGTTCGGCCCCGCCGCCTCGCTCTACCAGTCGGCCTCCATCCGCACCTGCGCGAGTACGCCGGAGACCGCCGGCGCGTGGATCAACGCCAGCAGCAACGCCGGCATCGGCGGTGGCGCGGCGATCGGAGCGCTGGTCATCGCGCACGGCGGGCTCGGTTGGGTGGCCGCCGTCGCGGCGGCGATCGTGGCCTCCTCAGCAGTGCTGGCCTGGGCCGCGCGGTCGGCCTTCCCGGCCCGGTAGGCGCGAGCCGGCGACGCCTCAGAACCGGTACCGACGCCGCAGCTCGGCGAACCGCGCCCCGAACGCCGGGATCCGCCACTCCTCCGCCAGCCTCAGGGTCGCCCGCGCGTGCTGGTCGGCGAGCTCGAGCTCGCCCGCAGCGGCGGCGGCACAGGCGAGGTAGGCGTCCACCGGGCCGTCGGTGAGTGCCTGCCCGACCGAGCAGGTGCGGCCGGCGTACGGCTCGATCAGCGGCAGCACGGCGCGGCCCAGATCCGGCTCGCCCAGGTGCAGGGCCAGCTCGCCCGCGTGGCACCAGGCGAGCAGCGAGACCTCGTTGTCGTGCTCCAGCGGTGCGCCGTGGTCGCGGTAGTAGGCGCGGGCGCCCTCGAGGTCGCCGGTACGGCACAGGTAGGTCGCGATGGTGGTGGTGAACGGGAAGGAGGCCGCCACGAACTCCTCCAGGAGGGGCACCACCTCCTCGACGCGTCCCTCACTCATCCGCACGGTGATGAGCGAGGCGACGAGCGCCTCCTCCGCCTCACCGTGCGATATCTGGCGGGCCGTCGCCTGCATCCGGGCCAGGATCGTCTCGGTGGCGGCGGTGTCGCCGGCCAGGACGCGCCACGGCAGCTCGAGCTCGTCGAGGATGAGCGGTCCGAACAGGATCCGCTGCCGCTCGCCGTCGGCGCGGGCGCTCGCGGCGGCCGCCAGCATCTCCTGCGGTCGGCCGAGCTCGGAGAGCGCGACGGCGCGCATCGTCCCGGCCACGACGACGCCCCGGTCATCGCCGATGGCGCGCGCCAGCTCCAGCGCGCGGGTGATCCACCCGAGCCGTTGCGGATCGGACCGCGCCACGATCAGGGCGGTGGCCGCGCCGAGCAGTACGTCGACCAGGAGGTGCTCCTCACCGATCTGATCGGCGATCGCGAGTCCCTCGGCCACCAGGGCCTCCCGGTCGGCGTAGGGCTCGTGCTGGCCGAGCTCGATGGCGAGGGCGATCAGGGTGCGGCTGCGCAGCTCGTCCTCGTCCGGCGGCAACCGGTCGAGCGTGCCGCGCAGGGCGTCCACCACCAGGACGTTGACCTCACCCGGCGGCGCGGACCGCCACAGCACGGACTGGGTCGTGGCGATCGCGGCGCGTGCCACCGCCACCGGGTCGCGCAGCTGCTTGCCGACCGCGATGCCCTCCTCGACACCGGCGACGAGTCCGGGCAGGTCGGCCGCCCAACGACAGGCCTCGATGAGGCCGGTCAGCAGGTCGTAGCGCTGACGCGGCGTCGCCTCCGGGTCTGCGGCGAGGGAGTCGAGCGCCGAGCGCCACAGCCGGACCTCGTCGTCGTACGCGTAGAGCCGGCGCGCGGCGGCCGCCGCTGCGACGGCGGCGCGCCAGGCCCGGGCGGCGTAAGCCGGACCGCCGGCCAGCCAGTGACCGGCCACCTCGGTCTCGCGGCCGCCGATCCCCTCCAGCGCCGAGGCGATCCGCACGTGCAGCCGGGCCCGGCGGCTGGCCGGCATCGAGGACACGAGGGTGTCGCGCACGAGCGCGTGCGCGAACAGGAACCGATCGACGCCGTCCTCGCGCAGCAGCCCGGCCGCGAGCGCTGGGTCGAGCCGGTCGAGTACGTCGTCCTCCGCGACTCCGGTCGCCGAGGCCACCACGGCCGTCTCGAAGAACCGGCCGACCACGGCGGCGGCCCGCAGCGCTGTCACCGTCTGCTCGGGCAGCGCGTCGACCCGGCGAGCGATCACCTCCGAGACCGCTGCTGGGGGATGCTCCTCGGTGAGCAGCCGGGCGAGGTCGCGCTGACCGGCGAGCCGGGCGTACTCGACCAGGAAGAACGGGTTGCCGTCGGTGCGCTCGCGCAGCTGCACCGCCTGTTCCTGGGACGGCGCGGTGCTGCTGACGGCCTCGAACAGGTCGGCCACCGCGCCGTGGGGGAGACCCGACAGCTCGATGCGCAGCGCGTGCACCCGCGCCAGGGCATCGGCCGCCACCGCGAGGTCGGCGGTGGGTGTGGCAGACGGGCGCCAGGTCGCGACCAGGAGGAGCCGTTGCCCGGCCGCCCGCTCCAGCAGCAACCGCAACACGCGCAGGCTGGAGGGGTCGGCCCAGTGCAGGTCGTCGAGCACGACGACGGTGAGCCGCTCGGCGGCAGCGCTCAGGACCGCCGCACTCACCCGCTCCCACGCGCCGAACTGACCGCCGTCCTCGACCCCCACCGCCTCCTCGAGCGTCGACCCCAGGCCGCCGAGCACGTGCTTCCACGGCCACAGCGGCGGAGCACCGTCGTCCTGCGAGCATCGGCCGATCAGCACCTGGGCGCCCGCCTCGCGGGCCGCGCGGGTCAGCTCCCCGGCCAGCCGGGACTTGCCGATGCCCGGATCGCCGGTGATGACGGCGTACGACGGGGTCCCGGTCGCCGCGTGCCGCAGCTGGCCGACGAGCGCCTGCAGCTCGGAGTCGCGTCCGGTCATCGGCCACGGCGCCACGGGTGGCGCGCCGAGGGCTGTCGCTCCGCCGGCCGGCGCCACCTCCGCGCCGTGCCGGGTGCCCGGCACGAACCCCTCGCCACGCGGTGGCGTCCAGTCCAGCTCGGGGTCCTGGCGCAGAATCGCCGCCTGCAGGTCGCGCACCTCCGGCGACGGCACCAGCCCCAGCTCCTCGTCGAGGACCTCGCGAAGCCGGCGCAACTGGTCGAGCGCCTCGGCCTGGCGGCCCGCCCGCGTGAGCGCCACCGCCTGCAGGGCCCACAGCCGCTCACGCAGCGGATGCTGCTGGATCAGCGTCTCGAGCTCGGCCGCGACGGTCTGGTGTCGCCCGAGCGCCAGCCCGGCGACCGCGCGGTCCTCGCGCGCGACCAGCAGCAGCTCCTCGAGTCGGGCTCGCTCGGCGACGGCGGCGGGCGCGTCACCCAACTCGGCGTACGGCGTTCCTCGCCAGCCGGCCAGCACATCCTCCAGGTCGTGCAGCGTCTGGTGCAGCTGTGCCTCGTCGGCGTCGGGGGCGAGCGTGGGGCCGCTGGTCCGCAGCCGTGCGTGCGCGCGCTCCACGACCCGCTCGAAGTCGCCGGCGTCCACCGGTGCCTGCCAGGCATAGCCCGTGCCCACCGTCACCAGCACCCGTGCCGGCGCGCGACGCTCTCGCTCCGGCTCCACGGCGCGGCGCAGGTGGGAGACGTAGCCCTGCAACGTGGTCGCGACGCCGGGCGGCGGCCGCTCGCCCCAGACCAGGTCCACCACGGTGTCGACGCTGACAGGTCGGCCGCCGTGCAGCGCCAGGGCCGCCACCACCGCGCGCTGCCGAGGCGCGCCGAGGTCGAGGTCGAGCCCCTCGCGCCGGACCGCGACCGGGCCCAGCACCGAGGCCCGCACCAGGGTCCCGGCGGTCACGGTCACGAGACGACTGTACGAAGCCTGAGCGCCTGACGCCTCCCCCATTTCCAGGTTCGCCCACGTCGGTCCCCAGTCAGTCCCCAGTCGTTCTCAAGCGGCCCGGGACATCGTCGGTGCCATCAGGACAACCACACCGATATCCGAAGGAAACCATCATGACCGTCCTCGACTTCCAGCCCGCCGACGCCCTGCGACGCATCTGGGGCACCAGCGGCAACGACCGCATCCACCTCGCCGGGGATCCCGGCTACGACGCCGCCCGGACCGCCTGGAACCTCGCCGTGGACCAGCGCCCCGCCGCCGTCGCCCAGCCGCGGACCGTCGACGAGGTCAGCGCGCTCGTCCGCGCCGCCGCCGTCACCGGCCTGCGGGTCGCCCCGCAGTCCACCGGCCACAACGCCGGGCCGCTCGCCGAGCGCGGCCTCGAGGATGTGGTCGTGCTGCGCACCGGCGGGCTGGACAGGGTCACCGTCGACGCCGCCCGCAACGTGGTCCGGGTCGAGGGTGGTGCCGTCTGGGAGCCGGTCGTCGAGGCCGCGGCGGCACACGGTCGCGCGGTGCTGCACGGCTCCTCGCCCGACGTCGGCGTGGCCGGCTTCACCCTCGGTGGCGGGATCGGCTGGTACGCCCGCAAGCTCGGCCTGGCCGCCAACAGCCTGGTCGCCGCCGAGGTCGTGATCGGCGACGGCAGCGTCGTGCGCGCCGACGCGGAGGAGAACGCACCGCTGTTCTGGGCCCTGCGCGGCGGTGGTGGCAGCTTCGGCGTCGTCGTGGCGCTGGAGTTCACCATGTTCCCGATCGCCTCGGCGTACGCCGGGATGCTGGTGTGGGACCTCGCGGACGCCGAGCGCGTGCTGCGCGAGTACGCCGCCTGGGCACCCGCCGCCCCGGACGAGATCAGCACCTCCTTCCGGGCGATGCGGCTGCCCCCCGTCCCGGACATCCCCGAGCCGCTGCGAGGCAGGCGGATCGCCGTCCTCGACGGCGCCGTGCTGGGCAGCGACGAGCGGGCGGCCGAGCTCCTCGCCGGATTCCGGGCGCTGCGCCCCGAGATCGACACCTTCGGCCGGGTGCCGACCACCGCCGTCACCCGGATCCACATGGACCCCGAGGGCGGGGCGCCGTTCGCCTCGAGCTCGACGGTGCTCGCCGGGCTGCCGGACGCGGGCATCGACGCCTTCTGGGCGGAGGTCGGTCCGGACGCGAGCACGTCGCTCCTGCTGGCCGAGCTCCGCCAGCTCGGCGGCGCCGTCGGTCGGCCGGCCGAGGGCGGCGGTGTGCTGACCCACCTCGAGGGTCAGTACGCGGTGCTCGCCGGCGGGATGGCGATCACGCCCGAGATGGGCGCGCAGGCCCACGCCGACGCGGTTCGCGTCACCGACGCGCTGGCGCCGCACGCGACGGGTACGCAGTACCTCAACTTCGCCGAGCGCGCCGTCGACTGCCGGGCGGCGTACGGCGAGGAGCGGTGGCTGCAGCTCAAGGGGATCCGCTCGGCTGTCGACGAGCACGGTGTGTTCGCCGCCAACCACCCGGTGCCGCGCCTGTACGAGGGCGGCCGGCCGACCGCGTGAGGAGCGAGGAGCACACGCCGCAGGGCGGCACTGTCACCTGGTGACGGTGCCGCCCTGTGATGGGATCGAGGTTCCTCGGGCGCGGTCAGCAGTCGCCGTCGCCCTCGGCGGCGAGACCGGCGAGGTCGCCGGCGCCGTACGTCGCCTGGCCGTGGTACTTCGGGTACATGATCTGGCTCGGGTCCTCCACGTGGCCCAGCCCCAGGACGTGCCCGATCTCGTGCATCACGACCGCTTCCTCCGCCACCCGTCCGTGCCGGGCACTCTGCTGCTTGAACCAGCTGCTCAACAGGGCGACGAAACCGGTGACGTAGTGCGGTTGCAGGATGCCGTTGATCTCGATCGTCTCCGAGCCGCCCAGTCCGATCGCGTCCTGGGGCGCCTTCTTGGCCTTCAACGCGGTGGGGAAGGTGATGATGATCGGCTCCGCATCGGCGCTGTGCGTGCGGGTGCGGTACGTCGCCGTGCTCGTCCCCTTGTAGACGAACTTCAGGCCGGACGCCTTCTGCGCGGCCCTGACGGCGGGTCTGATGAAGGACAGGTAGTCAGCGGGCGCCCCGGCCGGGTTGATCACGTACTCGATGACCTGGCAGGGGTCGTAGCCGATCGGCCGCCCGCTCGGGCCGGTGTTGAGGATGGCGTAGTTCACCGAACCCGTGGTGGACCGCACCGGCGGCAGGATCCGCTGGTGGCCGGCCTTCCGTGCCGCCGCCGTGCCGGCCGACCCGAAGGGGAGGTGCACCCGAGTGATGGTGAGGACGACGGCACCGACGACCACCGCCACGATCACGGGCCCCAGCCAGGGGACGCCGCCTGAGGGACGTCGTCGCGTACGGCGAGCCGGGGCAGCGGTGGCGTCCTGGGGGAGATCGGGGTCGAGCCGGGTCACGCCGGTCCACCGGCGGCCGTCGTGCCACCGCTGCTGCCGGTCCTCGAACGGATCCGGGTACCAGCCTCGCCGTTGTGCCATGTCCTCGTCCCTCACCGCTGCCGGGAGGCGTGACGCTAGCGGGTTCCGGGCGGCGCCGCTGGTCCTTCATCAGTTCCACTGCGGATGTTCACCTACGGCTGCCCGCCCTCACTCGGCGAGGCGTCGACGCAGCCGGGCGATCTCGTCCTCGAGGGAGAGGACGCGGGCGATCCCGGCGAGGTTCAATCCCTCGGCCAGCAGGTCTCGGATCCGGTGGAGCGTCTCGATGTCGTCGGCGCTGTAGAGGCGCGTGCCACCCGCCGTGCGGTCCGGTTGCAGCAGGCCGCGGCGCTCGTAGACCCTCAGGTTCTGGATCTCCATCGACACCATCTCGGCTGCGACGGAGATGGCGTAGACGCCTCGGCCCCGCTTCGGCACCCCTGACCTCCTCACTTCCGTCGAGCCCGTTGAGGGGCTTGATCCTACGTCCATCCGGAGGTATAAGAAACCTATAACGGCGATTGCAGGTAAGGGTTCGCCGCAACCATCTCGAGAACCAGGAGGACTGTGATGCTGCTTCGTAACACCGACCCGTTCCGTGACTTCGACCGCCTGACCCAGCAGATGCTCGGCAGCACGAACCGTCCCGCGGTGATGCCGATGGACGCGTGGCGTGAGGGCGACCGGTTCGTCATCGAGTTCGACCTGCCCGGCGTGGTCAAGGACAGCATCGACCTCGACATCGAGCGCAACGTGCTGACGGTCCGGGCCGAGCGGATCGCCCGCAACGGCGACTGGGAGGCACTCGCCGCCGAGCGTCCCAAGGGAGCCTTCAGCCGGCAGCTCGTGCTCGGTGACAACCTCGACCTCGAGCGGATCGAGGCCGGGTACACCGACGGCGTGCTGCGCTTGGTCGTTCCCGTCGCGGAGAGGGCGAAGCCGCGCAAGATCCAGATCACCGGCACCAGCGAGGACAGCGGCTCACCGGCGGAGATCACGGCCTGATCGGGGCCGCCCGTGCGGGGCGCCGCTGCCACCTGCGTGACGGTGGCGCTCCGCGCGGCGGGGAGCTCAGCCCTCGCTCGTCGAGCTGCTGGTGCGTGGCTGCGGGCGACACCGATGGTCGCCGCCGTCACCCGTCTGGGCGCGCGGGCGGGGGACCGACCAGGTCTCGATCAGATCGAGGATCTGCAGGACCCGGTGCACCGCGAACGAGACAGCGGTGATCTCGAAGGTCTTGCCCAGGCGCTCGGCAGCGCTTCGCAGGGCGGACAGTGCGGCGACGCCGGCGGCGTCCATGAAGTCCACGGCCGAGAGGTCCAACTCCAGCGCCGGGTCCGACCAGAGTGATCGGAGGCCGGCGTCGAGCAGCGCCTCGCTGGTGCTCAGATCGATGAAGCCGGTCACGGCCAGTGACGTGCGCGGACCCGTCGTCTCATCGCCCGAATAGTAGAAGTCAAGGTCCATGCGGCATCAGCCCTTCGGCCTAGGGGCGGAGGGACGCATAGGTCGTCGCTCACCGCCGGTGGCGTCGCCTCAGCTGGTCGTCACGCTGTGGTTCTGCCGGGGCCGGACTGCTTGGGCCAGTTCGAGTATGACACGCCGCCCGGTCAGGCGGTACCGCTCGTGCCCGCACGGTGCTCGGCGACCACGCGCTGGGCGACCTCGACGAGACGGGTGTTCATCCGGTTCGAGGCCAGCCGCAGTCGCCGGAAGGCCTCGTCGTCGCTGAGGTCGTGGGTCGCCATCAGCATGCCGAGCGCCTTGCCGATCTCCCGGTTGCTCTGCAGGCCCTGGCGCAGGCTGGCCGCCTCTTCGCGCTGGTTGGCCGCGGTCAGGGCGACCGACGCGAAGCTGACCAGGATGGCGCCCATGTCGGCGGCCTCCTGGGTGAGCGCCCCGGGGGTGTCGGAGAACATGTTGAGCGCGCCGACCTTGTGGTCGTTGACCACCAGGCGGTAGCCGAGCATGCCGCGGACCGGGGTGATGTCCAGGATGCGGGCCGCCAGCTTCGGCCAGGCCGGCCGCTTGGTGATGTCGGGGTCCCACTCGAAGCGCTGGGTCAGGATCGCGTCGACGCACGGGCCCTCGCCGGTCTCCCACTCCAGCCCGTCGACCTGCGCAGCGATCGCGTCGGTCGTCGCCTCGAGGGCAGGCTGCTCGCCGGCGCTGATCGTGGTGATGCAGGCGTGGTCGCACCCGGGTACGACGACGGTCGCGAGCCGGCAGATCTCGGTGTAGACCTCGCCGTACGTCTGACCGTGGTAGACGAGCCGCGCCAGACTCGTGAATGCGCTGGCCGCCTCGCTGGGTGCCACGGAGCTTGTCATCGACAACGGCCTCTCGTCGGAGCATGCGGCGGGTGTGCCACAGAACGGCCTGGTTCTCGAGCCGGGCAGAATTATCGCACGAACCGGCGCCG
The DNA here is from genome assembly GCF_029873215.1 of Nocardioides sp. BP30. NCBI lineage: Bacteria > Bacillati > Actinomycetota > Actinomycetes > Propionibacteriales > Nocardioidaceae > Nocardioides > Nocardioides lacus. Next base: position 162,536 of record NZ_CP123620.1, on the reverse strand, counting down.
GGTACATGTTGTCGACGCTGCTGGGTAGCGGCTCCCCTCGGCACGCGGATCGCTGCCCCCTCATGGCATACTTCCGTCCGGCTCAAGGAGTGCGGCCACCCCGAAGCCGGCGTCGACCCTTCGCTTCCGTGGCACGGAAGCGTCGCGCCGGCATGGCACAGAACTGGGTGGGATTGCCGCGCATGACTGCAGCGGAGAGCCGTGACGCCGCCGACGTCGAGATGGTCGGTCGTTTCGGCTACGACTCGAACTCGGGCCGTTGGCGTTGGGACGACGCCGCGGCGCTGCTGCACGGGTGGGACGACGCCCACCCGGAATCGTTGACGACCGACCAGCTCCTGGCACTCGTCTACGAGGAGGACCGGGCGGTCCTCCTCGAGTCCCTCGCGAAGCCGGCCGGCGCACACTGGAGGCTGCGCTACCGCGTACCAGCCTCGGAGGCCGAGCTGCGCTCACTGCTGCTGGTGGCCCATGACATCCGGTCCCGGGACGAGGGCTATCTCGCCGAGGGGCTGGTCATCGACGTCACCGGCGACCTGCACGAGGCCGGCGAGGTAGCGGGGCGGGCAGCGGTGGAGGCCGTCACGGCGGGACGCGGTGCGATCGAGCAGGCCAAGGGCGTGCTCATGCTGGCCTACAGCCTGACCGAGGACCAGGCGTTCGAGCTGCTCCGCTGGTGGTCGCGCAACCACAACGTGCGGGTCCGGCTCCTGGCCGAGCGGTTGATGGCCGCCGCGCAACGCGGCGACTTCTCCGACCCGGACCTCCGGGTCCGGATGGATCGCGGCGTCCACGACCTGACGATCGAGCCATCCGGGCAGTGAGCCCGGCGGGCTCGGTCAGGGAGCCTCGCCGGCGTTGATCTGCTGCGCCAGGTAGCCCGGTGCGCCGACGCGTGCGATGGCGTCCAGCTGGCTCTCGAACCAGTCGGCGTGCCGCTCCTCGTCGCGGACCATCTCCTCGAAGACAGCGGCGCTGCCGTGGTCGCCGAGGCCGTGGCACTCGGCTGCTGCGGCGTTGAACTGGGCGACGGCCGCGCGCTCGCTGGCGAGCGCCAGCTCGAGCATCTCCTCGGCCGTCTCGCCGACGGTGATCGCGTTGAGGCGCTGCACGTTCGGGTGCCCGTCGAACATGAGGATCCGGTTGATCAGCTCGTCGGCGTCCTTCATCTCGTCGATCGAGAGGTCGTAGAAGACCTTGCCGAGCCGGGACAGGCCCCAGTTGTCGAGCATCCTGGCGTGCAGGAAGTAGGTGTTGGTCACGGTGAGCTCGAAGGTGAGCGCCTCGTTGAGGAGCTCGACCACGCGTGGGCTGATCGGCTGCATCGCCACCTCCAGGGAAATCGGGAACGTTGGCCGCCATGCTGGCACACGCCCCGCAACGAGGAACAGACACCACCCAACGATCAGCAGTGGACAGGACCTTGAGGTAAGGCTAACCTCATATCACCGCCACCGAAGGGTTCCCCGTGATCGTCTGCCACTGCGAGGTCGTCAACGACAAGCAGATCGCTGCTGCCCTGACGCAGGGGGCGCGCACCGTCGCGCAGGTGTGCGGGGCGACCGGGGCCGGCCGGAGTTGCGGCTCCTGCGTCTTCACCGTCAAGCGGATCATCTGCGACCACCGCGAGGCCGCCACCCATGCGACGCTCCAGGAGTGCGACGAGGCGAGCTGAGGCCAGCCTGCCTCGAGGTGGACGCGGCGTGGGCAACGCTCGTGCCCGGACCTGGTGCGCCACTAGGCTGGAGTCGTCTCGCACCCTTACCCACAGGAGCACACCATGGGCGTCATCGTCGTCGGAGTCGACGGAAGCGAGCCGGCGGCTCAGGCCGCCCTGGCGGCAGGCCGGCTGGCCCTGGCCCTCAAGTCGGAGCTCCGGGTGGTCTGTGCCTACGGCAACTATGAGGTCGAGCGGGTCCAGGACGATCGTGACCTGGTCTTCACCACCGTCGAGCCGGCCAGCGAGGTGGCCGAGCAGACGATCGGCCGGCTGCGCAACGTCTACCCGGAGCTGTCGGTCTCGGCCCAGGCGGCGGGCGGCAAGCCCGCCGAGGCGCTGCTCGGCGTGGCCGAGGAGGTCGACGCCGAGCTGATCGTGGTCGGCAACAAGCGCGTCCAGGGCGCTTCCCGCATCCTCGGGAGCATCGCCAGCGAGGTCGCTCGCAAGGCGCAGTGCGACCTCTACATCGCCTACACCCACGCCCGGAAGTGAGGTCAGCCGTCGGCGGGCGGTGATGCCCGCCGGCGGCGACGTACGACCTGGACGGCGACGAAGGCCCCGACGACCAGCGCCGTCAGCACCAGACCCGCCCCGGAGAAGAGGTGGGCGACGCGGTGCCAGTTCCGCCCGGCGACATCGCCCGCTACCACCATCAGGCTGCCCCAGATCAGCGCCCCCGAGACGTTGTAGAGCAGGAAGGTCCGGTACGGCATCCGGCCCATCCCGGCCAGGCCCGGCACGAGCACGCGCAGCGCGGCGGTGAAGCGCCCGACGAAGACGGTCCAGCCGCCCCGCACCGAGAGCGCCCGTTCGGCTCGGTCGAGATGCTCGGGCCGCACGAATCGCCCCACCGTCGAGCGCAGGATCCGCCGTCCCCACCGGCGCCCGACGGCATAGCCGATCGAGTCGCCGACGATCGCGCCGCCCACGCCCACCGCGAGCACGGCCGGCAGCGGCACGGCACCCTGCGAGGCCATCACCCCGCCGAGGATCAGCGCCGTCTCGCCCGGGAAGACGAACCCGAGGAACGCCGAGGCCTCGAGAGCCGGCAGCGCGAACACCAGCAGCAGTGCGAGCCAGGTCGGCATGGCCAGCAGGTGGTCCACCACGGTGGTCATGGCGCCGGGCGTCGGATGGGGGTCGGCAGGCCGCCCGACCGAGGCTGCGTGGGTACCACGACCAGACGGTACCCGGGCGCCGGACACGGGTTCCGGCCGGACCTCGCAGAGCCCTCTCAGCGACCAGCAGCCGCCGCGTACGCGCCGCCGGCGATGTCGTCGAGCAGCGTCGGCCCGGTCGGCACCCAGCCGAGCAGCTCGCGGGTGCGCGCGCTGGAGGCTGCGACGTCGCGGCCGAAGAAGGTGGCCAGCCAGCCGAAGCGCGCCTCGGCCTCCTCCGCCGGGACGGTCACGGGCGGTACGCCGAGGTAGGCGCCGATCGCCGCTGCCATCTCGCGCGTCGGGACCCCTTCCTCCGCGACCGCGTGCACCCGGGAGCCGGCGGGAGCCCCCTCCAGGGCGAGCCGGACCAGGCCGGCGGCGTCGGAGCGGTGCACGGCCGCCCAGCGGTGGGCGCCGTCGCCGATGTAGCCGGCGCTGCCGTGCTCCTGGGCGATCTGCACCAGGCGGGCGGTGAAGCCGTGGTCGTCGGTGCCGTGGACGGTGGGCGCGAAGCGCACCGCGACCGAGCGCACGCCGCGCTCGGCGTACTCCAGCGCGAGGTTCTCGCTGCCACCCCGCATCGAGTCAGCGCCGTGGAACGGCGAGGCGTCGTCCTCGGTCACGAGTCGGCCCAGGTCCGCGCCAGCGAGGCCCGAGGCGAGCAGGAACGGTCGGTCGCTGCCGGCCAGGGCGTCGAGCATGCCCTCCACCGCCGCGCGCTCGCTGCGCCAGGCCGCCGCGACGTCGGTGAAGTCGTGCTTGAAGGCGAGGTGGATGACCGCGTCAGCAGCCTTCGCCCCCGCGAGCAGCGAGTCGACGTCGTCGAGGCTGCCGTCGTGGACCTCGGCGCCCCTGCCCCGCAGGGCGGCCGCCGACTCGGCCGATCGGGCCAGCCCGATCACCTGGTGGCCGTGAGTCAGCAGGTCGTCGGTGACGGCCGAGCCGATCCAACCCGAGGCTCCGGTGACGAATACGCGCATGATGGTCTCCTATCGATGTCAGTTGCTGACATCGACGGTAGCACGCGATGTCAGAGGCTGTCATCGCCTAGAATCCCGGGCATGGGTCGTTGGGAGCCGGGCGCGCGCGGGCGGATGATCGAAGCTGCCATCGATCTCTTCGCCGAGCGTGGCTTCGAGCAGACGACCGCTGGCGACATCGCCGAGCGGGCGGGCGTCACCGAGCGCACCTTCTTCCGCCACTTCAGCGACAAGCGCGAGGTGCTGTTCGCAGGCACCGACGAGATGCAGCGGGCGGTCACCGAGGCCATCGCCGGTGCCGCCGACGGCGTCTCGCCGCTCGACGCGGCAATGGCCGGGATGCGGGCCTTCGGCGAGGCGTTGGAGGAGCGCGGAGAGCACGCCGTACGCCGTTCGCGCATCGTGGCGGCGAACCCGGCCCTGCGGGAGCGCGAGCTGCTCAAGCTCGCCGCGATGACCGATCTCGTCGCCGGAGACCTTCGCGCGCGCGGTGTCGAGGACCTGATCGCGAGCCTGGCGGCGCAGAGTGCCGTGGCGGCGTTCCACGTCGCCTTCGCGGGCTGGCTCGCCGACGCTGCCGCGCGGCCGTTCCGCGAGCTCCTGGACCAGGCCGACGCCGCCCTGCGCACGCTGAGCTGAGCGCGGCCGGCATCCTCACAGTTTCGCGAAACAATTGTTCTTGATTCGTTTCAGACGGTGTAACACCCGGCCACCGTGAAGGGGCTGCGGGGCGACCGCCGACGAAACATTGGCTTCTTACCTTGACGGTCCGTCTCGGATCTTCCGGCAAGAAAGCATCGCATGACCCCCTCCAAGGCTCGTCTCGCCAGCGCTTCCCTCGCGCTGACGATCGGTGCGGCCGGCCTGTCGCTGGCCGTCGCCGCGCCCTCCTCCGCCGCCGACCAGGTCCACCCGGCCGGCGCCAGCGACAGCGGCGCCTACCTCGCCCCCTTCTACACCGAGGGGGACCTCACCGGCGACCATCAGATCACCGCTGCCGACCTCGACATCGCCCGCGCAGCGCTCGGCACCTCCTCCACCGGTGCCGGCTGGTCCAAGGTCGCAGCCGCGGACCTGGACGGCGACGGCACGATCACGATCGCCGACCTCGCCCGACTGGCGCAGAAGGTGATCTACGACGACGGCTCCTTCGACCTGATCGAGGCCAGCGCCCTCGACATGCAGAAGGCGATGAACGCCGGCGTGATCACCTCGGTGCAGCTGACCCAGGACTACCTCGACCGCATCACGGCCTACAACAGCACCACCGTCGACCCGGCGACGTCGGGCAGGCCGCTGAACGCTGTCATCACCGCCGATGCGAAGGACGCGCTCGCGGCCGCCGCTGCCAGCGACGCCGCCCGGAAGAAGAACGGTCACGGCAGCGGCATGCTCGACGGCATCCCGATCCTGCTGAAGGACAACTACGACACCAAGGACATGCCCACCTCGGCCGGTTGCAGCTGCTGGGAGGACAACCAGACCAGCACCGACGCCACCATGGTGGCCGGCCTGCGTGACGCCGGCGCGATCATCCTCGGCAAGGCCAGCATGGACGAGTTCGCCTACGGCTTCGTCTCCCAGTACAGCGCCGGCTCGCCGGTCGGCTCCAGCAAGTACGTCGCCAGCCCGTACAACACCGCGCAGTCGGCCGGCGGCTCCAGCGGCGGCACCGGTGCGTCGATCTCGGCGAACCTCGGCGCGATCGGCTTCGGCACCGACACCGGCGGGTCCATCCGGGTGCCCTCGAGCTACAACCAGCTCGTCGGCCTGCGTCCCACCGTCGGTCTGACCAGTCGCGACGGCATCGTCCCGCTCGCGCTGACCCAGGACACCGGCGGCCCGATCGCCCGCTCGGTCTCCGACGTGGCGGTGGCTCTGGACGCGGTCGTCGGCAGCGACCCTGCCGACGCGGCGACCTCCGAGGCAGACACGCACCTGCCGACGTCGTACACGTCCTACCTGAAGGCCGGGTCGCTGGCCGGCAAGCACTTCGCCTACTTCACCTCGATGGTGCCGCCCTCGTCGGCGACCAGCGCCTCGCAGATCGCCGCCCGGCGGATCTTCCTCGATGCGGTGCAGAAGCTCCAGGACGCGGGTGCCACCGTCGACGCGATCGACCCCTCGACCCTGGCCGCCGATCCCGCCAATGGGGTGACGGTCTCCAAGATCCTCAACGAGGGCAGCGGCAGCACCAACGAGTTCAAGGCCAACATCGCCGCCTACGTGGCCAACCACCTCGACCCGACGGTCGCCGACCGCACGCTGGCCGAGATCGTCAGCTCCGGTCAGTACACCCCGCAGTACGGCAGCGTCTACACCCAGCGCGACGCGGTCACGACCGACACCTACAACGCCTGGATGGCCTCCCACGGCTCGTTGATCAAGAACGGCTCGGCGTACCTGACCAACCTGATGGACACCGACGACATCGACGCGGTCATCTATCCGACGACCACGACGTACGGCACCTACAGCACCAACCTGCGGCTCAGCCCCAACACCGGCATGCCGGCCATCACGGTCCCGGCCGGGCAGGACAACGCCGGCGAGGTCACCGCGGGTGCTCCGGCGAACGCCAACGTCAACCTGGAGTTCCTCGGCCGCGACTACGACGAGGGCGACCTGATCTCCTACGGCTACTCCTTCGAACAGGCCACCAAGGCCCGCACCACGCCGGCGCTCTACCCGGCCCTGGCGGGGGAGACCTACGCCGGTCCCGGGGTGGACGAGGACGCTCCCGGCACCGGCGCGGTGACCCTCGGGGCGAGCGCCAGGACGGTGAAGCCGGGCCAGACGTTCTCGGTCACGGTGGACGAGTCGGCCAAGGACCTCTACGCCTACGACCTGTCCCTCGGGTTCGACCCGAAGGCGGCCGCGCTGGTCTCGACCAGCACCACCGGCGGCACCACCGGCAGCGATGTGATCACCGCCGGATCCGGCACCGTGCACGTCGTCCACACCAAGCTCGGCTCCTCCCCGGCCGCCGAAGGCGACACGAAGCTGGTCACCCTGACCTTCAAGGCGCTCGCTGTCGGCGCCACGGCGCACGTGTCGGTGACGAAGCTCGTCACAGTCGACGCCGACGGCGACGCGACCGCTGTGGTCGAGCCGGGCGGTGCGTCGGTGGGCATCACGGCGTACTCCACGACCACCTCGGCCAGCTTGGCCAAGCACGCGGTGACGTCCGGCAAGAAGGTCCGCCTGAATGTCGCCGTCAGTGCCGCCCCGGGCGTCGTCCCGACCGGCTCGGTGAAGGTCACGGTGGCCGGCAAGAGCCACCTCGCGACGCTGAACGGCGGTCGTGCGGTGCTCACCTTTAAGGCGCCGAAGCTGGCCAGGAAGGTAAAGAAGGCCAAGACGAAGAAGATCTCGGTCGTCTACGCCCCGACGGCTGACTTCACCGGCTCGGCGACGACCCTCACCCTGAAGGTCAAGCCGAAGCACTGATCGCCCGACGTCCTGTGGCCCGCCGAGAGTCCGGCGGGCCACAGGCACGTCCGGTACGCAGATCGGACGTCGTCCGAGCCGGCCAGCGTTACCCACGCCACATCCCACCGCCTACGCGCGAGTAACTTACCCCCGTATCCTGGGTGTATGAAGCGCGAGATCTACACCGAGGACCACGAGGACTTCCGGGCTGCGGTGCGCACCTGGCTGGAGCGGGACGTGATCCCGAACAGCGAGAAGTACATCCTGGACAAGGCCCTGCCGCGCGAGTTCTGGCTCAAGGCCGGCGAGAACGGGTTCCTCGGGCTCTCCCTCGACGAGGAGTACGGCGGTGCGGGCGACTTCCGCTTCAACGCCGTCCTGGAGGAGGAGCTGGCGAAGGTCGGTGCGGCGTACTCGACGTGCGTGGGCATCCACGTGGACATCACCGCGCCGTACATCAACGAGCTCGGCACCCCCGAGCAGAAGCAGCGCTGGCTCCCCGGTGTCGCTGCCGGTGAGATCCTGCTCGCGATCGGGATGACCGAGCCCGGTGGCGGCTCGGACCTCGCCGCGCTGAAGACCACCGCCGTCCGCGACGGCGAGGAGTGGGTGATCAACGGCTCCAAGACCTTCATCACCAACGGCTACTCCTGCGACCTGGTGATCGTGGCCGCGCGGACCGACCCGGAGAAGGGTGCGAAGGGGATCACCCTCTTCGCCGTCGAGGCCACCAAGGAGGGCTTCAGCCGCGGCCGCAAGCTCGACAAGGTCGGCATGGAGGAGTCCGACACCGCCGAGCTGTTCTTCGAGAACGTCCGCGTGACCGACGCCGAGATCATCGGTGAGCTCAACATGGGCTTCATCCACATGATGCAGAAGCTCGCCCAGGAGCGGCTCTCGTGCTCGGTCGCCAACATCGCGCACGCCAAGCAGATCCTCGCCGAGACGCTGACCTACGCCCAGGAGCGGCGGGCGTTCGGTCAGGCGATCGGCAACTTCCAGCACAACAAGTTCCTGCTGGCCGAGCTGTTCACCCAGATCGAGGTGGCGGAGGCGTACGTCGACAAGTGCGTCGCCGCGCACGCCAAGGGCGAGCTGAGCGCTGTGGAGGCGTCGAAGGCCAAGTACTGGTCCTCGCAGACCCAGAGCGAGATCCTCGACCACTGCGTCCAGCTGCACGGCGGCTACGGCTTCATGAACGAGTACCGGGTGGCCCGCGCCTGGCGCGACGCCCGCGTCACCAAGATCTGGGCCGGCTCCAACGAGATCATGAAGGAGATCATCGGCCGCGACCTCGGGCTCTGACGGACCGCTCTGGTCGTTCCTGGTGAGGTCGCTGGGTCGGTTTTGACCCCTGAGGGTCAAAACCGAACGTTGATGGGCGAAGCACTGCCCGACAACGTGCGGTTCTGACCCCTGGGGGTCAAAACCGTCACCCAGCGCTGCTCCTCCAGCAGCCCGACTCAGCCCAGCCTGACCTTCGTTGCGGCGCGGCGCACGGACGCGGGACGATAGGGGCATGGTCGATCTGGCGAGCATGCAGCACGAGCATGCCGGTTCCGAGGGGCTGGGCAACCGGCTCAACTGGTTGCGAGCGGGTGTTCTGGGCGCCAACGACGGCATCGTCTCGGTGGCCGGCATCGTGATGGGCGTCGCCGGCGCGAGCGACGAGCGGTCGCCGATCCTGATCGCCGGGATCGCCGCACTGGTCGCGGGCGCCCTCTCGATGGCTGCGGGCGAGTACGTATCCGTCTCCACCCAGCGCGACGCAGAGCTTGCCCTGGTCGACGCCGAGCGTCGCGACCTCAAGCGGATGCCCGAGGAGGAGCTGGAGGACCTCACCCAGATGCTCCAGGACCGCGGGATGTCTCCGCAGACCGCCGAGACGGCCGCGCGCGAGCTGACCGAGTGGAACGCCCTGCGCGTGCACTCCTACCTCGAGTTCGGCATCGACCTGGACGACGTCACCAACCCGTGGTCGGCGGCGTTCGCCTCGATGGTCGCGTTCACCGTCGGCGCCCTGCTCCCGCTGCTCACCATCCTGCTGCCCTCGCCGGAGCGCTTCTACGTGACCGTCGGCGCCGTCCTCGTGGCCCTCGCCGTCACCGGCTTCACCAGCGCCCGGCTCGGCTTCGCCAACGTCCGGCGCGCGATGATCCGCAACGTCCTCGGCGGCGCGTTCGCGATGGGCGTCACCTACCTGATCGGGACGCTGCTCGGCACCCAGGTCTGATGAGGCTGTTCGCCGCGCTCTTCCCGCCGCAGGAGGCCGTCGAGGACCTCGACGCCTTCCTGGACGTACGCCGCGCCGCCGCCGACTTCCGCTGGGCACAGCGCGAGCAGCTGCACGTGACCCTCGCCTTCCTGGCCGAGGTGGCGCCGTGGCGGCTCGACGAGCTGCTCGAGCGGCTGGCCCGCGCGGCCGCCCGGCGTACGCCCTTCGAGGTGGCGATCGCCGGCGGCGGAGCCTTTCCCGACGCCGGCCGTGCCAAGGTGATCTGGGCGGGGCTGTCCCTCGGCTCGGAGGCTGCGGCGACCGAGCTGGAGCGGTCGGCGAGCGGCGCTCGCGCGGCGGCGGCGAAGAGCGGCATCGCGGTCGACGGCGCCCGCTTCCGGCCCCACCTGACCGTCGCTCGCCTGGGGGTGCCCCGGGAGGTCAGCAATTGGGTGCGGCTGCTCGATGCCTATAGCGGCCCGACCTGGACGGCTTCGTCGGTCACGCTCGTGCAATCGCATCTCGGCGACGGACCGCGCGGCCGGCCTCGGTACGAGGTGCTGGCGGAGCTGCCGCTGGGGGCTGTGCCGCCGGGAGCTGTGGCGCCGGGAGCTGTGCCGCTGTAACGCGGTGTCCGGTGAACTTCTGCGGCGTTGCGACACCGCAGTGGTGGACCGGACACCGCGTTACAAGGGCCCGTCCCCGGCGGACCGGACATCGCGTTACAAGGGCCCGTCCCCGGCGGTCGGATTCCCTCCACAGCTGCCCTTCGAGCGCGGGTCGTCCACAGCTGCCGCGGCGGACGCTGCGCCGCGGCGTCGAACGGCGGACGGTGGCTGCCATGAACGCCACCGTCATCGGCCACATGCGGGCCCAGCGCGGCCTCGTCACCCGGGCCCAGGCCACGGCTGCCGGCATCACGACGCGGGAGATCGATGCCGCGGTGCGGTCCGGCCGATGGGTCGCCGTACGTCGCGGCGTCTACGCCGAGCAGGCACTTGTCGCCACGACCGTCGAGCGTGGTGCCAAGCAGCGTCTGTTCGATGATGCCGCGTGCCTGCGGATCGAGCGCGAGCACGTGCGCAGTCACGAGTCAGCGGGTCTCGTCCTGGGCCTCGGTCTCCTGCTGCCGAGCCCCTGCCTCACCCACGTGACCCGGCCGACCGTCCACGGTTCGCGCCACGAGCATGGCGTCAAGCACCACCTGGCGCCGTACGCCGCCGAGGACGTCGTCGAGATCGACGGCGTGCGGTGCCTGCGCGCCGCCCGCACGGCCGCCGACATCGCCCGCGAGCACGGTCATCCCTACGGTGTCGTCGCCTTCGACTCGGCGCTGCGGTCGGGGGTGCCTCTCGCGGAGCTGGAGGCTGCGTTGGAGTCGATGCCGTGCTGGCCGCGGATCCGCACCGCGCGCGCCGAGCTCGAGCTGGCCGACGAGGGCTCGGAGTCCGTCGGGGAGACGCTGACCCGGATGCTGGTGATCGAGCTCGGTCATGGGCCGCCGGAGACGCAGTTCGGCCTGACCGACGGGCGTCGCGAGGTCTGGTGCGACCTGCGCCTGCACCGGCACATCATCGAGTCCGACGGCCGGATCAAGTACCGATCCGCCGCCCAGGGCGGTGTCGCGACGCGCCCCGGCCAGGACGTGCTCTGGGAGGAGAAGGGGCGGCAGGACTTCGTGACCGGCTTCAAGCTCGGCATGTCGCGCGTGGTCTGGAGCGACCACTGGGGCGCGGCTCGGGTTGCCGCGCTGGCACGGCTCGACCGTGAGCACCGCGACACCTGCCGGCGCTTCGGCACCGACATCGGTGACCTGGCGCCGTACCGGATCCAGGGGCGTCGGCGTGCCGCCTAGCCGCGCCTCGGATCCTTGTAACGCGGTGTCCGGCCCACTGCTGCGGTGTTGCAGCACCGCAGAACAGCGTCGGACACCGCGTTACAAGGCCGATCGGCCCGGCGGACGCCCCGCCGGCTCAGCCGGCGATGCCGTAGAGCCGGTCCCCGGCGTCGCCGAGCCCCGGGACGATGTAGCCCTTCTCGTTGAGCCGCTCGTCCATCGCCGCCGTGACCACCTGGATCGGCACCTGGATGTGGGAGGTGGCCTCCTCGAGCCGGGCCACGCCCTCCGGCGCCACCAGCAGGCAGACGCAGGTGATGTGGTCAGCGCCGCGCTGGACCAGGAAGTCGATGGCCGCGGCGAGGGTCCCGCCGGTGGCGAGCATCGGGTCGAGGACGTAGCACTGCCGGCCGGACAGGTCCGCGGGGAGCCGCTCGGCGTACGTCGTGGCCTGCAGCGTCTCCTCGTTGCGCACCATCCCCAGGAAGCCGACCTCGGCGGTGGGGAGCAGGCGCATCATCCCGTCGAGCATGCCGAGACCCGCCCGCAGGATCGGTACGACGAGGGGCCGCGGGCTGGCCAGCTCGACGCCCTCGGTCGGGCCGACCGGCGTCTGGATCGAGACCGGTGAGACCCGGACCTCGCGGGTGGCCTCGTAGGCGAGCAGCGTGACCAGCTCGTCGGCCAGCGAGCGGAACGTCGGGGAGTCGGTGCGCTGGTCGCGCAGGTGCGTGAGCTTGTGGGCGACGAGCGGGTGGTCAACCACGAGGGTCTGCATGGCCATGGCCGAACCCTACGTGAATCCCACCCGTCGGCGAGAGCCTGGTGAACGCAGCCGAAAGGGGGTTGGCCCCGGGTCCGACCTCTGTCACTCTGGATGACATGTCCGATCAGGTGGATGGCGTCGACTTCGCCCTCGCGGTCTTCCGTGAAGAGGGCGTGTGGACCGCGCAGGAGCTTGCGCACGACGTCCTCGCCGACCTCGACACTCTGACCCATGCGCTGCGCCGCTTCCCCGGCGACGGCGGCGCACTCGGGGTGATCGGCATCGATGAGGACTTCTTCGTCATGGTCCGCGTCGCCGGTGCGACGACGCGCGTTCTGCTCTCCGACATCACCGCTGCCGACGAATGGGAGCTGGCCGGCTCCGCGGTGGAGCATCTCGGTCTGCCGTTGCCGGAGGACGATGACGACCAGGAGCCCGCGGGCGACCTCGCGATCCTCTCCGACATGGGGATGAGCGCGATGGACATGGGGATCCTGCTCGACGACTTCGACCTCTACCCCGACGAGATGGTCTCCGAGATCGCGCGCAAGGTGGGCTTCGGCAAGATCTTCGACGACGCTGTCGGCCTGACCTCGGCGTGACGCCGACCGACCGCTGGGCGGCGCCGATGGCGGCCGCTGTGGAGGAGGCGCGCGCCGCGCTGGCCACCGGCGACGTCCCGATCGGCGCCATCGTGCTCGACCCGGCCGGCGAGGTGATCGGCCGCGGTCGCAACCTGCGTGAGGCCGAGGCCGACCCCACCGGCCACGCCGAGGTGGTGGCGTTGCGTGCGGCCGCCCGCGCCCGCGGCGCGTGGCGGCTCGACGGTTGCTCCCTGGTCGTCACCCTCGAGCCCTGCACGATGTGCGCCGGCGCGATCGTGCTGGCGCGGATCCGGACCCTCGTCTTCGGCGCGTACGACGAGAAGGCGGGCGCTGTCGGATCACTGTGGGACGTGGTCCGCGACCGCCGCCTCAACCACCGCCCGGAGGTCGTCGCGGGCGTGGCCGCGGAGGAGAGCACGGCCATGCTGGCCGATTTCTTCGCCGGGCACCGGCTCTAGTAACGTTCCTCCCGGTGGCGTGTCCGAGCGGCCGAAGGTGCATCACTCGAAATGATGTGTGGGGTCAAACCCACCGTGGGTTCAAATCCCACCGCCACCGCCAGACGATTCAGGATCGAGCCCCCGGCGAGCGCAAGCTCGCTGGGGGCTCGTCCGTTCGGTGCCGGCGCCGCGGGACAGGCCGAGGCCACCGGGCGCACCTGCAGGTCGGCAGGCCCGATGACGCTGCGATCATCGGCCGGGTAGCGTGCCGAGCAGGGCGCCCTTCGCTGGGCCGCCTCCGACGTCGAAGGGGAAGCACCGTGACCGCAGCAGACCGGCCCACCTCCACTGCCACCCCGCGTCTCGACCGGGACGGCGAGGTGTTCGTGCTCGACCTCGGCGATGGTGAGAACCGCTTCCATCCCGACTGGGTCGGCGCCGTGGACGCCGCGCTGGCCGAGGTCGAGGCGACCGCGGGGCCGCGGGCGCTGGTCACCACCGCGACCGGGAAGTTCTTCTCCAACGGTCTCGACCTGGACTGGCTCGGCGGCCACGCCGATCAGTTCGACGCCTACCTCGCCGATGCGGAGCGGTTGTTCGCACGCGCCCTGGCGCTGCCGGTCGTCACCGTCGCGGCGATCCAGGGCCACGCGTTCGCCGCCGGGGCGATGCTCAGCCTGGGCCATGACTTCCGCGTGATGCGCGCCGACCGCGGCTTCTGGTGCCTGCCGGAGGTCGACATCGACATGCCGTTCACGCACGGCATGACGGCGCTGATCACCGCTCGGCTCTCTCCGCAGACCGCCCACGAGGCGATGGTCACGGGTCGTCGTTACGGCGGCACCGACGCCCTGCGGGCCGGCATCGTCGATCTCGCCGTACCGGAGCATGAGGTCCTGCCCGCCGCGATCGAACTGGCCCGGGCGAGCGCCTCGAAGGCGGGTACGACGCTGGCGACGATCAAGACCCGACTCTTCGAGGATGCGCTCGCCGAGCTGACCACGCCGCGCTGAGCCCTTCACCCGCAGAAGCGAGGACCCCGGCTACACCGGCACCCGTCCGGCGAGCGCGAGCGCCCCGTGCAGCTCGGCCCGGTTGCCGAACTCGGCGGCTCGCACGACCAGTGCAGCGGACGTGGCGGGCTGGGCGTAGCGGCGGATCGCCTGCTCGACGCCCTGCACGAACGCCTCGCCGGCCGCGCCGAGCTCCCCGCCGACGATGACGGCCGTGGGATTGACCAGGTTGCACAGGTCGCTGACCACCTGACCCAGGATGCGGCCGCTCTCGTGCAGGATCCGATCGGTGATCGGGTCGGGCAGCGACTCCAGGGTGATCGCCGCAGGGTCGCTGGCGGGATGGGTGTGGGCGATCTGGTCGGTGACGGCGGAGACCGACACCACCGCCTCCAGGCAGCCCCGGTTGCCGCAGCGGCACAGCTCGGTCCGGCCGGAGAGGTGGGTGTGGCCGATCTCCCCGGCCAGGCCGGTGCCCCCGCGGTAGAGCTCGCCACCGAGGACCAGGCTCGCCCCGATCCCGTGGGAGGCCTTGACGTAGAGGAAGTCACGGTGGTCGCGGCCCGCTCCGCCGTACAGCTCGCCTAGAGCGCCGAGGGCGGCGTCGTTCTCGATCCGCACGGGTACGCCGATGCGTCGCTCCAGCTCGGTGGCCGGCGAGAGCCCCACCCAGCCCGAGAGGATCGTGGGGGACTGCACGAGCCCGGAGGCAAGGTCGACCGGGCCGGGGATGCCGGCCGCTACCGCCTGCAGGCGCGGCACGTCGTGCGCGGTCCGCAGGCTCTCGAGCAGCGCAGCGGCGGTGTCGAGCGCCTGGGCGGCGGACAGGTCGACGTCGAGCTCGACGCGCCGGTCCTCCATGAGCCGGCCGAAGGAGTCGGCGATCGCGACGTGCAGGTGGTTGTGGCCGAAGTCGATGCCGGCGACAGGATCTCCGAGCGCCATGAGCAGGGTGCCGGGCCGACCGCTTCCGGTGCCGGGACCCTTCTCCTCGACCTCGAACTCACTGACCTGGGACTCGGCGAGGAGGCCGGCCACGATCGCCTGCACGGCGCTGCGCGAGAGCCCGGTGCTGCGGGCCAGGTCGGCGCGCGTCACCCCGTGCCCGGCTCGGATGAGCCGCAGCATCTCGGCGCGGTTGCGCTGGCGCGGACTGGTATCGACCACGGCACGACTGTAGGGGACGGAGTCGGTTGCCGCGGAGATGTTTTCGGTCAAATTTAGGTCAAAAATTCCTGAGAAATACCTTCTTTAAGACTGTTGACGATCAAAAGTAGCGGACCCTAGCGTGAGGGGCGTCACATTCGCATCGGGCGGCCCTACCGCCCGGAGTTGTCAGAGAGGACGACTCATGCGCCAACCCCACCCCCGCGGCATCGCCCGCTGCATCTCGGTCCTCGCGGCCGGATGTCTGGCCTTCAGCGGCGTCTCGATCGCCCAGGCGGCCACCACCAACCCGGCACCCACGGCCCTGGAGAAGGCCGACGCCGCCCTCTCGCAGCAGGCCGCCACCGAAGGCATGGTGCTGCTGGAGAACCACGACCACGCGCTGCCCATGGCCAAGAGCGGCAACGTCGCGCTCTTCGGCGTGGGCTCCTACGTCACCGTCAAGGGCGGGACCGGGTCGGGCGCCGTCAACAACCGGTCGAACGTGACCGTCCGCCAGGGACTGGAGGCGGCGGGCTACACCATCACCACCAGCCCGACGTACTGGAACGCGATGACCTCGGCGTTCGACACCAAGTACCCGCCGAGCTCCAGTGGCGGGGTGCTGGCCGCGGCACCCGACTACTCCTCGGTCGAGCAGCCGCTCACCGGCTCGAGCCGCAAGCCCACCGCGCCGACGGACACCGCCATCTTCGTCGTCGCCCGCAACTCCGGCGAGGGCGCGGACCGGTCCTCGGGGAAGGGCGACTACCAGCTCACCGACATCGAGCACGACGACATCGAGCTGCTGGGGCAGACCTACAAGCACGTCATCGTCGTGCTCAACAGCGGTGGCATCGTCGACACGTCCTTCTTCAAGGACATCAACGCCGAGGAGAAGGACCCCAGCGGCGGCACCGCGCTGGACTCGCTGTTCCTGATGAGCCAGGCCGGCGAGCAGGGCGGCGCCGCGCTGGTGCAGGTCCTCGACGGTGAGGTCAGCCCCTCGGGCAAGCTCACCGACACCTGGGCCTCGAAGTACTCCTACTACCCGGCCTCGGCCACCTTCGCCAACAACGACGGTGCGGGCAACGACGAGAACTACAGCGAGGGCGTGTACGTCGGCTACCGCTACTTCGACTCCTTCTACAAGAAGATCGGTGCCGACAACGGGGTCGATCCGGCCAGCGTGGTCGACTACCCGTTCGGCTATGGCCTCTCCTACACCGACTTCACGATCGACCCGCTCAGCGTCACCGCCGACATGGGCTCGGTCAAGGTGAAGGCCCGGGTGACGAACGTGGGCGACACCTACAGCGGCAAGGAGGTCGTCGAGACCTACGTCTCGGCGCCGGGAGCCGACAAGCCCTATCAGCAGCTCACCGGCTACGCGAAGACAGACGACCTCGCCCCGGGCGCCTCCCAGCAGGTGACGATCACGTTCGCCACCTCCTCGATGGCCTCCTTCGACGAGGACGCCTCGCGGTGGCAGCTCGACAAGGGCGAGTACGTCGTGCGCGTCGGCGACTCCTCGCGCAACACCCAGGTCGCGGCGCGGATCGAGCTCGGTGCCGACACCCCCACCGAGCTGGTCAACCACGAGACCACCGACCAGGCCCCGGCCAGCGTGCTCAGCAGTGACCGGGCGAACTTCTACAGCTACCCGGCCGAGGCCGAGCAGCTCGCCGCCGCCCCCCAGGTCACGCTCGACACCGCGGGCTACCAGCCCCAGGACGACCGCTCGGCGTACGAGCAGAGCGTGGACCTCGACGCCACCTCGCCGTACTACACCTACGACGGCGACAAGCTCTCCACCACCACCGCATACGTCGACGGCTCCCAGACCAACTGGGAAGGCACCGGCGCACCGTACGCCGCCAAGACCGGCGAGACCGTCCAGCCGGTCACGACCGACCCGACCAGCACCCTGTATGACGTCGCCTCGGGCAAGACCACGATGCAGCAGTTCGTCGCCGGCCTGAACGTGACCCAGATGGCGAACATCGTCGAAGGTGCCTCCATCGCCGGCACCACGCCGTCCGCTGTGGGCGCCGCCGGCTACACGACCGCGAAGTACGAGAGCCTCGGGATCCCCGGCATGGCGCTCTCCGACGGCCCCGCCGGTCTGCGGCTGACCCAGCAGATCGCCACCAACCCGAAGACCTACCAGTACGAGACCGCCTGGCCGATCGGCACGATGCTCGCCCAGACGTTCAACCGCGACCTGGTCAAGCAGGTCGGCGAGGCCATCGGCAAGGAGATGATCGACGCCGGTGTCACGCTCTGGCTGGCTCCCGGCATGAACCTGCATCGCGACCCGTTGAACGGCCGCAACTTCGAGTACTACTCCGAGGACCCGGTCGTCGCCGGGCTGACCGCCGCGGCCACGACGCTGGGCGTCCAGTCCAACCCCGGTGTCGGCGTGACGATCAAGCACTTCGCCTTCAACAACCAGGAGACGAGGCGGCAGGGCGGCAACTCGGTCGTCGACGAGCGTGCGGCACGCGAGCTGGAGCTGCGGGCCTTCCAGATCGCCGTCACCACCGCGCAGCCGATGGCCGTGATGAGCTCCTACAACCGGATCAACGGCACCTACGCGGCGCAGGACTACGACACGCTGACCGACATCCTGCGCGGTGAGTGGGGCTTCAAGGGCCTGGTCATGTCCGACTGGGGCGGCAGCCACGACGCCACCGCCACGATGTACGCCGGCAACGACCTGATCGAGCCCGGCGGCGCCCCGCAGAACATCATCAACGCCATCGAGAAGCAGGCGCCCGTCATCGACGTCGCGGGTCTGCCGGTCTACACCAAGACCGTCTCGCCCACGCGCACCACGTACGCGTGGCAGTTCGGCGGCCTGACCCCTTCGGCCACCGGCACCCAGACGATCACGACCACGATCGACGGCACCACCGACCTGTCCAAGCAGCCGGCCTCCGGCACGGCGACGGTGGACGTGATCAACAACCAGACGTTCGTGGCCGACCCGAAGCTCGGCTCGGTCAACGACGCCTACAACTACGTCACCGCGCTCGCCAACAGCAGTGCGCTGACGGCGGCGCAGAAGGCGGCGATCACCATCACGCCGCTCACCTACAACATCGCCGGTGACCCGACCAGCGGTGTGACCTCCTACAGCGTGACGATCAAGGGCAACTACACCGCGACGAGCTACCCGATGCGCCTCGGCGACCTGCAGCGCAGCGTCTCGCGCATCCTCAACGTCGTGATGCAGTCGGCTCCCTTCCAGCAGCTCGCCACCAACCAGGGCGTCAAGGGCGTCTCGGTGAAGAGCTACGACGCCCAGTTCGACCTGCCGAGCATCCTCAGCTCCTCGCTCGGGTCGGTGGTCAGCGCTCCCACGGCCAACCCGCCGACGGTGGCGCTCTCGACCACGCCGACGGCCCCGGCCGGCGGCTGGTTCACCGGCCCCGTCAAGGTGACGGCCCAGGTGGGCGACGCCGACACCGACGTCGCGTACGTCGGGGTCGACGGCGGACCGCTGGCGCCGTACACCGACCCGATCACCGTCTCGGGTGATGGCACGCACACCGTCCGCGCCATCGTCAGCGACAGCGCAGGCGGCTACGGCGATGCCTCGGTGGAGGTCCGGATCGACTCGGCGGCACCGACCGTCGCGGCGAGCGGCTCCGGCGGCAGGCTGGCTCTCACGGCGAGCGACGAGGTCTCCGGGGTGGCGAGCGTCCAGTACTCCACCGACGGCGGGGCCACCTGGAGCGCCTACACCGCTCCGGTCGCGGTGAAGGGGCTCGCGCAGACCTTCTCCTACCGGGCGACCGACAAGGCCGGCAACACCAGCGCCGTCGGCTCGATCGCGGTGCGGGCGGCACTGCACCTGGGCACGCCGGTGATCAAGGGCAAGGCCAAGGTCGGCAAGAAGCTCAAGGCGGTCGTCACGGCGACGCCTGGAGCGAGCCTGAGCTACCAGTGGATGCGCAACGGGCACGCGATCAAGCACGCCACCGGGGCGAGCTACCACGTGGTCGGCGCGGACCGGCACAAGAAGGTCTCCGTCGAGGTGACCGCCAGTGCTGCCGGCCAGAGCCTCACTGCCACCTCGAAGAAGGTGAGGATCAAGTAGGCACCCGCCCTCGATGAGACGGGGGTCGGATCCGGCGGACCGCCGGATCCGGCCCCCGTCGTCGTGTCGGTGAGCGCGCCGGCGGCCGGCTACTGCAGCGCCGCCGTCAGCCGCATCACGTTGTCGACGTACCTCGCCCCCGGCGACCGGCGCTGCCACTCGGCGAGGGTCAGCTCCCGCGAGATGGAGCGGTAGTGGTCCTGGACCGAGCACAGGTCCCTGACCACGGCGGGATCGGGGACCATCAGCGAGATCTCGTAGTTGAGGGCGAAGGAGCGCATGTCCATGTTGCTCGAGCCGATCACCGCGACGTCCTCATCGATGGTGAAGTGCTTGGCGTGCAGGATGAACGGCGCCGGATAGCGATGGATCCGCACGCCCGCCTCGAGCAGCGCCTTGTAGTACGACGCCTGGGCGCGTCCGACCATGAACTGGTCGGAGACCTCGCTGACGAACAGCTCCACCTCGACGCCCCGCTGGGCGGCGGTGGTCACGGCGTAGAGCAGCGACTCGTCGGGCACGAAGTAGGGCGAGGTCAGCGAGATCCGGTCGGTGGCGGTGTACAGCAGCGCGGTGAACATCCGCAGGTTGTTCTCCGCTACCAGCCCCGGTCCGCTGGGCACCACCTGGCAGCGGGCGTCGGGCACTACCTCCGCATCCGGCGGCCGCCGGCACGTCGGCGCCGGCTCGGTGTGGTGGTCGGCGACCTCGGCGGTCTCGGCGTACCAGTCCGAGGCGAAGACAGCGTTGAGAGAGGCCACCACCGGGCCCTCGAGCCGCACCATCAGCTCGACCCACTCCCGACCCAGCCGGTGGTTGGCCGGCTTGTTGTAGCCGGGCTCGGTCAGGTTCAGCGACCCGGTCAAGCCGACCCGGCCGTCGACCACCAGCAGCTTGCGATGGTTGCGCAGGTCGGGGCGGCGGATCCGACCGCGGAGCAGCCGCAGCGGCAGCATCGGGTGCCAGTCGATGCCGGAGCCGTCCAGTCGCCGGAGCATCGTGCGGTAGCCGGGGATCCGGCGGGAGCCGAGGTGGTCGAAGAGGAGTCGTACGGCGACGCCTCGCGCCGCCGCGCGCTCCATCGCCGCGAAGAGCGGCTCGGTGACCTCGTCGTAGGAGGTGATGTAGAACTCGACGTGCACGTACGACGCGGCGAGGTCGACCTCCTCGACCATGAGCGCTATCACCTCACGGTAGCCCGGCGCGAGCGAGACCCGGTTGCCGCCGACCAGCGGCAGCGCGCCGAGTCGCTGGTTGAGGTCGGCGATCCGGGCCAGCGCAGGCGAAAGCTCGTGCTCGGGGACCCGGGACTGGCGGGCCGCCTGGGTCCGGATGACGTCGATCGCCTCGCGCTGCCGCTCCACCCGCTTGCGTTCCAGCGCCGTGCGGCCGACGAGCAGGAAGATGGTGAAGCCGATGATGGGCTCGACCAGGATCAGCAACAGCCAGGCCATGCCGGTGGACGGCTTGCGGTTCCCGGGGATCACGCCCAGCGCGACGATGCGCAGCACGATCTCCAGCGCGACCAGCAGCCACTCCAGCAGCGTTCCCACGCCGGGAAAGTCCATAGCCGCACCCTAGGCGCAGCCGGGGAGGTCAGCGTGACTCGCGCCGCGCTCCACCGGCCGGGGTCACCACGAACGTCACCGGCTCCTCGAACCCGGCCTTCGCGAAGGCCACCCCGATCGCCTCGGTGAGCTCCTCCACCCGCTCGGCGTCGACCAGAGCGATGGCCGAGCCGCCGAAGCCGCCACCGGTCATCCGGGCCCCGATCGCCCCGGCCGCCATCGACGTCTCGACAGCCGTGTCGAGCTCGGGCACCGAGATCTCGAAGTCGTCGCGCATCGAGGCGTGCGAGGCCAGCAGAAGCTCGCCGATCGACCGGGGCCCCTGCGAGCGCAGCAACGCGACCGTCTGCTGCACCCGCGCGTCCTCGGTGACGATGTGGCGTGCGCGGCGGTAGATCACCTCGTCGAGCCGCTCGCGGCCCTCTTCCAGTGCCTCGGGGCTCACGTCGCGCAGCGCCGCGACGCCCAGCACCCGGGCCGCCTCCTCGCAGGCCGCGCGGCGATCGCCGTACCCGCCGTCGGCGTGGGCGTGCTTGACCCGGGTGTCGATGACGACGAGGCGCAACCCGGCCTCGGTCAGCGGGAACGGGATCGACTCGCGCGAGGAGTCGCGGCAGTCGATGAAGAGCGCGTGACCGGCCCGGGAGAAGAGGGAGGCCGACTGGTCCAGGATGCCGGTCGGTGCGCCGACGATGATGTTCTCGGCCTGGACGGTGGCGCGCAGCACCCGATCCGAGTCCAGGGGGAGCCGCCAGAGGTCGACCAGCGCCGTCGCCAGCGCGCACTCGATCGCGGCGGAGGAGGACAGGCCGGCGCCGAGGGGCACGTCGGAGGTGAAGTAGGCGTCGAAACCGCCGACGGAGCCGAGCTCGGTGTCCCCGGCCGCCTGCAGGAGGCCCCACGCCGTACCGAGTGGGTAGGCGGACCACCCGTCGACCGACCCGTGGGCGATGTCGTCGAGGCCGTGCTCGACGACCGTGTCACCGGAGGTCGAGGACGACGTCGAGGCGACCCGCACGAGCCGGTCGTGCCGGCGGCCGACGGCGACCCAGGTCCGCTGGTCGATGGCGATCGGCAGCACGAACCCCTCGTTGTAGTCGGTGTGCTCGCCGATGAGGTTGACGCGGCCGGGTGCTGACCAGACGCCGTCGGGCTCGTGCCCGAAACGCTCACGGAAGCCGGCGGCTGCCTCCTCGCCGAGGTTGGTCGCGGCCGATGTCGGGCTCTCCACGGGACGAGCCTAGGACCGGCCCGATCTGGCTCCGACACCGCAGGAACCGTTTGCGCATGCCGATAGGCGAAATGCGTACGTCCTGTGGGGGAGAAGCGCACGTCCGACAGCGGAGGATCCACGTGCACCTGAGCCGAGCCGGCCGTCGACCGGTCCGCCCCCACGGGCTGCTCCGCGCCGTCGCGGTGGCGATCGGCACCGCCGCCGCGGGCCTGGCCCTTGCCGGCGCCGCGATGGGCTTCGACGTGGATCGGGCCTTCGCGTTGGCCCTGGGGCTCAGCTGGCTGTGCATCCTCGCGCTGGCGGTGCTGCCGCACAGGGACGCGGCCACCCGGCCCGCCCCGGCGGGCTGGACGATCCGAACCGCGCTGCCGGCGCTGCCGGCGTTGTCGGCGCTGTCGATGCTGCCGGGATCCGCCCCGGGTCGCGAGGTCGACCCCCACAGCGGTCTCCTACGCTACGACCCGGAGCTGGACGACCAGCATGTCAACCGCGCCTGCGGTGAGCCCTGGGCTGTGCTGGTGGTCGAGGTCGGCGCCCAGGTGGCTGCCTCCGTCTTCGACCCGGCCGCCGACGCCGTGATGGCCGACGCCGCAGAGCGGATCAACGCCGTGGCGTCCTCCTACGGCGGCATCGTTCGCCGGTTGAACGGGCCCCAGTTCCTCGTGCTCGTCGCCGGGCTCGGGGAGTCGGACCTCGCGGCGCTGGCGGGCACGCTGCACGACGGTCTGCTGCACGACGGTCTGCTGCGCGGCGTGCACGGCCGCGATCGTGGCGGTGATCGCGGCGACGGTGCTCGCGGCGGTGCCCGCGACGACGAGGCGCCGTACGGTCGGCTCGTGGTCGGTGTCGCGGTGGCGACCCATGCGTGGGACGAGGTGCAGGGGCTGATCCGCTCGGCGGCCGTCGCGGTGACCCAGGGCAAGAGGGTGGGAGGCGATGCGCCGGTGTTCTTCCACTCCCGGCTCGCCGAGGAGGCCCGCGAGCGGATCGCGGTCGGTCGCGCACTGCGCACCGCCATCGACCAGCGCCGGATCGACCTCGTCTACCAGCCGTTGGTCGACCTCACCGACGGCGGCCTGCTCGGGGTGGAGGTGCTGGCCCGCTGGCACGATCCGGTGCTGGGTCCGATCGCCGCGGACCGGTTCGTGCGCGTCGCCGGCGAGGTGGGCCTCAGCCGCCAGCTCGACCGGTTGGTCGTCGAGCTGGCCCTCGCCCAACTCGGCGCCTGGGATCGCGCCGGCGTCCGGGTCCCTCGCATCCACCTCAATGTCACGCCGCACACCGTCGCCCAGGGCCGGGCGATCGGGCTGGCCGACCTGCTGGCGGCCTACGAGATCAGCCCCGACCGCGTGACGGTCGAGATCCAGGAGAGCCCCTTCCTCGAAGGGGCCGCCGGATCCGCGGCCGTGCAGCGCCTGCGCGACCTCGGGCTGCGGGTCGCCCTGGACGACTTCGGCGCCGGCCCGTCGTCCTTCACTCAACTGGCCACCCTGCCCGTCACGGGCGTCAAGATCGACCGCTCGCTGCTCGGCGACCACGAGGCGGACGCCACCGTGCTGGGAGCCATCGTCGGGGCCGGTAGGGCGCTCGGTCTCGCGGTCGGCGCGGTCGGCATCGAGACCCGTCAGCAGCGCGACCTCCTGCGAGGGCTCGGCTGCGCGGTCGGCCAGGGTCATCTGTTCGCGCCGCCGTTGACCCCCGCCGACCTGGTCGACTGGCTCCGCACGCCGATGCTGGTGGGCTGAGCGCGCCGACCGGGGCGGCCCCAGGACGCCCCGGCCCGCAGCGTACGGCGGGTCAGCACGTCCAGGACCGCCCCGGTCAGGGTCAGCCGTGGATCAGTCGATCAGTGGTACTCGCAGGCCTTGGCGTGCTCGGCGCTCTTGCAGGTGTCGCTGCCCTGGCCGCCGTTCGCCTTGTCCGTGCCGACACCACCGAGGATCAGGTCGTCGCCCTGCTTGCCGTGCAGGTTGTCGTTGCCGTGGCGACCGCGCAGGGTGTCGTCGCCCTCCTGGCCGTAGAGGATGTCGTTGCCCGAGCCGCCCTTGAGCAGGTCGTCGCCGGGGGTGCCGACGATCTTCTCGGTGGTGGTGTAGTCGATGTGCCCGAGCGCCCAGTTCGCGGTTCCGGCGGCGATCGAGGTGCGCAGCGCGGCCTTGTCGCCGAGCCAGGAGAAGTCGATCGCGTCGGTGCCCTTGCCGCCCGAGACGGTGCCCTTCCAGTGCAGCGTGGCAGCGGTGCTCCACGTCGTCGCGTCGGTCTTGAGGGTGCCGATCTTGAACGTGTCGTCGCCGGTGTTGCCGCTCAGCGTGTAGCCGGTGACGGGGGTGCCACTGTCGGCGCTGGCACCGGAGAGCTGGTTGTTGGGGTCCGCGGCGATGGTGTCGTCGCCCTTGCCGCCGGCGACCGTGCCGCCGTACCCGACGGTGACGGTGTCGTTGCCGGCGTTGCCGCCGACGTACTTCGGGTTGACGGCGTGGAACCAGTCGTCGCCACCGTAGCCGTGGATCTCGTCCGCGCCGGCGCCGCCGTCGAACCAGTTCGCGGCGTCGTCGCCCAGGAAGAGGTCGTTCCCGTCGGTGCCGAAGATCCGGGCCTGGTCGAGGCCGGAGAGCGTGTCGGTGCCGCTCCGCGCACCCGTGACGGTTCCGGCCGCGAGATTGACGGTGATGCCGGCGGCTCCGGCGGTGTAGCCGTCGGTGGTGTAGACGACGTCGTTGTTGATCGTGCCGGTCAGGCGGTCGTTGCCGGCGCCGCCGATGAGGCGGTCGCGGCCACCGGTGCTGATGAGTGTGTCGTTGCCGTCCCCGCCGTCGAGGGTGGTGTTGCTGGCGGTGCCGGCTGGGTCGTTGGCGCCGCAGATCTGGTCGTCGCCGGCGCCGCCTCTGATGGTCAGGCCGTGGAAGCCGTTGGCGGCGATGACGTCGTTGCCCGGCGTGCCGGTGATGGTCTGGTTGTCGGCGGTCGCCCACAGGGTCGGCGCCACCCCGTTGCAGACCAGTCCGGCCGGCACGGCGTCGCCCGCGGCGGTCGAGCCGCCGTCGGCGTAGGCGGCACCCAGGGCGGGCACGGTGAGGAGGCCGGCGGCGAGCGCCGGGACCGCGATGCGGCGGAAGAGGTGATGCATGTGTCTGTATCCCTTCGGCAGGGCCATGGGGAGGATGGCTGTTGCTTCGAATGCGTGGGTACCCCGACGCTCACATGAGAATCTGTTGAGAACCTGTGTAACTCGTGTGACAGAAGTGACGCAAGTGACGGCTGGTGTGGGCGATGGTCCGTGCCGTCACTCTTCAAGCGCGTGAGTGCCCTGCGGCGTTACACACCGTCGGGGGTGCCATCGCCCGGACGATCGGGAGGCGCTCAGGCGTAGCGCGAGGCGACGTTGGCGGCGCGTACGCCGTAGCCCCCGCCGAACAGGCAGGCGTGGACGAGCAGCGGGAAGAGCTGGTGGAGACCGAGCCGCTCCTCCCAGCCGTCGGCCAGCGGGAAGGCCTCGACGTACGCCTCCTGGAGACGCTCGAGGTGCGGCAGGCCGAAGAGCGTCAGCATGGCCAGGTCCATCTCGCGGTGCCCGCCGTAGGCGGCCGGGTCGATCACCCGGGCCTCGCCGTCATGGGACCAGAGCACGTTGCCGGTCCACAGGTCACCGTGCAACCGGGCCGGCGGCTCCTCCGGGACGATGGCCGCGACCCGTGTCAGCGCCCGCTCGATCGTGGCGACATGGTGGTCGTCGACGCTGCCGCGATCGTGGGCGAGCTTGAGGTAGGGCAGCACCCGTCGGGTGGTGAAGAACTCGGCCCACGTCGGCGCCGGCGCGTTCGGCAGCGGCAGCCGGGCGATGAAGCCGTCCTCGTCCAGGCCGAAGGTGTCGGCGCCCGCGCGGTGCGTGCGGGCCAGCGCGCGGCCGAGCTCCTCGGCGGTCTCGGCGGTCGGCCGCCCGGGCTCGATCCAGCGCAGGATCAGGCAGTCGGCCTCCGCCGCCAGCACCTCCGGGACCCGTACGCCGCCGGCCTCGGCGAGCCAGGCCAGGCCGCGTGCCTCGGTGGGGAAGAACGTGTCGGGGCAGTGCGGCAGCGTCTTCATCAGGGCCTGGCTGCCGTCCGCCAGCCGCAGCTTGGTGGCGGTGGCCACGTCGCCGCCGGCGACAGGAGCGGTGCTCGCCACCGCCCGCCCGAGCAGCTGCTCGGCGCGGCGCGCGATGGACGGCAGCCGGGTCACTGCGGCCGGACCGCCCGCTCGTCCGGCGTACCCGCGAGGGTCGCGGCCAGCTCCGCCACGAGGGCATCGGCCGTCCGCTCCACCATCGCCAGCACCTCCCCGAACCCGTCGTCGCTCCCGTAGTAGGGATCCGGGACGTCACCCACCCCGGCCGGGTCGTGCTCTCGGAACAGCATGGTGCGCTCGCCGCGGCCACCGAGGTCGCTGAGGTTCTGCGCGTCCATCGCGAGCACCAGGTCGAACCGGTCCCGCCAGGCAGGTACCCACTGCTGCGCGCGATGCCGGCTCGGGTCGTAGCCGGCGGCCAGGAGCGTCGCCGCCGCCCGCGGATCCATCGGCTCACCGACGTGCCAGCCACCGGTGCCGGCGCTGTCCACCGCGACGTCGCGCAGGCCGACATCGTCCAGGCGGGCACGCAGGACGACCTCGGCGATCGGGCTGCGGCAGATGTTGCCCAGGCACACCACCGCGACGGCGTAGGCGTCCTCGGACCGTGGCGGGGGGATCATCGCCGCTCGTCCGTGATCAGCCTGCGAGCGAAGAAGCCGGCGATCGCGAAGATCAGCCCGCCCCACACCGCAGGCCAGAAGCCGTCCACGTGGAAGCCGATCCGGGTCGGCCCCAGCAGCCAGGCGGTCAGGCCGAGCATCGCGGCATTGACGACGAGCAGGAACAGGCCCAGCGTCACGATGATCAGCGGGAGGCTCAGGATCGTCAGGATGGGCTTGATCAGCTTCGAGACCACACCCAGGATCACCGCCACCACCAGCAGCGGCAGGATCTTGTGCTTGATCTCCTCGCTGCCGTGCGTCGGCCCGTCCAGGTAGATCCCGGGGATCAGCCACAGCACCACGGCGAGCGCCACCGCGTTCACCGCGAGCCACGACACGAACCTCACGACGCTGATCGTGACACGCCCGGCCAAGCCGGGACGAGTACGGCGGGGGCTACGGGGTCGTTCCGGCCGCGTCGTGATCCGCGGCGACGGCGGCGGTGAGCGCGGCCTCGAGGTGCTGGAGCAGGTCCAGCGGGTCGTCGTAGACAGCCACCGCACCGGCGTCGAGCAGCTCCTGCTCGCCGATGCCCCCGCTGCGCAGGGCGATGGTGCGGATGCCGGTCCGGGCCGCCGCCTCCACGTCCCAGGTGGCGTCCCCGACCATCACCGCGCGCGAGCCGCCGACCTGCTCCAAGGCCTTCTCCAGCAGCTCGGGGTGCGGCTTGGACTCGCTGGCGTCGTCCGCTGTCGTCCAGGCGTCGGTTCGGCCGGCGGCGCCGAGGGCGCGCAACGCGTGCTCGGCGTGCTCGGGGATGCTGGAGCTGGCCAGGACGACCTCGAGCCCGAGACCCTGCAGCCGGTCGAGGAGGGCCTGAGCGCCCGGGAGCAGCCTGGTCTCCTCGATGAGCCCGTCGTACTCCCGCTTCCAGCGCTCCTGGAGCTCCTCGCCGAGTCGCTCCCGGGTCTCCTGGTCCAGGACCGCCTCGAGCAGCTTGTCGCCACCCATCCCGATGAGCCGGTGCAGGCGATGCACCGGGATGGGCTCGCCGACGGCGGCGAACGCCCGCGACCAGGCGATCGCATGGTGGTACGTCGAGTCGAGCAAGGTGCCGTCGATGTCGAGCAGGACGGTGTCCAGACCCAGGCCGGGTTGCGCGTCGGAGGAGCTCACCGGACTCCGTTACCCCCCACGCCCGGCGGGTAACGGGGAGGGGCGCGAAGGAGCATGTGATTGAAACTCCAACTAAGATGGATGTCATGACCGCCGAGCACACCCCCAGCTACGTCGCCCCCGGCGAGGAGTACCAGCGCGACGTGCGCTACATCTCCGACCGGATCACCCGCGATGCCCGCGTGCCCGAGTTCGGACCACGCGACGGTGATCTGTGGCCGGTCGAGCCGGGGCGGTATCGGCTGATCGCGGCGAAGGCATGCCCGTGGGCGACCCGGACGATCATCGTGCGACAGCTGCTGGGTCTCGAGGACGTGATCAGCCTCGGCCTCCCCGGCCCGACGCACGACGCCCGCTCCTGGACCTTCGACCTCGACCCGGACGGCGTGGACCCGGTGCTCGGCATCCACTTCCTGCGCGACGCCTATGACCGACGGATCCCGGACTATCCGCGCGGCATCACGGTGCCGGCCATCGTCGAGGTGGAGACCGGCAAAGTCGTCACCAACGACTTCCCCTGGATCACCCACGACCTCTTCTTCGAGTGGCGCTCCTATCACCGCGAGGGCGCGCCCGACCTGTGGCCCGCCCACCAGCGCGAGGAGATGGAGGCGGTGATGAAGCGGGTCTACACCGAGGTCAACAACGGCGTCTACCGCTGCGGCTTCGCCGGCTCTCAGGAGGCGTACGACGCGGCCTACGACCGGCTGTGGGCGGCGCTGGACTGGCTCGAGGACCGGCTGGGCGAGTCCCGTTACCTGATGGGCGAGGCCATCACCGAGGCCGACGTACGGCTGTACACCACGCTCGCCCGGTTCGACGCCGTCTACCACGGCCACTTCAAGTGCAACCGGCAGAAGCTGACCGAGCTACCGCACCTGTGGGGCTATGCCCGCGACCTCTACCAGCAGCCCGCCTTCGGTGAGAACACCGACTTCGACCAGATCAAGGCCCACTACTACGTGGTCCACAGCGACATCAATCCCTCGCAGATCGTGCCGAAGGGGCCCGACCCCGCGGTATGGCTCACCCCGCACGGCCGCGGCTGACCGCACTGGTCTAGGCCGTTAGCGCACCGCCGCGCGGCGCGGCGGTCAGAATTTCTGCAGGAAAGTGCAAGGCAACAATTTGTAACAGCGGCTTCTATCAGGCCGTTGTCGGCTCATCCGTCTCCCTGGAGAAGGGCCACCCGGCCCTGCTGCACGACACCGACGACCCGCCCCGAGGAACGGTTCTTCGAGGTCCTGATCCCCAGGGCGGGTCCCGATCCCACAGGGGGACCGATGAGATTGTTGCACCCTGGGCGGACCCGTCCGTCCGATGACTCCGTACGGCTCGGCGCGGCGCGCCGGGTCCACGCCGTGGCACTGGCCGCCGTTCTGGCGCTGAGCGCGGCGGGCCTGGCCGGACCGGCGCTGCTCGCGCCTGCGCTGGTCGGACCCGCCTGGGCGGACGACGGCGCCCATGGCTATCCCGGCAAGGTGTCCGACCCCGGCTTCACCGGCTGGGTGCTCTCCGACGGCCGCCAGCTCGGCGTGGCCGAGCTGGCCGACGGCACGAAGGGG
Source organism: Nocardioides sp. BP30 (assembly GCF_029873215.1). Taxonomy (NCBI): domain Bacteria; kingdom Bacillati; phylum Actinomycetota; class Actinomycetes; order Propionibacteriales; family Nocardioidaceae; genus Nocardioides; species Nocardioides lacus. Next base: position 132,865 of record NZ_CP123620.1, on the reverse strand, counting down.
ATCTGCTTCGACGCGGGTGTCTCGTCCTGGCCGTCGGGCACCACGACGCCGATCACCAAGACCAACGCCAGGGTCGGCGCTGCGATCAGTCACTTCATGGCCGCTGCCAAGGCCGACGCCACCGAGGCGGCGGCACTGTGGGCAGTGGTCGGCAAGGACCTCGGGATGAACTCCGCCCCGTCCTACATGAGCGCGTCGATCGAGGGGTTCCATCGCGAGTTCCCCGGCGCGGCCGAGGAGATGGAGTCGGACCGGTCGGCGATCCTCGCCTGGGTCGCGAAGTTCGCACCCGACGACGACGGCTATGCCGTCCCCGGCGGCTTCTCGGTCCAGCTCGACGACGGCTCGACCACCGCCGGAACGGTCGATCACCCGGGCGTGAAGTCGGCCGCCGGCAACTGGGTCGACGGCGCGGCGATCACGCTGACCCTCGTCGGAGACGCCCGGTGGCTGCCCGACGCCGAGCAGCCGTCGGCCGTGACGATCTCGGGCGACGGCGCCACGATGACCTTCGACCCGGACAGGTCGGAGAATGCGGCGCTGGCGTCCGACGGCACGGTGAAGAAGTACCGCTGGGTCTCGGCGGACGGTGCGGCGATCACGGCGGCGAACCCGGTGAGGGTCAAGGAGTCCATCACCAGGCTGGCGAACAGCCAGTACAAGCTGCAGCCCAGCATCGGCGGGACGCAACGCGTCGGGTTCAACGCGGGCCAGGTCTCGCTGAAGGACACCGAGGTCCTGGCCGGGGCGGCTCCGCCGGCGGCCCTGGTCCCGCTGGGTGTCGACAAGCGCACCGACGGCAGCGACCCCGGCGATCGCGCCGGCATGGTCGGTGTCACCGTCACCGTGCACCAGAGCAACCCGGCCGGGCCGGTGCCCGCAGGCGCCACGCACACCTTCACCGCGGCCGACGTCCTCGGCACCGGGGCCGCAGCTCACGCCCACTGGGACTTCCCGGCGATCTTCGACCCTGGTCACGACTGGTGGGTGGTGATCTCCACCGAGCCGAACGGGTTCACCCCCGAGGCGGGGACGCGGGCGAAGCTGGCGCACGCGGCGGACGGGGACGATGACGACCAGACCCAACCCCTGGTCTCGTCGTTCACCGACTTCAAGGTCTGGACGCCCGCGCTGGCCACCCAGGTCGACGCGCAGGAGGCCGAGCGCGGCAGCACCCTGATCGATCACGTGCAGGTGTCCGGCACCGGCGCCCATCCGACCACGGGGGACTGGCAGCTGCTCGGTCCCGTCGCACCGGCGAGGGACGGCTCCTGCGAGCACCTCGACTGGGCGGGCGCGAAGGTCGCCGGCTCCGGCACGTTCGCGATCACCGGCGACGGCTCCTACAAGGTCGGGTCGACCCGGGTGGCCGCCTCCGGCTGCTACACCTACATCGAGAGGAGCGAGGCCGACGACTACCTCGCCGCAACAGCCTGGACCGTCGCCGGTGCCGCCACCGAGACCAGCTCCGTCCGCTCGCAGCCGGCGCTGCACACCCGGGTCCAGCGTCGGCTCGTCACGGCTGGCAGCGCGCTGGTCGACGTCGTCGCTGTGACGGGCACGCAGGGCGTCGCGGTGCCGGGTCAGTGGCGGGTACTGGGCCCGATAGCGGCCCGGAGGAACGGGTCCTGCGAGGGTCTGGACTGGTCGGCCGCCCCGTTCTTCGCGGGCGGCCTGTTCACCGCCCTCGCCGGCGACGGCAGCTACCGGATCGACGCCGGGCCGGCGAAGGAGGCGGGGTGCTACGTCTTCGAGGAGCGGGTGGTGCAGACGCACGCCACCACCGGCACCGACTGGACGACGCCGGCGGGGGAGGAGACCGTGACCGTCAAGCCGAGGCCGGCGAGGATCCCGCGGCACCCGCACATCGACACCGGCCTCGAGGGCGTGGCCGACCCGGCCCGAGTGGCCGGACGGTTCGTCAGGCTTCCCGGCGCCCGGTTCCGGTCGGCGCTGGTCGCCGAGTCCTTCCACGGCTCGACGCTGAGGGCACCGGCCGGTCTCCGCTCGGGTGGGCTCTGGACGGGCGGGGCCGCCCTGGACGCCGTGGCGGGGACGACCCTGGTCTTCGGGCACGTCTCGGACGCACACGACAGCCCAGCGGTCTTCAGCCGCCTGAACCAGGCGCGTCGTGGCCAGATCGTGACGACGTACGTCGGGGGCCACCGGCAGCGCTGGCGGATCGTCTCGATCGACTCGGTCGACCGGCGCCGGCTGCCGCGCTCCCTCTTCCGGCAGACCCTGCAGCGCCGCCTGGAGCTGGTGACCTGCACCGGTGAGCTGCGCGACGCCTCCTCGGGGCGCTTCCACTACACCCGGAACCGGATCGTGACGGCTGTCCCGATCCGCTGATGGCGGTCGTCCGTCGGGCTCGTCGAGGCTCCTCGACGAGCCCGGCGGGCGAGCAGTGTCAGGTCTGACGCCGTGCCCAGGGGGCGCCCACTCGCGAGTAACTTCGCGGCGCGCTACCTTGACAGCATCGGGTGACCTGGAACACAGGCGCGCCACCCTTGTGTCGTGTGGGCCGGAGATCCCTTCCGCAACGGTCACGTGGCGATCCCGCGCAGGCCGCACGACGAAGGAGCGCACATGAGTGAGTTCGTGCAACTACTCACCCCCGAGGGTGAGCGCCGGGAGCATCCGGATTACGACTACCGGGGTGGCCCCGACCAGATCCGGTCGCTGTACCGGGACATGACGCTGGTGCGGCGCTTCGACGCCGAGGCGACGGCGCTGCAGCGGCACGGCGAGCTGGGGCTGTGGGCCCCGCTGGTCGGGCAGGAGGCGGCGCAGGTGGGTGCCGGGCGGGCGCTGCGGGCGCAGGACCACGTCTTCCCGACGTACCGCGAGCACGGCGTGGCATGGTGCCGCGGCATCGACCCGCTGCAGGTGCTCAGCCTCTTCCGTGGCATCGACTACGGCTCCTGGGACCCGACGGAGAAGGGCTTCAACCTCTACACGCTGGTGATCGGCGCGCAGGCGCTGCACGCTGTCGGCTACGCGATGGGCGTGCAGCGCGACGGCGCCGTCGGCACCGGCGACCCGGACCGCGACACGGCCGTGGTCGCCCACTTCGGTGACGGCGCCACCTCCCAGGGCGACGTCAACGAGGCCTTCGTCTTCGCCGCGTCCTACCAGGCGCCGGTCGTCTTCTTCTGTCAGAACAACCAGTGGGCGATCTCCGAGCCGCTCGAGCGGCAGTCGCGCATCCCGCTCTACCGCCGGGCCGAGGGCTTCGGCTTCCCGGGCGTCCAGGTCGACGGCAACGACATCCTGGCGACCTACGCGGTGACCCAGGCCGCGCTGCAACGGGCCCGCGAGGGCGGCGGCCCGACCCTGGTCGAGGCCTACACCTACCGGATGGGCGCGCACACGACGACCGACGACCCCACCCGCTACCGGCTCTCCGACGAGGTCGAGCACTGGAAGCTGAAGGACCCGCTCGCCCGCGTGGAGGCCTACCTGCGCCGCAACGGCTTCGCCACCGACGCGTTCTTCACCGAGCTCGCCGCCGAGGCCGACGCGCTCGGCGAGCGGCTGCGGACCGGTGTCCGGCAGCTCGCCGAGCCGACACCGCACCAGCTCTTCGACCGGGTCTACGCCGAGATCGGCGATGAGCTGGCCGCCCAGCGCGACGGCTACGACGCCTACCTCGCGAGCTTCGCGGACGCCGCGCCCACGGACGGTGGGACCCTCGAGACAGCGGTGGCCCGATGATCACCCTGGCCAAGGCCCTGAACGCCGGGCTGCGCAAGGCGATGGAGAACGACCCCAAGGTGGTGCTCCTCGGCGAAGACATCGGCCGTCTCGGCGGCGTCTTCCGCATCACCGACGGGCTGCAGAAGGACTTCGGCGAGGACCGGGTCGTGGACACGCCGCTGGCCGAGTCCGGCATCGTCGGCTCCGCGGTCGGGCTGGCGCTGCGCGGCTACCGCCCGGTGGTGGAGATCCAGTTCGACGGCTTCGTCTACCCGGCCTACGACCAGATCGTGAACCAGGTCGCCAAGATGCACTTCCGCACCGGCGGCAAGGTCACCATGCCGATGGTGATCCGGATCCCGTTCGCGGGCGGCATCGGCGCCGTCGAGCACCACAGCGAGTCGCCGGAGGCGCAGTTCGCCCACACGCCGGGGCTCAAGGTGGTCGCCTGCTCCAACCCCATCGACGCCTACTGGATGATCCAGCAGGCCATCGCCTCGCCGGACCCGATCGTCTTCTTGGAGCCCAAGCGGCTCTACCACTCCGACAAGGCCGAGCTCGACCTCGCCGTACCGCCCGTCCCGCTGTTCTCCTCCCGCGTCGTGCGCCGCGGCGATGACCTGACGGTGCTCGCCTACGGCCCGACGGTCAAGACCGCGCTCAACGCCGCTGCCGCTGCTGAGAAGGAGGGCACCTCGCTGGAGGTCGTCGACCTGCGCACGCTCTCGCCGCTGGACCTGGCACCGGTGTTCGCCTCCGTGCGCCGCACCGGTCGGGCGGTGGTCGTGCACGAGGCGCACACCAACCTCGGCATGGGCGCCGAGGTGGCCGCCCGGATCAGCGAGGAGTGCTTCCACTCGCTAGAGGCACCGGTGCTGCGGGTGGGCGGCTTCGACACGCCCTACCCACCCGCCCGGGCCGAGGAGCACTTCCTGCCCGACCTCGACCGCCTCCTCGACGCTGTGGATCGGAGCCTCACGTGGTGAGCACCCAGGAGTCAGGCACCTTCCTGCTCCCCGACGTCGGCGAGGGTCTGACCGAGGCCGAGCTCGTCACCTGGCACGTCCGGGTCGGCGACGAGATCAAGATCAACGACATCGTCTGCGAGATCGAGACGGCGAAGTCGGTCGTCGAGCTGCCCTCGCCGTACGCCGGGGTGGTGCAGGAGCTGCTGGTCGCGGAGGGCGAGACCGTCGAGGTCGGCACGCCGATCATCCGCGTCGGGGACGAGTCCGACGCTTCCTCGAACGGCGCCCCTCCCATCGAGCCCCCGAGCGCGGCGAGCGGTGTCGAGACCTCGGCCCAGGTCGATCCCCCGGCACCTGTCGATGTGCCTGTCGATGTGCCTGTCGATGCAGCGGCTGATCCCGCCGAGGTGGAGCAGCCGCTGACCCTGGTCGGCTCCGGACCCAAGGAGGCGGCGGTCTCGCGCCGGCCGCGCGTGCTGGCCAAGCCGCCGGCACGGGCCCTCGCCCGCGAGCTCGGCGTCGACCTGGCCGACGTCGTGCCCGCGCGAGCCGACGGCGTCATCACCAGCGCCGATCTCACGGCTGCTCCGGCCTCTCCAGCGGTTCCGGGCGCTCGCGCCGTCCCGGCGCCCGGTGCTCACCGTGCGACCGGCGAGCGCGAGCACCGCGAGCCGATCAAGGGTGTGCGCAAGCAGATGGGCCAGGCGATGGTCCGCTCGGCGTTCACCGCCCCGCACGTCACCGAGTGGGTGACGGTCGACGTGACGCGCACGATGGAGCTCCTCGTGCGGCTCAAGGAGCGCCCCGAGCTGCGCGACGTACGCGTCGGGCCGATGCTGGTGCTGGCACGGGCCTGCATCCTGGCCACCCGTCGCACGCCGATCATCAACTCGGTGTGGGACGAGGAGGCCCAGGAGGTGGTGTTCAAGCACTACGTCAACCTCGGCATCGCGGCTGCCACCCCGCGGGGGCTGGTGGTGCCGAACATCAAGGACGCCGACGCGCTCAGCCTGCCCGAGCTCGCAGCAGCGCTGGACCACCTGGTCGCGACCGCACGGGACGGCAAGACGCCGCCGCCCGACCTCTCCGGGGGAACGTTCACGATCACCAACGTGGGCTCGTTCGGGGTGGACTCCGGCACGCCGATCATCAACCCCGGCGAGTCGGCGATCCTGTGCTTCGGGGCGATCAAGCGCAAGCCCTGGATCGTCTCCGACCAGGTGGTGGCGAGGGATGTCTGCACGCTGAGTCTCAGCTTCGACCACCGCCACATCGACGGCGCCGCCGGCTCCCAGTACCTGGCCGACGTGGCCGCCATCCTGGAGGACCCGGCGACGGCGCTGCTGTTCTGAGGGCTGCGGCCGCTGTGCCTGACCCGAGGTCATCCATGTAACGCGGTGTTCGGAACTGTTCTGCGGTGCAGCAGCACCGCAGAACAGCGCCGGACACCGCGTTACATGTCAGAAGGCGTAGCGCGCGGCGCGGGACTCCGGTGTGCCGGGACCCCGGGTGAGCAGCCCGACCAGCTCCTCCTGCAGCACCAACCCCACCCGCCGGCAGAACGCCTCCGGCTCCTCGGCCGCGTCCGGTTGCTCGGGCACGATCCTGTCCACCACCCCGAGTGCGGCGAGGTCGGCGGCGAGCACGCGCTGACGGGCGGCCAGCTCGGCGGCGTGGTCGGCGTCGCCGTACACGATGGCGGAGGCGCCCTCCGGCGGCAGCGGCGAGAGCCAGGCATGCTGCGCCGCGACCACCCGGTCGGCCGGCAGCAGGGCGAGCGCGCCGCCGCCGTTCCCCTCACCGAGCATGAGGCACAGCGTCGGTGCGGCGACGGTGACCAGGGCGGCCAGGCAGCGGGCGATCTCACCGGCCAGCCCGCGATTCTCGGCCTCGGGCGAGAGCGCCGCCCCGCGGGTGTCGATCACGGTGAGCACCGGTAGCCCGAGGTCGGCGGCCAGCCGCAGGCCGCGCTGCGCCTCGCGCAGACCTTCCGGTCCGAACGGCTGGTGGGCCTGCTCGCGGCGGTCCTGCGCCAGCACCAGGCACGGCGCGTCCCCGAATCGCGCGAGCGCCGTCATCACCCCCGGGTCCCGCTCGCCCTGCCCGGTCCCGTTGAGGGGTACGACGTCGCTCGCGGCCAGCTTGAGCAGCGCCCTGACACCGGGGCGGTCGGGGCGCCGCGAGCGGGTGATGGCCTTCCAGGTGCGGTCCACCGCGACGGGCTCGGCGTACGAGGGGCCCGCGCCTGTGCAGGCGACGTCGGGCTGGGCGGAGCCGGGGCCGGGCCGGACCGTCAGGATCGTCAGCACTCGGTCGAGCAGCGCGGCGATCTCCTCGGGAGGGACCACGCCGTCGATGATGCCGTGGGCATAGAGGTTCTCGGCCTGCTGCACCCCGGCCGGGAACGGGGAGCCCTGGAGCACCTCGTAGACCTTCGGCCCAAGAAAACCCAGCAGTGCGCCGGGCTCGGCGACGGTGACGTGCCCGAGCGATCCCCACGAGGCCATCACGCCGCCGGTGGTGGGATGGCGGAGGTAGACCAGGTACGGCAGGCCGGCAGCCTTGTGCGCGGCGACGGCCTCGCCGATCCGGACCATCTGAACGAACGCGGGCGTCCCCTCCTGCATCCGGGTGCCGCCCGAGGCCGGTGCGGCGAGCAGCGGCAGCCCCTCCGCCGTCGCCCGCTTGATCGCCGCGATGAGGCGCTCGGCGGTGGCCCGCCCGATGGAGCCGGCGAGGAATCGGAACTCGCTGGCGACCACCGCCACCCGGCGTCCACGCATCAGGCCGGCGCCGGTGATCACTGCCTCGTCGGTCCCCGAGCGAGCCCGTGCCGACCGCAGGTCAGCGCCATAGCCGTCGTCGACCTCGCCGTACTCGGGCGGGCTGTCCCACGACTCCCAGGACCCCTCGTCGAGGACGAGGCTGATCAGCTCGCTGGCGCTCGGTCGGTTCCCCATGGCCGTCACCGTACGAAATTCGGTGGCGGTCGTGGGTAGCGTTCTGACCCATGAGCGCCACCTTGCAGGTCCGTGAACTAGCGGCCGGGTTCGGCGCGAGAGCCCTCTTCGACGCCCTCGACCTGGTCGTCGCGCCCGGTGATGTGGTGGGTCTGGTCGGGCCGAACGGCGCCGGAAAGTCCACCCTGCTGCGCACGCTGGCCGGTGAGCTCGAGCCCGAGGAGGGCTCGATCGCGCTCACGCCGCCGACGGCCGCGGTCGGCTACCTGCCCCAGGAGACCGAGCGCCGCGCGGGGGAGACCGTGCGCGACTTCCTGGCACGGCGCACCGGTGTCGCGGCGGCGCAGGCGCGGTACGACGCGGCGACCGCCGCCTACGAGGCCGACCCGGCGGGCCCGGTGCAGGACGAGTTCGCCGAGGCGCTCGACCACTGGCTCGCGCTCGGTGGCGCCGACCTGGAGGAGCGTGCCGAGCAGGTGGTCGCCGACCTCGGGCTCGCCGTCGGCCTCGACGCCCTGATGACGGGACTGTCCGGCGGCCAGGCCGCCCGGGCGAACCTGGCCTCGCTGCTGCTGAGCCGCTACGACGTCTTCCTGCTCGACGAGCCCACCAACGACCTCGACCTCGACGGGCTGGAGCGCCTCGAACGGTTCGTGACCGGTCTGCGGGCGGGCGTGGTGGTCGTCAGCCACGACCGCGAGTTCCTGGCGCGCACCGTCACCAGGGTCCTGGAGCTGGACCTGCACCAGCACCAGATCAACCTGTACGGCGGCGGCTATGAGGCCTACCTCCGCGAGCGCGAGATCGCTCGCGAGCATGCCCGCGAGGCCTACGAGGAGTACGCCGACAAGCTCGGCGGCCTGAAGGACAGGATGGTGACCCAGCGCAACTGGGCCACCCAGGGTGTCCGGAACGCGCGCCGCAAGCAGGCCACCGAGCGGGACAAGTTCGTGAAGAACTTCGCCGCCGACTCCGCCGAGAAGCAGGCCGCGAAGGTGCGCCAGTCCGAGAAGGCGATCGAGCGGCTCGAGCGCCATGCCGTCGAGGAGCCGCGCAAGGAGTGGGAGCTGCGCATGGAGATCGCCGCGGCGCCGCGCTCGGGAGCCGTCACCGCCGCTTTGCGGGGAGCGGTCGTACGCCGCGGCGGGTTCACGTTCGGTCCCGTCGACCTGGAGATCGGCTGGGCGGAGAAGGTGGCGATCACCGGTCCGAACGGCTCGGGCAAGACCACCCTGCTGGGCGCGCTCCTGGGCCGGATCCCGCTCGACGAGGGCATTGCCCACCTGGGTCCGGGGGTCGTCGTCGGCGAGGTGGACCAGGCTCGCGCGCTGTTCGAGGCCGGGCGCCCGGGGGCGGAGCCGGCCCTCGTGGACGCCTTCGCTGCGCAGGTGCCCGATCTCGCACCGGAGGAGATCCGCACCCTGCTGGCCAAGTACGGCCTGAAGGCCGAGCACGTCACCCGGCCCGCCGCCAGCCTCAGCCCCGGCGAGCGCACCCGCGCCGCGCTGGCGCTGCTGCAGGCGCGCGGGGTGAACCTGCTGGTGCTCGACGAGCCGACCAACCATCTCGACCTGCCGGCCATCGAGCAGCTGGAGAAGGCGCTCGACTCCTACCCCGGCACGTTGCTGCTGGTGACCCACGATCGCCGGATGCTCTCGGCGGTACGGACCACGCGGCGGCTGCAGGTGGAGGACGGGCGGGTGGCCGAGGCCTGAGTCGACGGTGCCGGACGCCTAGCCGAGCGCCTTCACCACCAGCGCAGCCACCGCCCGCTGCTCCTCCTCGAACGGGTGGAAGGCGAAGGCCTGGGCGGTGTTGTGCGGCCCGTTGATCCACGGATCGGCGGAGCAGATGTCGTGGCCCCGGCTGGCGTCGAGCACGTCCACGAACCGGGCGTCGGCGTCCTTGGCCGCCTGCGCCATCCGTTGCGAGATGTCGATGAAGAGCTGGTGCAGGAACGCCCTGTCCGCCTCCTGGAGTGGCAGCGCCGCGCAGCTGCCCGAGGCGGGGACCAGCTGCGGGTAGCCCACCAGCGCGACCTCGGCGTGGGGAGCCTTGGCGTGCACGGCCTGCAGCGCGGCGGTGACGTGCTCCCCGATGGTCTCGACGGCCGAGTCGGCCTGGTCGCCGTACGTCGCCTTGCAGTCGCCCTTGGTCATGCAGCCGACCAGAGCGTTGAACAGGCCGACGTCGTTGCCGCCGATGCCGACGGTGACGTAGCGGGTGGTGGCGCTGAGGGCGTCCAGCTGCGGCGGCACGTGCAGGCTCAGCGCTGCGGCCGTGTGCTGAGCGGCGCTGAGTGAGGAGGTGGTCGCAGCCGAGCAGGTCACGTCGGTGAGCGCGAGGCCCGGCAAGGCGGCGGCGATCAGATGGGGATAGTTGTTGGTCGAGCGCACGCATCCGGAGGCGAACTGGACGGTCGGTACGCCGGGCGCGGCCGAGTAGGAGTCACCCAGCGCCACGTAGCCGCCGGTGATCGCCGGGCCCGCCGTGCCTCCGGCGGTGCCAGCGGCGGTGGCGCTCGCCGATGCGCCGTCCGACTGCTGCCCGCTCGGGTCCGCCGAATGCGATCCACTCCCGCACCCCGCCAGCAACGCGGTCCCGAGGGCCAACACGGCGAGGACAGGTGCGCGGCGCATGCTCCCACCGTAGGCGGCGGGGCCAGGGGCAGTGCCGGGATAGTCCGGGGCGCAGATCAGCTCTCCACGCGCCCGAACGCTGATTTGTGCCCCGGACTACCCCAGCGCCACGGTCAGCGCCAACAACCAGGCCGGGTCCTCCAGCTTGTCGCCGTACACCTCGCGCAGCTGGCTGATGCGGTAGCGCACCGTCTGCGGGTGGACGAACAGCTCGGCAGCGACCTCCTCGCGCCGGCCCTGGTGCAGCAGCCAGGAGCGCAACGTCTCGGTCAGCTTCTCGACGGTGTTGGGGCGCAGGTCGGCCAGCGGCCTGAGCACGGCGGCGCGCAGGTCGGCACGCGCGTCGGGATCCGCGTCGAGCACCAGGGGTACCAGCGTCTGGTCGGTGTCCGGGCCGAGGTCGGCGGAACGGGCCCGCAGCGCGCGCTCCACCGACACCCGGGCGTCGCGCCACGGCTTGGCCGGACCGCAGACGGCGCCGCGCCCTTCCAGAACGCGCAGCAGGGCACCGCGGCCGCGGTCGTGGACGTCGGGGACGAGCAGCAGGGTGACGTCCTCGAGGTCGGCGACGTCGTTGATGACCAGGGTGGCCTGGGAGACCATGGCGAGCACCGGTCCCACCTGGGCGGCCGGCACGAGCGCGGCGGTCAAGGTGCTGGGTTTGATCCAGCCGGCCCGGTCGGCGGCGGCGTCGAGCGCGTCGGGCGCGTCCCCGCGCAGCAGCATCCGGCCCAGCCGGGAGAGCAGCTGCTGGCGCACCCGGCCCGCGGTGGCGAGCTCGTCGGCGTGCCCGGCCACGGAGGCGTCGGAGACCTCGTCGATCCAGGCGAAGACCAGCGCCGCGAGCTCCACCAGCGACTCGGCCGGCAGGCCGGCCTCCACGGCGCACCGAGAGAGCTCGCGCCACGCCACCCGCGCGCCGATCCGGTACGCCGCCAGGATCGCCTCGGTGGTCCGGCCGCTCCGGGCCTCGCCCCGGCCCAGTTCATAAGCGCCCTGCACGGCCGGCGGCGTGGCCTGGCCGGCATCGGCCATCTCACCCGATGCGACCGACAGGAAGCCCCCGAGGGCCACCTTGACGGCCGTCTGGATGGTCAGGCTCATCTGGTCCGACCAGGCCCCGCGGTAGGGCGGAACCTCGTTGATCACCGCCGCGACCACGTCCTCGCCGACCCGTGGGAGGATCTCGCGGAGCCGGTCGACGATGTCGGGTGGCAGCAGGAGCGTCGGCTCGGTTCTCGTCATTCTTTGTCTCCGACGAACAATTGTGAGGCGGACATTCACGTGCGCAACACAGGAGTTTACGCCCAGCGCGTAGCAATCTAGAGGTCATGAGCAGTGCAGCCCTTCGCTCGACGACCCAGCGCGCGACGTCCTCGCGTTCCGGCGGCCTGCGGCGCTCTCTCCGAGAGCGGCTGCACACGGTCGTCTCCGCAGCGGTGACTCCGCTGGAGCCCTCCGACGTCCTCGACCTCTTCCACCCGCTGCGCCGCGGCGCTGACCTGCGCGCGCGCATCGTCGCGGTGCGGGCCGAGACCTCCGACGCGGCCACGATCGAGCTCCAGCCCGGCAAGGACTGGGCCGGCCACGTCCCGGGGCAGTACATCCGGATCGGCATCGACGTCGACGGCCGCCGGCAGTGGCGCGCCTACTCCCTGACGCACGGTCCGCGACCCGATGGGCACATCTCGATCACCGTCAAGGCCGTCCCCGGCGGCGTGGTGAGCCCCTTCCTGGTGCACCAGGCCAAGCCCGGCACGCTGGTCCACCTGGAGCAGGCAGCGGGCGAGTTCGTACTCGACCACACTCACCGCAAGCTGCTCTTCGTCACCGCCGGCTCCGGCATCACCCCGGTGATCGGCATGCTGCGCAACCTCTTCCCCGTCACCGACTCGGGTGTCCTGTGGGACGCCGCCGGCCGAGACAGGGGCGAGCCGAAGCCGCTCTCCATCACCGTCGTCCACCTCGCGCCGAGCGAGCCGCAGACGATCTTCCGGCGCAACCTCGCCGAGCTGCACGCGGCGGGCGCGATCAACCTGATCCCTCGGTACGACGACACCCACGGTGTCTTCGACGTCGCCACGCTCGAGGAGCTGGTGCCCGACCTGGCCGAGCGCACCACGTACGCGTGCGGCCCGCACGGGCTGCTCGATGCGCTCGAGGCGCACCACGCCGAGCGCGGCCTGGAGCTCTACACCGAGCAGTTCCGGGTGGGCGCGGTCGAGGCCGGCGAGGGCGGCACGCTGTCGATCGCCGGGCAGACGCTCGAGCTCGACGGCGCCACCACGATCCTGGACGCCGCCGAGGAGGCGGGTGTCCTGATGCCCAGCGGGTGCCGGATGGGCATCTGCATGGGTTGCATCCTCCCGCTGAAGGAGGGTGCGGTGCGCGACCTGCGCACCGGCGACGTGACCGTCGCCGTACCGGGGGAGACGCCGGTCGCCGGCCTTCCCGTCCAGACCTGCATCAGCGCCGCCGCCGGCGCCTGCACGATCGAGCACAAGGAGCGAGTCCGATGACCGTCATCACCAAGAAGCCCGACAGCGCGATCGCCCACCTCACGCCCGAGGACATCGAGGAACTCGGGCGGGAGCTCGACGCGATCCGGCAGTCGGTGATCGACTCCCGGGGCGAGTCCGACGCGCGCTACATCCGTCGCGTGATCAAGACCCAGCGCTACCTCGAGCTCGGCTCGCGCGCGGTGCTGCTCGCCTCGATCTTCCCGCCGGCCTGGATCGTCGGCACCGCTGGTCTCTCCGTTGCCAAGATCCTGGACAACATGGAGATCGGCCACAACATCCTGCACGGCCAGTGGGACTGGATGCGCGACCCGAAGATCCACTCGACCGTGTGGGAGTGGGACAGCGCCTCAACCGCCGAGAGCTGGAAGCACAGCCACAACGAGCTGCACCACACGTACACGAACATCATCGGCAAGGACAACGACCTCGGCTACGGCATCATGCGCGTCGACGAGGACCAGCGTTGGACACCAGCCAGCCTGCTGCAGCCGGTCTACAACTTCGTCAACATGCTGGTCTTCGAGTACGGCATCGCTGCCTACGACCTCGAGCTCGGCGCCACCATCCGCAAGAAGAAGCGCGGCATCGAGCCGTCGGCGGAGTTCAAGGAGAACGTTCGCAAGACGCTGAGGAAGATCCGCAAGCAGGCGACCAAGGACTACGTCGTCCACCCGCTCCTCTCGGGCCCGTCCTTCCTCACCACCCTGGCCGCCAACGTCACCGCCAACGTCGTGCGGAACGTGTGGTCGCACAGCGTGATCATGTGCGGCCATTTCCCCGAGGGCGTGGAGACCTACGAGAAGGCGGCCATCGACCCGGACGAGACCCGCGGCGAGTGGTACCTGCGCCAGATGCTCGGCTCGGCCAACATCTCCGGCTCCAAGGCGATGCACATCATGAGCGGGAACCTGTCGCACCAGATCGAGCACCACCTGTGGCCCGACCTGCCCTCGAACCGGTACGCCGAGGTCGCGCCGAAGGTGCAGGCGCTCTTCGAGAAGTACGGCCTGCACTACCACGCCGCGCCGTTGCCGCAGCAGGTCTACTCGGCCTGGCACAAGGTCGTGCGCCTCTCGTTCCCGAACAACTGGCTGGCCACCACCCGGCCGAGCAACCTGCCCTCGCAGGTGAAGGTCCTGTGGAAAATGGCTCGTGGCTCGCGTGCCGAGCGGCGTCGGCTCCAGGAGCGGCTGGACCTCGAGGCCGCCTACCTGGCCTGACATGCGGCTCACCGAGCGGGAGCTCACGGCTGCGCTGACCGGCGCGGCCAAGAGCGTGCTGGCCGCGCGCGACAAGCGGGTCCGCAAGGGCCGGATGACCGAGGACGAGCTGTGGGAGTCGGTCAGCCGCTACCAGCGCTTCCTCGTGCTCGACGGTCTCGGCGACCAGATCCTTCCGGTGCTCGTCGCGCTGCCCGACGTCGAGGTCGCCGTCGGGCAGCGACCGGTCTTCACCGACGCCCAGATCACCGCGGCGGTGGAGGAGCGACTCGGCGAGGAGAGCAGGCTGCGCCGTAAGGCGCTCCTGCTGACCCGGGTCGCGCTGGTCAAGCGTGCGCTCGGATCGCTGCCCCCGCGGCAGGACCCCGACGCGCTGATCGTGCCGGATCACCTGTGAGGCGGCTCTGGCGGCGGTGTTGACCCCCAGGGGTCAGAACCGCGCCAGCAGCCGCACCTCGAGCGGCGTCTCGCCCGCCGCCGTCACGGCGAACGCCTGCCCGCCCGGCCGTTCGCTGACGACCTCGGCCAGCGCACCGTCGCGCCAGACCAGGGCTACCCCGTCGTCAGCGGCGTACCCCGGCGGGAGGGTGCCGTCGGCGACCCACTCCCCGAACCGCTCGGCGCGGCCCGGCTCGGCGAAGTAGTGCGGACAGGCGCTGCCGGGCAGCCAGCCCAGACCGTCGCGCAGCGGGGCCAGCGGAGCGAAGGAATCGGTCGAGGAGCCCTCGTACCAGCAGTTCATGCCGGCGGAGATGCCTGCCAGGACCGTGCCGCCGGCCGCCGCCTGCTCCAGGAGCGCCGGCACGCCGTGCAGTCGCCACAGCGCCAGGAGGTTGGCGGTCGACCCGCCGCCGACGTACACCAGATCCTGCTCGAGCAGGATCTGCGGGGCGGTGAAGGCATGCGTGGCCTGCCCGAACAGCACCAGTGCGCTCGCGTGGGCGCGGGCCCCGAACGCGTCGAAGAACCGCTCGCGGTAGCTCGCCGCGTCGCCGCTGGCCGTGCCGACGAAGCAGACCCGTGGCCGCCGCTTCCCGGTGAGCCCCAGCAAGAGCTCGTCGATGGGGGTGATCCCGGTGTCGGCCATCGAGAA
Source organism: Nocardioides sp. BP30 (assembly GCF_029873215.1). Taxonomy (NCBI): domain Bacteria; kingdom Bacillati; phylum Actinomycetota; class Actinomycetes; order Propionibacteriales; family Nocardioidaceae; genus Nocardioides; species Nocardioides lacus. The sequence continues at coordinate 117,764 of NZ_CP123620.1, read as the reverse complement.
GCCGCCGCCGCCCAGTGTCACGATCGTCCCCCGCACGGGCCTCACCGTAGTCGAGTCCTGTGATGCCCACCGTGACCTCCGGGTCACCCTGGGCATCACGACACGATCGTGGCTCAGCCCAGCGCTGCCGCGACCACCGACTTCGCCTCCTCCTGCACCTGGGCGAGATGCTCGGGCCCGCGGAAGGACTCGGCGTAGATCTTGTACACGTCCTCGGTGCCCGAGGGACGCGCGGCGAACCACGCCGACTCGGTCGTCACCTTCAGCCCGCCGATCGGGGCGTCGTTGCCCGGAGCACGGGTGAGCTTGGCGGTGATCGCCTCGCCGGCCAGCTCGGTGGCGCTCACGGCGTCCGGGGAGAGCCGGCCCAGCGCCGCCTTCTCCTCGGGCGTGGCAGCCGCATCGATGCGCGCGTACGCCGGATCGCCGTGCTCGGCGACCAGCTCGGCATACCGCTGCGAGGGCGTCTTGCCGCTGGTCGCCAGGATCTCCGAGGCCAGCAGCGCCAGGATGATGCCGTCCTTGTCGGTGGTCCAGGCGCTGCCGTCCTTGCGCAGGAACGACGCGCCGGCCGACTCCTCGCCGCCGAAGCCGAAGGAGCCGTCCTGCAGGCCGTCGACGAACCACTTGAAGCCGACCGGGACCTCGACCAGCGGCTTGCCCAGCGCGGTGGCCACCCGGTCGATCATGGAGGACGAGACGAGGGTCTTGCCGATCCGGGCGCCCTGCGGCCAGTCCGGCCGCGCCCCGCCGAAGAGGTGGTCGATGGCGACCGCGAGGAAGTGGTTCGGGTTGAGCAGCCCGGCGTCGGGGGTGACGATGCCGTGCCGGTCGGCGTCGGCGTCGTTGCCGGTGCTGATGTCGAAATCGGCGCGGCGCTCGACGAGCGACGCCATCGAGTACGGCGAGGAGCAGTCCATCCGGATCTTGGCGTCCCAGTCGAGGGTCATGAAGCGCCAGGTGGGATCGACGACGGGGTTGACGACGGTCAGGTCCAGGTGGTGCGCCTCGGCGATCCGGGCCCAGTACTCGACCGACGCGCCGCCGAGCGGGTCCGCGCCGATCCGGACGCCTGCGGAGCGGATCGCGTCCAGATCCAGGACGCCGGGGAGCGCTGCGACGTACTGGCCGAGGAAGTCGTACTCGTGAGCCTGCGTGCGGGCGCGTGCCCACGGCACCCGCCGCACGTCGCGCAGGCCGTCCCGGATGATCTCGTTGGCCCGACGGGCGATCCAGGCGGTGGCGTCGGTGTCGGCCGGTCCGCCGTGCGGCGGGTTGTACTTGAAGCCGCCGTCGGTCGGCGGATTGTGGGAGGGCGTCACCACGATACCGTCGGCCAGCCCGCTCGAACGCTCGGCGATCGAGCCCGTCGTGGTCTTGCCGCGGTTGGCGGCGATGATCGCCAGCGACACCGCCGGGGTGGGCTGGTAGCCGTCCTGGAACAGCACGGTGACGTCGTTGCCGATGAGCACCTCGACGGCCGAGACGTACGCCGGCACCGAGAGCGCGTGCGTGTCGCGGCCGAGGAAGAGTGGCCCGTCGTACCCCTGGTTCCTGCGGTACTCGCAGATCGCCTGGGTAGTGGCGACGATGTGGTGCTCGTTGAACGAGGTCTTCAGCGACGAGCCGCGGTGGCCGGAGGTGCCGAAGACCACCTGCTGGGCCGGATCGTCGGGATCGGGGGTGCGGGCGAAGTACGCCGTCACCAGCTGGGGGACGTCGACCAGGTCGGCCAGGGTGGCGGGAGTGCCGGCGCGAGGATCAGCCATGGCTCCATGGTGCCCGAGACCCGCCCGGCTCACGCGGGGGCTTGGTTACTCTTCAGTACATGTCCCTGGTCACCGCCACCGTCACCGACGGCATCGCACAGGTGCGGCTCAACCGCCCCGAGAAGCTCAACGCGCTCACCCTCGACCTCCTGGCCGAGCTCGTCTCCACCGCGCACCGGCTGGGCCGGGACCGCGACCTGCGCGCCGTCGTGCTGGCCGGTGAGGGCGCCTCGTTCTGCGCAGGACTGGACTTCGCCTCGGTCCTCGGCGAGCAGCGGAAGATGTGGACGAGCTTCACCCCGCGCCCGTGGCGCGGCACCAACACCTTCCAGGAGGCGGCCTGGGCGTGGCGCCGCGTGCCGGTCCCGGTGATCGCCGCGGTCGAGGGCCACTGCCTGGGCGGCGGCGTCCAGATCGCGCTCGGCGCCGACTTCCGCTTCGCCGCCCCCGACTCGACGTGGTCGGTGCTGGAGGGCAAGTGGGGGATCATCCCGGACATGAGCGGCATCCGCTCGCTCGCCCAGGTGGTCGGCATCGACACGGCGAAGCGGCTGACGATGACGGCGGCGATGCTCAGCGGGACCGAGGCCCACGCCCTCGGCCTGGTCACCGAGGTCGCGGCCGATCCGGTGGTGGCGGCCACCGCCTTCGCACGCCAGCTCTCGGAGCGCTCGCCGGACGCCCTCGCCGCTGCCAAGCGGCTGTTCGACACCACCTGGAACGCCTCGCCCCGACGCACCTTCGCCCGGGAGCGGATCGAGCAGCTTCGACTGCTCCTGGGCACCAACACCAAGATCGCGCAGAAGGCCGCCTTCCGCCGGGAGCGGCCGGTCTATCGTCCGCGCCAGCGGTAACCGGAGCGCGTGCAGACCTTCCTGCCCTACCCCGACTTCGAGCGCACCTGGCCGTCCTCGACCGCAAGCGCCTGGGCAAGCAGCGTGTCGAGACGATCCAGGTCGTCCGCGGCCTGGTCCGGCCCGGCTACGGCTGGCGTCACCATCCGGCGGTGACGATGTGGTCGGGCTGGCTGGAGGCGCTCGGCTGCTATGGGCTGGTCTGTGCGCGGACCTGGGTGGCGGCCGGGTTCGCCGACACCTGCGCCGAGACGATCCGCGCGGACCTGGCGGCTGCCGGCGTCACGCGCGTGCGTGACCAGGCCGAGCTGGCCGAGGCCGGCGAGCTGCCCGGCTGGCTGGGCGATCCGGCGTTCCACCGCAGTCACCGCTCGGCGCTGCTGCGCAAGGACCCCGACCACTACGGGCCGCTGTTCACCGACGTGCCCGACGACCTGCCCTACGTCTGGCCGCCGGGGCGCGGTCAGGGGTAGGAGAGCCCGGTGGTGCGCTGCGAGAGCTCCCAGAGCCGACGCTGCGCCTCCTCGTCGTGGGAGAGCGCGGACGAGCCGACCACCTGGGGAGCGCCCTGCGTCTCGGCCAGTCCCGACGGCCCGACGTAGGTGCCTCCGGGCAGGTCCGCGGTCGCCGCCATCAGGGTGGGCCAGGCGCCTTGCGCGGGCTTCTGCGAGACGACCGGATAGGCCACGTCGGCGATCCGCGACAGCGGCCCGAAGGAGCCGCCGTTGCTGATCAGGTGACTGCTCACCAGGCCGGGATGCGCCGCGAGCGCGCTGACCGGCAGCCCGGCCGCGCGCAGGCGACGGTCGAGCTCGTAGGTGAACAACAGGTTGGCCAGCTTGGTCTGGAAGTAGGTCGGCCAGCGCAGGTAGCGACCCTTCTCCCGCGGGTCGCCCAGCGGCGCCCGGGGCGCGAGCCGGTGCCCGATGCTCGCCACCGTGACCACGCGACTGCTCGCCTGCGGCGAGGCAGCCGCCACCAGCGAGGGCAGCAGCAGCCCTGTCAGCAGGAACGGCCCGAGGTGGTTGGTGGCCAGCTGCAGCTCCAGACCGTCGCCGGTCCGGCGGTACGGCGTGGCCATCACCCCGGCGTTGTTGACGAGCCGGTCGATGGGGCCGAGCTCGGCGATCGCCGCTGCGGCGGTGCGTACCGAGGAGAGGTCGCTGAGGTCGAGGACGACCTGCTCCAGGCGGGCCTCGGGCACCTCGCCGTGGATGCCTCTCGCCGCGTCGTCGAGCTTGCCCTCGGAGCGGCCTGCGAGCACCACCCGGGCACCGTGCCTGGCCAGCTCCAGGGCCGTCTCGTAGCCGATCCCTCCGCGGGAGGGGCCGGTCACCACGGCCGTCAGGCCGCTCAGGTCGCCGAGGTCGGCGGTCGTCCAGGTCATAGCTCCCAACCTAGGTGGGTCCCGGTCAGCCCAGCGCGAGCTTGACCGCGATCAGCAGCATGGTCAGCCCGATGAGCACCTCGAGCACCTGCCACGCGCGCGGCAGCGCCAGCACCGGTGCAGCCAGCCGGGCACCGAAGCCGAGCGCGGAGAACCACACGATGCTCGCCAGCCCGGCGCCGACGGCGAACCACCATCGCTGGCCGTGGTAGCCCTGCGCGATCGAGCCGAGCAGCAGCACCGTGTCGAGGTAGACGTGCGGGTTGAGCCAGGTCAGCGCCACCACCCGGGCCAGCACCCGGCCGCGGCTGTCCTGGCGTGCCTCGGCGGCCGCGGCCAGCGACTCCGCGTGCCGGGCCCTGCGCAGCGAGCCGACGGCGTACCAGACCAGGAAGGCGACCCCGAACCAACGCACCACCGTCAGCACCCAGCCGGCGTGCGCCACGATGGCGCCGATCCCGCTGACGCCCGCCGCGATCAGGATCAGGTCGGAGAGGGCGCACACCGCCACCACCGGTCCGATGTGCGAACGCAGGAGGCCCTGGCGCAGCACGTACGCGTTCTGAGCGCCGATCGCGACGATGAGGGTGAGACCGGCGAGCAGGCCGGCCGCCGAGGCTTGCAGCACCCGGGGAGATTACCGGTGGTCGCCCGCCCCCGAGCACGGACCGGTCAGTGCTTGGAGCCCTTCAGGTACTTCTTCACGTACGGCGCCCCGTTGGCGAAGCCGAGCTTGACGGCGTACAGCGCGCGCACGGGGTGCTTGCGCTCGTACTTGCGGCCGTAGGCCCAGAAGTGCGCCCCGCACGGCTTGTAGCTGCGGTTGCAGGTCCAGGCCTCGAAGTACATGGTGGTCTTCTTCGGCTGCACCAGCACGTCGGCGCCGCCGGGACCGCACAGCTTGTGGGTGCTCTTGCGGGTGAGCAGGCTGTGCGCCGGCGATCCGCTCCAGTCGTGCAGCGACCCCGAGGCGCGCCACACCGTGGCATAGCTGCACCGCGAGTAGTCGCCGTAGGAGTTGAACAGGTAGTAGATGCCGTCGCGCTCGACCATCACCGGGTTCTCCAGCACCCCGGCGTCGTCGACCAGCTCCTCGCTGTAGGCACCCGCCGCAGGGTGCAGCCCGTCGGCGCTGAGCTTCAGGATGCGGATCGAGGAGGGTCGTCCGTCGGTCTTGTAGAGCAGGTACGGCGTGCCGTCGCTGTCGAGGAAGAACGACGGGTCGATGGCGCCGATCACGTTCGGCGGGGTGGCCGGCTTGGTCGGCTTGGCCGACGGGCTCGGGCCGCAGGTGTCGGGATACACCGTCGGGCCGGTCACCGGCGGCGTGCTGGTCGGCGCGCCGGTCGGCGTCGGGGACCCGGTCTGGCTCGGCGACGTCGACGTCGTCGCGCTCGACGTGCTCGACGTGCCCGACGTGGGGCCGGTCGTGGGGCTGGTCGGGACGCTCGTCGTCGGGCTCGCGGCGCTCGACTTGCACTCGGCCCAGGTGCGGCTGGCGGCCGCCTGGCTCTGGACGGCCGAGGTGTACCCGTCCAGGACCGACTGGTCGATGACGCGGTCCCCGGCGGTCGGGACGCTCTTGAACGTGCTCGGGCAGACCAGCGGCGCCGTACCTACCGGGACGAACGTGCCCTTGGCGCTGCTCGAGGTCGCCACACCGATGCACCGGCTGGTGCCGGTCTTGCCCTTGACCGGTGCGGCGAAGTAGAGGACGTACCGCGAGCCGACCTTCTCCATGTCGGCGGCCCAGATGTCACCGCCGCCGACCTTCGCCCAGCTTGGCAGGTTCGGCAGTGCGGAGGACTTCCACTTCCACACCTTGCCGTTCTTCGACAGCGCCCTGTTCACCTTCGCGCCGGTCGCGATCACGACGTAGTTCTTCGTCGTCTTGACCACGCTCGGGTCGCCCACGGTGTGCTTCCAGTCGAGCGGGACCGGGCGGATCGCCACGGCCGCGGGTACGGCGCAGGTGAGCAGGACCGCCACCGTCACGAGGACCCGTCGCGCGCGACGACCGGGACGTGGGCGGGAGGGAACGAGCTGCATGAATTCGACTCCGAGACGGCTGAAGGAGTCTTGAGGCTAACCGCGGCCGGCGGCCGGCGCGGTCATTCGGGCTGTGAATCGGATGTGAGTCGTGGGGCTGAAGAGACGTGCGCCGAGCCTGTCGAGGAGACCTCGACAGGCTCAGCGCACGTGTTGCGGGGTTGGCGCTCGCTCAGAAGGCGCTCTCGTCGAGCTCCATGATCGAGTTGTCGATCGCCTCGGCGATGGCCCGCTCTGCGGACAACTTCGGCAGGTTGTAGGAGGCGAAGAACTTCGCCGCCGCGACCTTGCCGGTGTAGAAGTCCTTGTCCTTGCCGGGGTCCCCGGCGAGCTTCTCCAACGCCACCTCGGCCTGGCGCAGCAGCAGCCAGCCGCAGACCACGTCGCCGACGGCCATCAGCAGGCGGCTGGTGTTCTGGGCGACCTTGTAGATGTTGCTGATCTCCTCCTGGGAGGACATCAGGTCGTTGAACATGTGGCCGGCGATGGCGTTGACGTCCTCGAGAGCGCTGGTGAGCAGCGCGCGGCTCTCCTTCAGCTCGGCGTTGCCCTCGGCCTCCAGGAACGCCTTGATCTCACCGGCGATGTGACCGAGGGCCTGACCCTGGTTCTTCACGATCTTGCGGAAGAAGAAGTCCTGACCCTGGATCGCCGTGGTGCCCTCGTAGATCGAGTCGATCTTCGCGTCGCGGACGTACTGCTCGAGCGGGTAGTCCTGCAGGAAGCCCGAGCCGCCGAAGGTCTGCAGACCCTCGGTGCCGAGCAGGGTCCACGACCGCTCCGAGCCGTACCCCTTCACGATCGGCAGCAGCAGGTCGTTGACCGCCTCGGCCAGCGTGAGCCTCTCGGCGTCACCCTCGCCTGCCAGGCGTGCTGCCTGCACCTCGTCCTGCCAGGTGGCGGTGTAGATCACCAGGGCGCGCATCGCCTCGGCGAAGGACTTCTGGACGAGCAGCGAGCGACGTACGTCGGGGTGGTGGGTGATCGTGACGCGCGGAGCGTCCTTGGCCGAGTCGGTCAGGTCGGCGCCCTGGACGCGGCTCTTGGCGTACTCGAGCGCGTTGAGGTAGCCGGTGGACAGGGTCGCGATCGCCTTGGTGCCGACCATCATGCGGGCGTTCTCGATGACGTCGAACATCTGCCGGATGCCGTCGTGCACCTCACCCAGCAGCCAGCCGCGGGCCGGCTCGCCGCCGCCGACCTGCGGGTCGCCGAAGGTGACCTCGCAGGTGTTGGAGACCTTGATGCCCATCTTGTGCTCGACGTTGGTGACGTAGGCACCGTTGCGCTCGCCGGTCAGCTCACCGGTCTCGATGTCGAAGTGGTACTTCGGCACCAGGAACAGCGACAGGCCCTTGGTGCCCGGGCCGCCGACGCCGTCGACGCCGCGGGGGCGGGCGAGCACCAGGTGCATGATGTTCTCCTGGAGGTCGGACTCGGCGCTGGTGATGAAGCGCTTGACGCCCGAGATGTTCCAGGTGCCGTCGCCGTTGTCGGTGGCGAAGGTCTTGCCGGCGCCGACGTCGGAGCCGGCGTCGGGCTCGGTCAGCACCATGGTCGCGCCCCAGAGCCGCTCGACCATGTGCTTGGCGATCTTGAGGTCGCGCTCGACGCCGTTGGCGTTCTTGTGCACGACCGAGGCGAAGAAGGGGCCGGCGGCGTACATCCAGATGGGCGCGTTGGCGCCCAGGATGAACTCGGCGGAGGACCAGATCAGGCTCGGCGGCGCGTCCTGGCCACCGAGGGCGGCGGGCGTCTGGATCGCCCACATCCCCGAGTCCATCCAGGCGTCGTAGGACTTCTTGAAGCTGGCCGTGACCGGCGCGGAGTTGGTTGTCGGGTCGAAGACCGGCGGATTGCGGTCGCTGTCCTCGTAGGAGGCGGCGAGGTCCTCGCGCGAGATCCGCTCGATCTCGCTGAGGAGCTCCTTGGCGGTCTCAGCGTCGATCTCGGCGAACGGGCCGGCGCCGTAGACCTTCTCGCGACCGAACACCTCGAAGAGGTTGAACTCCACGTCGCGCAGGTTGCTCTTGTAGTGGCTCACTGCTCCACCTTCTGTCTCGGGGGTCACTCGGCTACTGGCCGGTAACTTCAATGATAGGAAGGCGTCCCCTCCGAGGCAACACCGGGGTTACCGGAGAGTTCACCGATGTGGCGGGCGGCACAGAACGGTGTCGTGGCAGGACCCACCCGAGGCCAGCCGGCGCTGCCCGGTCAGGCGTTCGCGTTGCGCTGGATCCAGTCCACCGTCGGCCGGATCGCCTGCCAGTCGGCGCGCACCAGCTCCAGCAGCTCGGCGGTGTGGATGACGGGTTCGAAGCCGATCATCCGGCCGATGGTGAGCGACTTGTGCCGCAGCAGCTCGATGCGGGGGTGCTCCTTGTCGAAGCCCCGCGGCGAGGTCTTGAGCCGCTCGCCGCCGAGCTCGTAGCCGGAGCCGGTGACCTCGGCGAGCAGCCGCTCGAGCTCGGCGCCGTACTGGTCGTGGACGATCGCGGCGCGGAAGGCCGCCAGCCGGCCCGGGTTGAACCAGTAGCAGCCGCCGCCGGTGCGCACTCCGCGCGGGGACACCTCGACGTAGAAGCCCGTCTCGGGGGCGACGGCGACGAAGGCACCCTGGTGCGTCTTGTACGGCGTCTTGTCCTTCGCGAACCGCACGTCGCGATAGGGCCGGAACACCTTCGCCGTGCCGAACTCCGGCTCCAGGGCGCCGGTCAGCGCCTTCATCGGGGCGAGCACGGACTCGGCGTAGACGTGCTTGTGCGCCTCCCAGAACGACCGGGTGTTGTCCATCTCCAGGTCGTCGTAGAAGTCCAGCGCCGCGACCGGGATGCCCTCGAACGTCATGCCGCCATCGTCTCAGAGCGCTCGTGGGGACCGTCGGTGAGCAACGCGCCCGTCCTCGACCTCACCGGAGACGACCGCTGCCGGGTTGGTCTCGAGGACCACGACCTTCACGGCCACGATGAACGAGCGACCTGTCAGCCGATCGGCCGCGTCGCTTGGTCCCCTCGGAATCGGTGGCGCCCTCACACCATCAGCTACCTGAGTCGGCCGACGCTCGCGCTGTTCGAGACCGCGTGAAACCCGACCAGATCGCGCTCACGTATGACCTCGGAGGCCGCGGCCCGCGTGCAGCAAGCTCATGTTGTGGACGGCTGGACCCCGGAGACGGCTGCCCGGTTCGCTAGCTCTGACAAGCGTTCGGTTAAGTCGAGAAAAGCTGACTTCCCGAAGTGACATTTGCGGAGGGAACACTGTCGGCCGCAAGTAAACTGCGTGCTCTTCCCGCCAAGGCCGGGGCGGCGCCGGCGTGAGCGGAGTTGCCGGCTCTTCCGGTGTGAGCTGGTGGTGGGGACTGCTGCACGATCGGGTTACAGGGTGACCTGACCCACCGTTCGGGTTCTAGACGCGGTAGCCCAGCGCGGAGTGCCGACGCTGACGGCTGTGGAGATCTCGATGTGTTCGAAGATCGCGTTTGCCAACTCGACTCTGGTCCTGCGATCCAAAAGCTCGACCTGCATCGAGGACCAGAAGCTCCATCATCGTATTGTCCAGGCCGTCGCCGACGGTTCCGAACGAGGGCAGCAGCCCGGCTGAGCGGAACTTCTCGCCGAGGACACACGAGGTGAACTGGGTGCCGCGGTCCGTGGACGATCCCTCCGGGCTCGGCCGACGGTTGCGGATGACCACGTCGAGCACCGGTGCGCGGTACAGCCACCCCTCTCAGGTTCCGTGCTGCGTGATATCGATGACCCGCAACTCGTTGGACCCAGCCGATGGAACTTGTGGTTCACCAGATCGTCGGCAGTGACGACATCACGCAGCCACGTGATGCGCGTAGGGCCGGGCAAGCCGCAGATTTACCGGCCTGGTTCCTCAGCAGCGACGCGGTGCGCTCGCACACCGTGATGCCCATACGGTGTCCGGCGGTGGATCTCTGCTCTGGGGCGGCAACGACCGACATCCTGCGGCAAAGCGCTGTCGGGCGGGCCGAGGGTCGGCGCATCGCCCTATGTCGAAGGCGGCCCGACGGCCGCGGCCTCCCCCGACGAACGGTCGGGCGAGTGCCTGAAAAATTCTTCCCAGCACCCCATCCGGTCGAACGCCCCGCTCCGAATGCAGGGAGATGTGCATCACATCCGGCTAGCGAAGGAGAAGGCTATGAAGAAGGTCGGACGCACCAACCTGCGGCTCTTGGCGGCAGCGACGGCGATGGCCGTCGCGGGCGGCGTGGGAGCCGTGGTCTCTGCCTCGGCGGATCCGCCGAGCAACGCGATGAGCATGGGTCATGGCGTCGACGAGTTCGGCATGACCAAGGCGTTCTACGACGGCAAGGCCCTCAGCTTCACCTACAGCAAGGGCTACTTCTGTGACACCTCGGTGTCCTCGGCGGCGACCTCGGGCTGTGAGGTCGGGGCCAAGGCCAACAACAAGCCGGCCAAGCGGGTCGAGCCGCTCTTCATCACCGTGCCGCTCGGTTTCACGGTGAAGAAGTCGAAGATGGACTGCCCCGACGGGCTCGTCTGCGTCGACCACCCCGGAACGATCGACCTGACCCGGATCGAGCCGGCGCTCAAGCCGCTCTACCCGAAGCTGACCGACGCCCAGCTGACCGCCGCGCTGCAGAACGCGGCGACGCCGGGTCACCAGCACTTCATCACCACCCGCGCGCACGGCAAGCGGATCTGGTGGGACGTCAAGGTCGTCGGCGTCACCAAGAAGTCCGAGTACAACAAGATCACCGCCCACCGCTCGGCCGCCTTCCTGAAGAAGGAGATCAAGGCCGGCCGGACCACCGCGGCGATCCCGACCAACCTGTTCCTGTTCTTCTCAGTGAAGTGAGAGCTCCGGGGTGGGCGCGTGGCGGCGCGCCCACCCCGGTAGGGAAGCGAGCCTCGTCATGATTCGTTCCGCACTGCACAGCCCGGACCGCGCCGCAGCGGTCCTGGCCCTGCTGGTCACCTCCGGCACGCACGTGCCGCTGATCCGCGAGCACCTCCAAGAGGCGCCGTACGTCGGGTGGCTCTTCATCGCACTCAGCGTGGTGGCGGTGCTGCTCGCCGTCGCCCTGGTCGTCGCCGACACGCCGGCGGTCTGGGCCATGACGGGGGTCGTGGGCGCCGCCTCGGTGCTCGCGTTCCTGGTCTCGCGCACCGTCGGGCTGCCCCAGATCCACGACGACATCGGCAACTGGTCGGAGTCGCTGGGCTATCCCGCCATCACCGCGGAGGCGATCGCCACCGTGGCAGCGGTGCTGACGCTTCGTCGCGCAGCCCGGCAGCGAGCCGCGCTCACGACACGGTCGCGCTGAACTGTCGGTCGCCGCTGTCGCCGGAGTCCACGATGCTCAACACGTGGCCGGCGCACAGCGGCTGGCCGAGGAAGCCCTTCGCCTGGTAGGCCAGCGTGAGGTGCGAGCCGTCCCAGCGCATCAGTGCTGCCGGCGTCGCGCCCGCCGCGTCCCGCGCCCAGTAGGCCGCCGCGCCGCACACGGTGAGCGTGCTGTTCACGCCGAGGCCGAGGTCGACCATGCCGGTGGCGGTGGAGGCGTAGACGTGCACCTGCTGGTACCGGTGCTCGTTCGGCACCACCGACCAGACCCGGGTCGCCGCCTGCCCCGTCCCCAGGACCGCTCCCTCGGCTCCCTTGCACCGTGGCACGTCCGCGTACGGCGAGGTCTGCGTGCCGCTGACCGTCACCACCGTGCGGCACGAGGGCTGCTGGTCGTCGAAGGTCATCATCGAAGTCTGGCCGTCGGCGGCCAGGACGTTGGTGAAGCCGTGCCGGGCCGGCGCGCACCAGCCGAGCGTCGAGGTCATCGTGGTGACGTCGGTGGCCGCCAGGCAGTAGGCGCCGGCGTGGTCGGTCGCGTGCCACAGGGTGGTGCCGTCCAGCGACCAGGAGCCGTCGGTCGACGGCGGCAGGTCGCTGGTCTTGTCGAGGGTGGTCACCTTCCCGCCGGCGAGTGCGGTGATGACAGCGCGCTGCCGCTTGTTGCCGTCGGGGTCGCTGTAGACCACGACAGCCGTGGTGTCCGACAGCTGGGTGTCGGTCACCTCCAGGCCGGCGGGAGCGCTGGTCCGCTTCGCCGAGCCAGACTCCGCCGAGGTGCGACCCAGCGACCACCAGTCGCCCTGCTGGCCGACGGTCAGCGTCCAGGTGCCGTTGGTGGAGACGGTGTCGCCGGCGGCGCCTGGCAGCGCCTTCCAGTGCAGCGGTGCCGAGGTGGCGGTGGCAGTGGTCGTTCCGGTCGCCGCCGGCTGGGTAGGAGAGGCGGGTGCGCTCGTCGTCGCAGCACTCGGCGTACCGGAGGGGCTGCTGGACGCGAGCGAGGGCTGCTCGCCCGGCGAGGCGGCGTCACCCGGCTGGTCGTCGGCCTTCGTGCAGCCGGCGGCCGTGGCCGCGAGCACGACCAGCGCGCAGCTGGCCACCGCTCCTCGTCGGAGGCCTCGCATCAGACGCCGATGTTGTGGAACGCGTTCGCCTTGACCGCGCTCAGCTCACGGTCGACCGGCAACCACTGCACCCGCGAGATGTAGGGCTCCGAGGGGTGGAACCGCTGCTGGTTCCACGGCTCGTAGTAGCCGATCTCCTGGGTGTGGGTGGTCTTCGTGGTCCGGTAGCCGCGGCCGACCTGGAAGTGGCCGCTGCCGCTGTGGTCCAGGTAGGGGAAGTAGCGGGTGAGCAGCTGCGGGTGCAGGATGATCGGCGCCTTGTACTGCGCGATGTGCTTCTGCAGCAGCGCCCAGAACTGTGCGGTGGTGAAGCTCTTCACGTCGAGGGTGACATAGGGGCCGGCGAGGGTGTCCCAGCCGGTGTTGTGGTTCGTCACCCGGACCATGTCCGAGATCGCGGTGCCGGCGCTGGTGGTGCCGAGCTTGGCGGCCCAGTGTGCGGCGCCCTTGTCCTTCTGCTTCCAGCCCCAGGCGATCATCTGCATCGAGGTCGGCCCGCACCAGTAGGTGCGGACCTGCTCGGCGGTCTGCTTGTTCTTCAGGATCTTGGCCTTGACCGGGTACGTCGTCGGCACGGACGCGGCGACCGACGTGCTGGCGACAGCCGTCGGTGCGGCGCTGGTGGCGACGGCGGCGAGGGTCGTGCTGGGCTTCACCGTCGGCAGCTTGGACGGCGTGGCGCTGGGCGTGGTGGCAGCGACCCGGCCGGCGCCGACGGTGACGCGGGCCTCCGGATGTGCGGCCAGGAATCCGGCCGGCAGCGGCGTGCCCTGGATCTCGTTGCGGATCATCCACACCTTGGCCACCGAGCGGGCGGCCTGGGTGAGCTCCGCTCGCTCGGCCTTGGCGCGTGCCTTCGGGCTCATCTTCGCCAGTCGCGCGAGCGCTGCCTTCGGCGAGAGGTCCCCGGTCTGGCGCAGCTTCTTCTGCCGCTGTGCCGTACGGCGCGCCGCCGGCGGGGCGACCTCGGTGGCGACCCGGGCCTGCACGCTGGCCTGGTCGTCCTGGGTCCAGCCCTCACCCAGGCAGTAGGTCTGGCCCTCGAGGTCGGCGCACTGCGTCAGCGTGCTCGCGGCGCGGGCGGTGATCCGGCCGTGCTGCCGGGGCAGCGAGGTGGTCGCCGCGACCGCCCGGTCGATCTCCTGGCGCATCGCGGGCGTCACGGCGCCGTACCCGACGGCGGCGGCCTCGCGCGGCGCGAACGTGGGCTGCTCGCCCGACGGGCTGATGGCGCCGTGGTCGCCGCTGCCGCGGGGGATGAACGGCGCGGCGGCGAGCAGCAGCACGAGTGCGCCGGCGGCGACGGTGCGGGGACGAGGGCGGTGCATGGCGTACTCCGAGAGGCTGGGGGAAGGTGCCTGGTCGGTCGAGAAGGGGACTTCTCGACGCTCCACTATCGGCCGGATTCACAAATGTCGCAACTGCCACATGTGTCACACAGGTATCCCGCAGGCAGTGCTCAGGAACCGGGCACGGTGACCGATGGGGAGGGATGGATGAGGCGGCCGCGCCTGCTGGGTGTGGGGCGCGGGAGGGAGCGGCGAGGCGTCGCGCTCGAGCACTTACGGGGCCCTTCCGGGCCTGTTGGAGCGGATGACGAGACTCGAACTCGCGACATCGACCTTGGGAAGGTCGCGCTCTACCAACTGAGCTACATCCGCAGGCGACCCGTAGGACGGATCGCGGTGAGGATGCTACCCCACCCGCCCGGCAGGGTGGTGCAGTGGCGTCAGTACGGGGTACTTCGGGCTGACGCCGTCGCCCGAGGAGCGGCCGGTCAGGCGCCGCTTCACCCAGGGCGCGAGGTGGGTGCGCGCCCAGGCCAGGTCGGCGGCGCGCTGCTCGCGGGCGGTCAGCTCGGCGACCACCGGAGGTGGCAGCTCCTGCAGGTCGTGCTCGACGCCGAGCGCGTCGAGGGTGGCGATGGCGATCGCCTGGTGGCCGACGGCGTTGAGGTGCAGCCGGTCCGCGTCGAGCACCTCGGCGACCTTCCAGCCGCGCATCCGCCACATGTCGACGACCGTCGCGCCGTGCTTGTCGGCGATCTCGCGCACCCACTCGTTGAAGATGGCGGTGCGGCCGCGGATCACCTTGAGCACGGGGTTGAGGCCGGGGTCGGCGACGGTGAACATGACGACCCGGGCACCGGTGGCCGACAGCACGCCGATCGCCTCGTCGTACGCCGCGGCGAGCTCGTCGACGTCGACGCTGGGCCGCAGCACGTCGTTGCCGCCGCCGTGGATGCTGATCAGGTCGGGCCGCAGCGCCAGCGCGGGCTCGACCTGCTCGGCCAGGATCTGCGGCAGCTTGCGCCCGCGGATCGCGAGGTTGGCGTAGCCGAAGTCGGGCTCGTGGGTCGCGAGCACGTCGGCGACCCGGTCCGCCCATCCGCGCACGCCGTTGGGTCGGGTGGGATCCGGGTCCCCGACGCCCTCGGTGAAGGAGTCGCCCAGTGCCACGAACCGCTTGAAACCCATGGTCCTCATTGTGCGAGATGCCTCGTGCGCGCGAACACACAGGGGCGGGCGAGCGGCTAGGTTGGCCCCGTGCTGCTGAGCGACAAGGACATCCTGGCCCAGATCGACGACGGGCGGATCGTGCTCGACCCCTGGGAGCAGGCCATGCTCCAACCCTCGAGCATCGACGTCCGGCTCGACCGGTTCTTCCGCGTCTTCGACAACCACAAGTACGCCACCATCGACCCGGCGGTCGACCAGTCCGACCTGACTCGCCGGGTCGAGACCGAGGGGGACGACCCGTTCATCCTGCACCCGGGGGAGTTCGTGCTCGGCTCGACGTACGAGGCCGTCACCCTGCCCGACGACATCGCCGCCCGGGTGGAGGGCAAGTCCTCGCTGGGCCGGTTGGGTCTGCTCACCCACGCCACCGCCGGCTTCGTGGACCCGGGCTTCTCCGGCCACGTGACGCTCGAGCTGGCCAATGTCGCGACGCTCCCCATCAAGCTCTACCCGGGCATGAAGATCGGCCAGTTCTGCTTCTTCCGGCTGACCTCGCCGAGCGAGCACCCGTACGGCTCGGAGAAGTACGGCAGCCGTTACCAGGGCCAGCGCGGTCCGACGGCGTCGCGAAGCTTCCAGAACTTCCACCGCACCGCCATCTGAGCACGGTCCGGCGTCCGGCACACGAGGGGCCGTGGACAGGGGCTTGTTAAGGCAAGCCTAACTATGGTTAGGCTGTCCTCACTAAGGCTCCCCTCACCAGATTAGGCTCCGCTGTGCTCCGTCGTACCTTCGGCATCGCCGCCGCCACCACGCTCGCCGCTGCCGCTCTCACCGCCTGCTCGACCGGCTCGACCGAGACCGACTCGGCCGACACCGTCGGGACCGGCTCCTCGGCGAGCGCCGGCGCTCAGGCGAGCGCCTTCCCCGTGACGATCGACAACGCCAACTTCGGCGCCGTGACGATCGACAAGCAGCCCACCCGCGTGGCAGCCCTCGGCTCCCAGGACGGTGACAACCTCCTCGCCCTCGGCATCGTCCCGGTGGGCGTCACCAAGATCACCTGGGGTGGGGACGGCAAGGGCTCCACCCCGTGGTTCGAGGACAAGCTGGCCGAGCTCGGCGGCACCATGCCCGCCCAGTACGACGACAGCGACAGCGTGCCGATCGACGAGATCGCCAAGGTCGCTCCCGACCTGATCCTGGCGACCAACTACAGCCTGACCAAGCAGCAGTACAGCCAGCTCTCCAAGATCGCGCCGGTCATCGCCTACCCCGGTGCGCCCTGGACCACGAGCTGGCAGGACAGCCTCACCCTCGACGCCAAGGCGCTCGGCCTGGAGTCGCAGGGCCAGCAGGTCCTCGCCCGGACCGAGCAGGACGTCGCCGACGCGAAGGCCGCCAACCCCGAGCTGGCCGGCAAGACCTTCATCTGGGGCGCGCTGGAGACCACCGATCTGTCCAGCGTCTCCTACTACACCCCCGAGGACGGCCGGCCGGAGTTCCTGACCTCGCTGGGCATGGTCAACGCGCCGATCATCGAGAAGCTGTCGAAGAAGGGCCAGTTCTACGGCACGGTCTCGGCCGAGCGGTACGCCGACCTCAGGTCCGACGTCTTCCTCACCTACGGCGAGAAGGCCGCCGACGCTCAGACCTTCAGCAACGACAAGCTGATCGGCCAGATCCCGGCGATCAAGGCCGGCCACCTGGCGACGTTCCTGGCCGACGCGACGGCGCTGGCCGGCAGCTCGCCCGACGTGCTCGCGATCCCCTATGCGATCGACCACTTCGTCCCGAAGGTCGTCGAAGCCCTTCAGTGATCTGAGCTCGACGTGTCCTCGAAGCTTGCTCGGCCCGCCGTTGCCACACGGGGCCCGGGCATACCGGGAGGGGGTGCTGACGGTGCCGCCCCCCTGTGCCCTGTCGGCACGCCCTCCCGGACCCTTCCGCTCATGATCGGGATCCTGGGCGTCCTCGCCGTGGCGGTCGCCTCGGTGATGATCGGCTCCCGGATGGTCGGGCCCGCCGGGCTGTTCGACGCCCACGCCCCCGGTCACGCCATCCTCGAAGCACGGCTGCCGCGCACCGCGCTGGCGCTGCTCGTCGGCGCGGCCCTCGGCGTCGCCGGTGGCTGCCTGCAGGGACTGACCCGCAACCCCCTCGCCGACCCGGGTCTGCTGGGCGTCAACGCCGGCGCCTCCTTCGCGATGGTGCTCGCCATCGGGTACGTCGGCGTCAGCTCGCTGCACACCTACCTGTGGTTCGCGTTCGTCGGGGCCGCTGTCGCGGCACTGCTCGTGCACGGACTGGCCTCCCTCGGCCGCGACGGCGCCACACCGGGCAAGCTCGTCCTCGTCGGAGCCGCCGTCACGGCCGGGCTGACCTCGTGGACCTCCGGCGTACTGCTGCTCCAGCACCACACCATGGACGTCTACCGGCGCTGGGAGGTGGGCACCGTCGGGGGCCGGGACTGGTCGGCGGTCGCCGCCGGCGCTCCCTTCCTGGCGGTCGGTGCGATCCTCGCGTTGGCCGGGTCCCGCACGCTCGACGCCCTCGCGCTCGGCGACGACCTGGCTCGTGGTCTGGGGCGACGGGTGGCCCTCGACCGGCTGGTGATCGGGGCGGCCATCGTGTTGCTCGCCGGCACCGCCACGGCGCTGGCCGGACCGGTCGGCTTCGTCGGCCTGCTGGCCCCGCACCTGGTCCGAGCGACCGGCACCGCCGCCTACACCCGGGTGCTTCCGCTCGCCGCGCTCTACGGCGCCGTCCTGGTCACCGTCGCCGACGTGGTGGGCCGGGTGATCCTGCCGCCGACCGAGGTCCAGGTCGGCATCATGACAGCCGTCGTGGGTGTGCCGGTGTTCTGCTGGTTCCTGCGTCGCGGGCGGCTGGGGGCGGTATGAGCAGCCCGATGATCCCGGCGAGCTCCGTCGCCGTCGTCCGCGCCGCCCGGCGTCGACCGCGCCGCCGGCTGTGGTGGGTGGTGGCCGGCCTGGCCGCTGCCGTGATCGCGCTGTTCTGGCTGCGGGTGCTCGGCGGCGACTACACGATCACCTTCGGCGACTTCTGGCGGATCGTCTTCGGCAAGCAGATCCCCGGCGCCAGCTTCATCCTCACCGAGTCGAAGCTGCCGCGTGCCTGCGAGTCGGTCCTGGTCGGCCTCGCGCTCGGCGTGGGCGGGGCGATCTTCCAGACCACGCTGCGCAACCCGCTGGCGAGCCCGGATGTGATCGGCGTCAGCATGGGTGCCAGCGCTGCGGCCGTCCTCGGCATCGTCGTCTGGTCGGCCGCCGGCTGGGGTCTGGCCGTGCTCGCGCTGGTCGGGGCGGTCGGCACCTCCCTGCTGGTCCGGTTCCTGGCCGGTGCCAACGCGGGGCAGCGGTTGGTCCTGGTCGGCGTCACCGTGGCGGCCGGCCTGGGCGCGATCATCCAGTACCTCTTCACCCGCGCCGACGTCTACGACGCCCAGCTCGCGCTGCGCTGGATGACGGGATCGGTCAGCGACGCCTCCTGGCCCACCATCCGGGCTCTGACGGCCGCGTTGGTGGTGCTGCTCCCGGCGACGGCGCTCGCCGTACGCTCCGCCCGTGCGCTCGAGCTCGGGGACGAGGTCGCCGCCGGCCTGGGCGTCGGGCAGCGACGAGCCGACGCCCTGCTGCTGTGCGGGGTGCTGCTGGTGGCCTCCGCGACGGCGGCCGCGGGCCCGGTCTCGTTCGTCGCGTTCGTCGCCGGCCCGATCGCCCGGGCGCTCAACGGCGGCCGGGCGACGTTCGTCGGTGCGGCCCTCGTGGGCGGCGCCGTCACCGTCGCCGCCGACTACGTCGGCGCCTACGCCTTCCACGACGTGAACCTGCCGGTCGGCGTCGTCACCGGTGCCTTCGGCGCACCGTTCCTGCTCTGGCTCCTCACCGTCTCCCGGAGGTCTGCATGAGGCTCACCACCGACAGCGTCACCCTCGGGTACGGCGCGACGACCATCGTCGACCGGGTCACCCTGGACATCCCCGACGCCGCCACCACCGTCATCGTCGGCGCCAACGGCTGTGGCAAGTCGACGCTGCTGCGCGGCCTGGCCCGGTTGCTCAGACCGATCCACGGTGCGTGCCTGCTCGACGGCGAGGCAGTGCACCAGCGCCCGACCCGTGAGGTCGCGCGGATCCTCGGCCTGCTGCCGCAGCAGCCGCTCTCGCCGGAGGGCATCACTGTCGTCGACCTCGTCTCCCGGGGCCGCCAGCCGCACCGCAGCGCGCTCTCGCGCTGGTCGGCGGCGGACGAGGCCGCGGTGACGGCGGCACTCGAGATGACCGGGACGCTGGAGCTCGCAGCGCGCCCGGTCGAGGAGCTGTCCGGCGGTCAGCGCCAGCGGGTGTGGATCGCGCTGGCCCTCGCGCAGCAGCCGGAGATCCTGCTGCTGGACGAGCCGACCACCTTCCTCGACGTCGCCCACCAGATCGACCTGCTCGACCTGCTGCACACCCTGCGCGTCGAGCGGGGCACCACCGTCGTGATGGTGCTGCACGACCTCAACCTGGCCGCCCGGTACGCCGACCACCTGGTCGCGATGTGCGACGGCAAGGTGCTGGCCGCCGGCGCTCCTTCGCGGATCGTCACCCCGGAGCTGGTCCGAGACGTCTTCGGCCTGGACTCCCAGGTCGTCCCGGACCCGGTCTCGGGCACCCCGCTGGTGGTGCCGATCGGGCGCCATCACACCCCCGCCACCCCCACACCCGCAAAGGTCTCCTGATGCTGCTCGCCCACCTGCGCGTCCGCTCGGTCGCCCGCCCGACGCCCTCCTTCGCCCGGATCGAGCTCGGCGGCCCGCAGCTGGCGGACTTCGGCGTCGAGGGCCCGCTGTTCGACCAGCGGTTCAAGCTGCTGCTCCCCGGCCCGGGCGGCCTGCCGCAGCTCTCGGAGGAGAGCTGGTGGAGCGACTACAGCGCGCTGCCGGAGGAGACCCGCGGAGCGGTCCGGACCTACACCATCGCCGACGTGCTCGGCGAGGGCGCCGACACCCGGATCCTGGTCGACTTCGTCCTTCACTCCGGCGCGCACGGACCTGGTTCGGACTGGGCCGAGCACGCGGCCGTCGGCGACGAGGTGCTCGCCGCGCTGCCTCGGCGCGGCAGCGCGGGCGGCGGGATCGAGTTCGACCCCGGCGACGCGGAGCGGCTGCTGCTGGTCGGCGACGAGACGGCGCTGCCGGCCATCCACCAGATCCTGCGCCAGCTGCCCGAGCGTGAGGGCGGGCGTACCGGCGCGGTCTTCGTCGAGGTGCCGTGTGCCGAGGACATCTGCGACCTGCCTGCGATCGATGGCGTCGAGGTCACCTGGCTGCCCCGCGGCGACCGCTCCGTCGGCGAGCCGGTGATCGAGGCGGTCTCGGCGCACCTCGGCTTCGCCCCCACCCCGCTGCCCGCCGCCGAGCCGGCCGGGGCCAGCGAGCCGGCCGGGGCCGCGCTCGGCGCTCTCGATGACATGCCGTGGGAGACCCCGACGTACTCCGCCCTGGGCGAGGAGGTGATCGATGCGCCGGCGGTGGACGGGCGCTACGCCTGGATCGCGGGGGAGTCGGGCATGGTGACGACGCTGCGCCGCCACCTCGTCGGCGAGCTCGGCATGCCTCGGCACCAGGTCGCCTTCATGGGTTACTGGCGCGAGGGCGTGGCGATGCGGGCGTGAAGGGGTAGTCCGGGGCGCAAATCAGGGGTCGAGGACCAGAAGTGCTGATTTGCGCCCCGGACTACCCCGCCACAGCGCTGGCCTCAGACCTCGACCAGCGTCACGTCGCCGCTGACGGTCCGCGCGCGCAGCTCCACATGTCCCTGACCCTCCAGCGGCTGGCCGACCGGACGCAGACCCGAACGGATGTGCCCGGTGAGGGTCGTGATGTCGGTCCACACCGGCGTGCCGGCGGGGATGCCGACCCGGATGTGGCCCGACGCGGCCTTGCCGACCACCCGGCCACGATGGGCGTTGCCGACCTCCAGCGAGCCCGAGCCGGTGGTGAGGCTCACGTCGCCGTGGGCCTCGGCGACGCGCAGGTCGCCGTTGCCCGTCTTGACAGTGATCGGACCGTTGGCGGTCCGCACGGCCACGTCGCCGGAACCGGTCGAGACGACGACCGCGTCCTGGGCGGTGCCGACGGTGATGTCGCCGGAGCCCGACTTGGCGCGCAGGTCGCCGTCGACCGAGGCGATCGTGACGGCGCCGCTGCCGCTCTGCACCGCCGCGGAGCCGGCGACGTGGTCGAGCCGGACGGGGCCGGTCCCGGTGTGCACGACGGCAGCTCCGACGGTCCCGGTGACCTCCACCTCGGCGGTGCCGGTCCTCAGCGCAAGACCACTCGCAGCGGGCACCACGACCGTGATGTCAAGATGGCTGAAACTGAACGGACGCCGGGCGTTGGGGTCGGCGATGTCGAGCCGGTCGCCCCGCTGCTGGACCCGGACGCGGTCGGCGTCGCGGCCGCTGATCTCGATGTGGGCATGGTTGCTCTCCGTGGTGTCGATGGTGAGCCGGCCCTTCGCGAGCTCGACCGAGAGCTCGACCGGACCGTGGGTCTCGTAGTCGTAGGTGGTCATGGGTGCTCCTCAGATCCAGCCGGTCATGCGTCGGCCGCCGCGGTCTGTGCGGTCGCCGAGCGCGGAGTTGATGGTCGCGCTGATGGAGGACAGGTCGAGGTCGATGTTGATCGCCTCGGCGCGGGTGGCCGCCCGCACCACGTTGACCAGCCAGGTGTTCAGCGAGCTGCCCGAGCGGGCGGCGTACTCCTCCGCCCTGGTCTTGACCGACTCCGGGATGCGCAGGGTGATCCGTGCCAGGTTGCCCTCGTCGACCTCCTCGGACTCGACCTCGACGGGGGCCGGCGCGGCGGTCTCGGCCGGCGGTGGCAGGTGTACGCCGAACTCCAGCTCGCGGCCGTTGAGGCGTACGTCGACACTGCCCGCCGGCAGCTCGGCGGTGATCTCGGCGGCTGCCTGCGAGATGGCCTCCATGAGGGCCAGGCGGGCGGAGGGAGCCAGCGCATAGCTCAGCCGCTCGGTGGTGTCACGGGCCTCGGGACCAGCTGCCTCGGCCGCGGCGAGCAGGTCGCGGCGCAGGCTCTCGACGTACGGCGTGATGTCCATGAGCATCACTATGACATCACAATGATGTCACCACAAGCCTCAGGTGACATCACAGGTTTGAAAGGTGTTTTAGTGGTTCACTGAGGAGCGTGTACAGCCTGACTCTGATCCAGGCATCCTGGATCGACTACGTGATCATCGCCCTGTACTTCGCCTTCGTTCTCGGCATCGGCATCCTGGCCAGCCGCGGCGTCTCGGACTCGGTGGACTTCTTCCTGTCCGGGCGCTCGCTGCCTGCTTGGGTCACCGGCCTGGCCTTCATCTCCGCAAACCTCGGCGCTGTCGAGATCATGGGGATGAGCGCGAACGGCGCGCAGTACGGGCTTCCGAGTGTTCATTACTTCTGGATCGGAGCCATTCCGGCCATGCTCTTCCTGGGCGTGGTGATGATGCCGTTCTACTACGGCTCCAAGGTCCGGTCGGTGCCGGAGTTCATGCTCCGGCGCTTCGGGCCCGGCGCCCACCTGGTCAACGCGATCTCGTTCGCCATCGCCCAGCTGCTCATCGCTGGCATCAACCTGTATCTGCTGGGCGCGATCGTGCACGCCCTGCTCGGGTGGCCGCTGTGGGTCGCGCTGATCGTGGCGGCCCTGATCGTGCTCTCCTACATCACCCTGGGCGGCCTCAAGGCGGCGATCTACAACGAGGTGCTGCAGTTCTTCGTGATCGTCGCTGCGCTCGCGCCGCTGACCATCATCGGTCTGCACCGCGTCGGCGGCTGGAGCGGCCTGAAGGACAAGATCACCGAGGCCGCCTCCCATCCGGGAGCGTCGTCGACGGCTGCCCAGCAGCTGCACTCGTGGCCGGGTACGAACCTGACCGGTTTCTCCTCCGACTTCCTCTCGGTCATCGGCATCGTCTTCGGCCTCGGCTTCGTGCTGTCCTTCGGCTACTGGACGACGAACTTCGTCGAGGTCCAGCGGGCGATGGCCTCGCAGTCCATCACCGCCGCCCGGACGACGCCCATCATCGGCGCCTTCCCGAAGATCTTCATCCCCTTCATCACGATCCTGCCCGGCATGATCGCCGCTGTCCTGATCACCGAGATCGCCAAGATCAAGGCCGGCGGTTCCGTGCCAGGGGGGTCGTCGGGTGACGGGGTGACGTTCAACGACTCGCTCATCTTCATGATGCGAGATCTGCTGCCCAACGGTCTGCTGGGCGTGGCGATCACCGGTCTGCTGGCCTCGTTCATGGCCGGCATGGCGGCCAACATCTCCGCCTTCAACACGGTGCTCTCCTACGACCTGTGGGAGCGCTACATCGTCAAGGACCGCAGTGACGACTACTACCTGCGGATCGGCCGCCTGGCCACCGTCGCCGCCACGGTCATCGCGGTGTTCACCGCGTCGCTGGCGTCGAACTTCTCCAACATCATGAACTACCTGCAGACCCTGTTCGGGTTCTTCAACGCGCCGCTGTTCGCGACGTTCATCCTGGGGATGTTCTGGAAGCGGATGACGGCGACGGCCGGGTGGGTGGGCCTGGTCTGCGGCACGCTGTCGGCGGTCGTGGTGGCGTTCCTGAGCCAGGACGCCTTCGGCTCCTGGTCGACCGGCACCTTGAACCTGTCGGGCCAGGGCGCCTCGTTCGTGGCGGCAGGCGCGGCATTCGTCGTCGACGTGGTGCTCTCCGTGATCGTCTCGTTGGCGACGCGGCCCAAGCCGGCCGAGGAGTTGACCGGGCTGGTCTACTCCGAGACGCCGCGCAGCTCGCTGGTCGACGCCGACGCTGCCAACTTCCCGTGGTTCCGTCGCCCGGTCCCGCTCGCCGGGGTGGCGCTGGTCCTCGTCATCGTCCTCAACGTGATCTTCTAGGAGTCGGTCATGAGCGAACCCAAGACAGCCGGTGCCTTCGACATCCGCAACGTGATCGGCGGCCTCCTGGCGCTGTACGGCGTCATCCTGCTGCTCACGGCGGCGTTCCACAACGGGGCGCCGAAGGGCACCCACAACAGCGACAACTGGTGGGGCGGCGGTGCGCTGCTCGTGGTCGGCGTCGTCTTCCTGGCCTGGGCCAGGCTGCGTCCGATCGTGGTGGCCGAGCAGCCGTCGCAGGAGAACAGGTAGCAGTATCTGTCGATGAGCGGGCCGGGCGCAGTCAGCGCCCGGCCCGCTGCGTCGTGGCGACGCGCAGCACCAGCCCGGCGAGGAGCGCCCAGAACGCCGCGCCGATGCCGAGCGCGGTGACCCCGCTGGCCGCGACGACGAACGTGACCACGGCAGGCAGTCGGTCACGCTCTCCGGTGAGGGCCGCGCCGAGCGAGGCGGCCAGCGTGCCGAGCAGTGCCAGTCCGGCGACGCCGGTCGCCACGCCCGCGGGCGCTGCCGCGACCAGGGTGGTCAGCGCCGCGGCGCCCAGTGCCAGCACCAGGTAGGTCCAGCCGGCGGCCACCGCGACCCGCCAGCGCCTCTCCGGGTCCGGGTGGGCCTGCGGCGAGGCGGCCAGCGCGGCGGTGATGGCCGCCAGGTTGATCGCATGACCACCGAGACACGCGGCGGCGATCGTGCCGATGCCGGTCGTGGTCATCGCCGGGCGCCACGGGGCCTCGTACCCGAACGAGGCGAGCACCGCGACCCCCGGCACGTTCTGCGAGGCCATCGTGACGACGTACAGGGGTAGGGCCAGGGTGAGGACCGCGCCACCGGTCAGCGTCGGCGCGGTCAGCTCGACGCGGGGGAGTAGCGGTCCGGACAGGCCGCCGTGCTGGGTGAGCCAGAGCCCTAGCGTGACCATCGCTGCCACGAAGGCCGCCGGGACCGCCCATCGAGGCGCCCAGCGCAGCAGTGCGAGCCAGAGCAGCAGTGGCGGAGCGAGCAGGGCCGGGTGGGCGATGGCCCCGTGGACGGGCGCGAGGCACAGCTCGAGGAGGACGCCGGCGAGCATCGCCTGGGCCAGGGCCGGCGGGATCGAGGCGATCAGGGTGCCCAGCCGCGGCCAGAGCGCGGTCAGGAGGATCAGCACGCCGACCACGAGGAACGCACCGACGGCTGCCGCCCAACCACCGTCGACGTGGCCCGCGGAGGCGAGCAGCGCCGCGCCCGGCGTGGACCACGCCAGAAGCACCGGGATGCGGTGACGGTGGCTGAGCACGAGGGTGCCGACCCCCTGGGCGAGACTGAGCGCGAGCAGGCCGGAGGCCGCCTCGGTCGTGCTGGCGCCGACCGCGCGCAGCCCGGCGATGACCACCAGGGCCGAGCTCGCGAACCCGACCAGAGCGGTGACGACCCCGGAGGTCGCGACGTGCCAGCGTTCCATAAACAGAACCCTACTAGGCTCGGGACCGTGGATGCCGATCTCGCCGCCGCCGTGGGAACGCGGGTGCGCGCTGCCCGGCGGCGTGCCGGCTGGTCCGTCGGAGGGCTCGCCAGCCGCGCGGGCGTGGGCAAGGGCTCCCTCTCCGAGATCGAGAACGGCACCCGCAACCCGACGCTGTCGACGCTCTATGCCCTCGCCGGCGCGCTCGACGTACCGCTCGCGACGCTGCTCGTCGAGCCGGGGGTGCAGGTCGCCTCGCCGGGGATCGTCGCGCGGCTGCTCGACGCCCGGCGACACGAGGACGGTGCGACTGTCGAGGTGTACCTGCTGCACCTGGAGCCCGGCGTGGTCCATCGTTCGGGGGCACACGGGCCGGGGGTCACCGAGTATCTGCTCCTCACCCACGGTCGCGCTCGGGTCGGGGTGCTCGGCCAGGAGCGTGACCTCGCGGTCGGCGAGACGGCTGTGTGGGTCAGCGATGCCGAGCACGCGTACGAGGCGCTCGGTGGGATGGCCGCCGACGCCGTGCTGACGATCCGCTCGCCGGGCTGATCAGGCCGCGCAGGCGGCGGTGCCGTCGCTGACCTCGATGGTCGCGTGGGTGCCATCGCTGCGCACACCGGTGACCTCGCCACGCTGAGCACAGCCAGGGACGCGGCGGGTGGTGACGCCGAAGCCGAACGCATGGAGGCGCGCCGCCGCGAAGGCCGCCGAGTCGCCGACGACGTCGGGTGCGTCCACCGCCGCCGGCACGCGCTCGTCCGAGAGCAGGACCCGCCCGACCCGGCCTCGGTGATCGACCCAGAGCGCCACGGTGAAGAGCCCAGCGGTGTCGACCCGGTGGTTCGTGTACGTCGCCGAGCCGCCGATCACGGCCCCGCGCATCAGCGCGCAGCTGGGCGCCGAGGCGGAGGAGCAGGAGCTGTCCCGGGTCACCACCAGGGGAACGAGTTCCTCACCGTCACGTGCCGGTACGGCGAGCACGTCGGCCAGCGAACCCAGCCCGGGCCAGTCCTCCCGGTCGGCGAGGGCGGCGCCCTGCAGCGTCCTGGTGTCGCCGCCGCTGGCGGTCTGCGTGCGGAACTCGACCGTCACCCGGTCCTCGAACCGCGGTCGCGGACCGAGGCCGCGCGCCCACGCGAGCAGGCTCACGACGCTGCGGTCGGGGTGATCGACCTCGGCGCAGTCCGCTCCGGCGGGAGCGACGACCTCGCTCAGCGCCACCGACGAGCCCGGAGGGAGGATGGTGCCGGTCCGCGGCTCGACGGCGAGCTCGTCCTGCGCGGTCGCGCAGCCGGGTCGCCGGTCGATCCGCACCAGGTAGCCGTGGCTCCCCAGCAGGTCCGCGGCCTCGTCGGCGTCCAGGCCGGCGATCGAGGGGACCTGATCGGGGCCGAGCCGGAAGGCGGGGTCGTCGGTGGCCAGGTCGGTGGCGGTCAGGCTGGGAGAGGCGCCGGAGGGCGTTGTCGAGGTCCAGGCGCCGTCGCAGGCCGTCACGCCGGTCGCGACCAGGGCGAGAGCGAGCGCTGTGGCGGCACGGTCGATGAGCCTCATGTGACCTCCTTGCCTTGTTGACGCTTGGACGGCGGGGTCCGGTTCCGAGGTGACTCCACGAACACGCGACAGCGCCCGACTCGGTGCGAGTCGGGCGCTGTCGGCGGCCGGAGCCTTTTGATCAGAGGTCGAAGAGCGATCCGGCCCCGTGGATGTCCGCGTCGGTGCGCGGGGTGTTGGTCGCTCCCGAAGCAGCCGGCGGCGTGGCCTGCTTCTGAGCCGCCGGCTCGGGGTCGGGCGCCGGCTCGGGGTCCGCCCGACCGACGGCTTCCTCAGCCGGTGCTTCCTCAGCCGGTGCTTCCTCAGCCGGTGCTTCCTCAGCCGGTGCTTCCTCAGCCGGTGCTTCCTCTGCTGCTTCCTCCGCGGGTGCCGATGCGGCCGCGGTTGCCGTGGCCGGCGGCGCGACCACGGTGGGCGCCGGGGCCTCGATGTCGAACAGCGAGGACACCCCCTCGATCGCGACGTCGGATCGCGGCGAGTGTGCGGCGCCGGAGCTGGCGGACCCGGCCGGGGCGGCGGTCGAGGGCTCGGGCTTGCTCGGCTCGGGCTCGGGCTCGGGCTTGCTCGGCTCTGCGGCGACCGTGCTCGGCTCGGGCTCCGCCGCTGCGGGAGCAGCGGTGGCCGCCGACGGGGACGCCGGCGTCGCCGGGATGTCGAACAGGGAGCCGCCCGCATTGAGGTCGACCGCCGGGGCCGCCGGGGACGCCGGGGCCGCCGTGTTCTCGGTGGCGGGTGCCTGCGGGGCCGCGGCCTGCGGTGCCTCGGCCGGCTCGGTGGCAGCGGGTGCCGGGGTCGCGGCAGGTGACGCGGCCGCTGCCGGAGCCTGGACCGGGATGTCGAACAGCGAGCCGCCCGCGTTGAGGTCGACCGCAGGGTTCGCCGGGGCAGCCGGGGCAGCCGTGTCCTCGGTGGCGGGTGCCTGCGGAGCCGGGGCCTGCGGTGCAGCGGCGGCCGGGGCGGGCTCGGTCCCTGCGGGAGCGGTGGCAGGTACGTCGAACAGCGAGCCGCCCGAACCGAGGTCCGCCGCGGGCGCTGCCTCCGTCGCCTCCGCCGGCTTCGGCGAAGCGGCGGCCGGGGCCGGCTTCGTCGCGGGGATGTCGAAGAGCGACGATCCCCCCGACCCTGCCGGCTCCGCCGCTGTGCCTGCTGCGGGCTCGGCCGGGGCCGGCGCCGATTCAGGAGCCTTCGCCGGCGTGTCGAACAGCGACGACGGGTTGTCGAACAGCGACCCCCCGGAAGCCGGAGCCGCAGGAGTAGCCGCCTCGGCAGCCGGCTGAGCAGTCTCCTGAGCAGCCTCCTGGGCCGGCGCCTCATCGAAGAGCGAGGAGCCGCCCCCGGCACCCTGGCTGGCCTTCGCGGCCGGACCCGCGTCGGCGGTCTCGGTGATCGTGTTCTCGGTGACTGTCACATCGCCCGGAGACGGTTCGGCCTTCGTTGCCACGTCGGCCTTCTTCGCGGCCGGGGCCGCGGGCGCACCAGCGGGGGCGCCCTCGCCGGGCAGCAGCTTGGTGGCCTGCTCGCCCTTGACCGAGGCGAGCAGCATCTGCGCGACGTCGAGCACCTCGACCGACTCCCGCGCCGTACCGTCGGCCTGCGCGGCGGTGAGACCGTCGGAGAGCATCACACGGCAGAACGGACAGCCGACAGCGATCTGGTCGGCCCCGGTGCCCACGGCCTCGTCGGTGCGGTTGCGGTTGATCCGCTGGCCGATCTTCTCCTCCATCCACATCCGGGCGCCGCCGGCACCGCAGCAGAAGGAGCGCTCGGAGTTGCGCGGCATCTCGACGTACTCCGCTCCGGGCAGCACCTGGAGGAGCTCGCGTGGTGGGGTGTAGACGCCGTTGTGCCGGCCGATGTAGCAGGGGTCGTGGTAGGTGATGGAGCGCTTGTGCGCGCCGGCGCCGTCGGCGACGGGGGTCAGCTTGCCCTCGCGCACGAGCCGGTTGAGCAGCTGGGTGTGGTGGACGACCTCGAGCTCGATGCCGAACTGCTTGTACTCGTTCTTCAAGGTGTTGAAGCAGTGCGCACAGGTCGTCACGGCCTTCTTGACCTTGAACTCCTTGAACGTCTCCACGTTCTGCTGCGCGAGGCCCTGGAAGACGAACTCGTTGCCCGCACGGCGGGCCGGGTCACCGGTACAGGTCTCTCCGTTGCCGAGCACGCCGAAGGAGATCCCGGCGGTGTCGAGGAGCTCGGCGACGGCCCGGGTGGTCTTCTTCGCGCGGTCCTCGTAGGCGCCGGCGCAACCCACCCAGAACAGCCAGTCGACCGACTCCAGCGACTCGAGGTCCTCACCGACGACCTTGACGTCGAAGGGCAGGTCCTTGGCCCAGTCCAGCCGCGCGTTCGGGGACATGTTCCACGGATTGCCCTTGTTCTCCAGGCCCTTGAACAGCCCGTTGAGCTCGGAGGGGAAGTTCGACTCGACCAGCACCTGGTAGCGGCGCATGTCCATGATGTGGTCGACGTGCTCGATGTCGACCGGGCACTGCTGCACGCATGCCCCACACGAGGTGCACGACCACAGCACGTCCTCGTCGATGACGAATCCGCCACCGCCGTGCTCGGCGTCGGGGTTGTAGAACCAGTCGAGGACCTCCTCACCCTCGCCGAGCGAGGGGTCGGCGTCGGTCTTGCCGACCAGCGGCAGCTCACGTCGCTCCGCACCGCCCTCCAGGTACGGCGCGGAGGCGTACGCGTGCTCGCGCAGGCTCATCACCAGGTGCTTGGGCGAGAGCGGCTTCTCGGTGTTCCAGGCGGGGCACTGTGACTGGCAGCGACCGCACTCGGTGCAGGTGGTGAAGTCGAGGATGCCCTTCCAGGAGAAGTCCTCGATCGTGCCCACGCCGAGCTTGGCGTCCTCGTCGAGGTCGTCGATGTCGTCGAGGGTGATCGCCTTGCCGTTCGACGTCAGCGGCTTCATCGCACCGAGCGCGGTGGTGGCGCCGTCGGTGTCGCGACCCTGCGACTCACGCTTGAAGTAGATGTTGAACCAGGCGGTGAAGCGGTGCCAGGCAATGCCCATGGTCAGGTTCAGCGCGACCACGATCAGCCAGGCCAGGGCCGATGCGACCTTGATGAAGGCGATCACGATCACCCAGTTGCGGGCGGTGTGCGGCGTGTCGCCGTACATGCCGGAAAGCAGGTGCGAGATCGGGAAGTGGAAGGTGCTGGCGTGGCCGCCGGTCTCGCCCTTGAGGTGGTCCCACCGGTGCTCGGCGCCGCGGATGAACAGGATCGCCGCACCCTCCAGCAGCGCCATGAACTCGACGAAGTAGGCCTGCCAGAACGTCGAGCCGAAGAACCGGCTCCGGCGGCCCAACGCCTTGGGCATGTGCAGCTGGCGGTAGACGATCAAGAAGATGATGCCGACAGTGGACAGGACGCCGATGCCCTCGCAGATCCACTCGTAGACGAACCAGTGCCCGATGATCGGGATCTGCCACTTCGGGTCGAAGAGCTGCACGAAGCCGGTCGCCACGGCGGTGGCCAGGATCAGGAAGCCGAAGTACACGAACCAATGCATGACGCCGACCCAGCGCCACTGGAACATCCGGGTGTGCCCGAACGTCTCCTTGAGCATGGTCGCCCACCGGCTCGCGGGGTGGTCGGTGCGGCCGATGGCGGGCTGACCCACCCTGAGGACGCCGAGCATGGACCGGAGTGCCTTCACCACGACGACGGCGGTGACGACAGTCAGGACGAGCGCCACGACGATTGCGATGGTCTGCAGCATGCGCAGGCCTCCTTGGCTGTGCTGGTTCTGCGGGGCTAGGTGAGCCTAGGTGCTGCTCACCAGGGTGGGAAGCGTTAGAAATCCCACTGTCGACGCACTGTACCCGCGAGTAACTTTCTCGTGACAGTGAGGTCGCCCTCACCGGCACCGCCGCTAGGGCGCCAGGCCCTCGAAGGCATAGGTCTCCTTCACCACCCGCAGATGCGTCCAGGAGACCGTCTCGGTGACGCCGTCGAGGCCGCGCACCTGCTCCAGGCCGTGCAGCATCTCGGCCGGGTCGTAGGCCCGCAGCGTGAGGATGAGGTCGTAGCGCCCCAGGGTGCGGGCGAGGAAGCTCGCCTGCGGCAGTGCGCCGAGCTGTTCGAGCAGATCGCGCGGATCGCCGCTCACCCGCAGCCCGATGCCCATCGCCGCCTGGCCGTCGCGACCCGGCTGGCGCACCAGCGCTCCGATCCGGACCACTCCCGCGTCGAGCAGTCGCAGGACGCGACGCCGTACGCCGGCGGGGGTGAGGCGCACGTGCGCGGCGAGGTCGACGTACGACGCCCGCCCGTCGCTCTGCAGCACGTGCAGCAGCGCCGCGTCGACGTCGTCGATGCGGTGATCGGTCTCTCCGACCGGCCCG
Source organism: Nocardioides sp. BP30 (assembly GCF_029873215.1). Taxonomy (NCBI): domain Bacteria; kingdom Bacillati; phylum Actinomycetota; class Actinomycetes; order Propionibacteriales; family Nocardioidaceae; genus Nocardioides; species Nocardioides lacus. The sequence continues at coordinate 86,489 of NZ_CP123620.1, read as the reverse complement.
ACGACGTCACGCAGCACCTCGATGTAGGAGAGCGTCTCCACACCTTGCACGCCGTCGAGTCCGCGCAGCCCGGAGAGCGCCTCGTCGAGCTCGTGTGCCGAGGAGGTCCGCAGCTCGGCGACGATGGCGTGGGGGCCGGACGTCAGCGAGACGAAGGGGCAGTCCTCCCGTGCGGCGATCAGGGCAGCCACGGGCTCGGCCGGACCGCGCACCACCAGGCCGACGTGGGCCAGCGAGTTGCGGTCCAGGACGGCGGGGTGCACCACCCCGCGCACGATGACCTGGCCGCTCTCGATGAGCCGGTTGATCCGCCCGGCGGCCGCCGAGCGGGAGAGCCCGACGATCTCGGCGATCTCGCGGTGGCCGAGTCGCCCGTCCGCCTGCAGCAGGCGCACGATCGCCTGGTCGGTCTCGTCCATCGCGCTGTGTCCGCCCGAAGTTTTCTCGATGAATTTCGCGCTGTGTCCGCCATCACTCAGTGACGGAGGAGGCGCCTGGATGGCGCTGATGATACGTCTTGTGCCGTCATGACAGGAGGATCGTGATCGGAAGTCTCGTCCGCGCTCAGGAACTGCTTGCCAGGAGCCGCTGCTGTTCTTAGATTCTGCGGCGAATCACTCAGCAGCAAGGAGACGGCGATGCCGGAACTGACCATCGACGAGGTGCTCGAGGCGACCGACCGACTGGTGAAGGCGTTCGCCGACACCGATACCGACGCCTACTTCGCATGCTTCGCCGACTCCGCGACGTTCGTCTTCCACCCGGAGGCGCGTCGCCTCGACGACCGGGCCGCCTACGAGTCCCTGTGGGCCGGCTGGATCGCCGACGGGTGGCGGGTCGAGGAGTGCGAGAGCACCGAGCGGCTCGTGCAGGTGCACGGCGAGACCGGCATCCTCAGCCACAGCGTCCGCACCGTCACCTCGGTCGGCGGCGAACGCACCACGACGTACGAGCGTGAGTCGATCGTCTTCGTCCGCGACGGTGACGACCTGGTCGCCGTCCACGAGCACCTGTCCCCGGCTCCGGCCGACGACTGAAGGAAACCGATGTCCATCCTCAACGAGAGCGCCGACGCGGGTCCGCTCGGCGCCCCCAAGGCCACCGAGGTCGAGGCCCACGGCGTGGAGCCGATCCCGGCCGAGGAGCGCACCGCCGGGCCGCTCGACCTGTTCCGGCTGATCTTCGGCGGCGCCAACACCTTCGCCACCGTCGTGCTGGGCAGCTTCCCGATCATCTTCGGCCTGAGCTTCTGGCAGGGCGCCGCCGCGACGGTCCTCGGTGTCGTCGTGGGCGGTCTGGTGTTGTCCCCGATGGCGATCTTCGGCCCGCGCAGCGGCACCAACAACGCCGTCTCCTCCTCCGCCCACCTCGGCGTGCACGGCCGCGTGGTCGGGTCGTTCCTCTCGCTGCTGACGGCGTTCGCCTTCTTCTCGATCTCCGTCTGGTCCTCGGGCGACGCACTGGTGGGCGCTGCCCACCGGGCCGTGCACCTGCCGAACAACGACGCAACCCTCGGCGTGGCGTACGGGGTGTTCGCGGTGCTCGTCCTGACGGTCTGCATCTACGGCTTCCGCTTCATGCTGCTCGTCAACAAGGTCGCGGTGATCGCCGCGACGCTGCTCTTCGTGCTGGGCGCGTTCGCCTTCTTCGGACCCTTCGACTCCTCCTACCCGGGCATCTACGGCGCCGGTGCGGATGCCGCCACCAAGGCGATGTTCTGGCCGTCGTTCTTCGGTGCCGCCCTGATCGCGATGTCCAACCCGGTCTCCTTCGGTGCCTTCCTCGGGGACTGGTCGCGCTACATCCCGGAGAACACCCCCAAGCGCCGGCTGATGAGCGCCGCCTTCCTCGCGCAGGTCGCCACGCTGGTGCCGTTCTTCTTCGGTCTGGTCACCGCGACCGTGATCGCCACCGACGCGCCGCGGTTCATCGCCGACGGCGACTACGTGGGCGGGCTGCTGTCGGTCTCGCCGACCTGGTACTTCGTCCCGGTCTGCCTGATCGCCCTCATCGGCGGCATGTCCACCGGTACGACGGCGCTCTACGGCACCGGGTTGGACTTCTCCAGCGTCTTCCCGAGGTTCAACCGCGTGCAGGCCACCCTGTTCATCGGCGTGATAGCGATCGCCTTCATCTTCGTCGGCCGCTTCGCCTTCAACGTGGTGCAGAGCATCTCGACGTTCTCGGTCCTCATCGTCAGCTGCACCGCGCCGTGGATGGTGGTGATGGTGATCGGCTGGGTCGTGCGCCGCGGGTGGTACGACTCGGACTCGCTGCAGGTCTTCAACCGGCGCCAGGTCGGCGGCCGCTACTGGTTCGCGCACGGCTGGAACTGGCGGGGGCTGCTCGGCTGGCTGGTGCCTGCGGCGCTGGCGATCTGCTTCGTCAACCTCCCGGGCCAGTTCGTCGGCTATCTCGCCCTGGACAACGGCATCGACCTGAGCATCCCGATCGGCATCGGCCTGGCGGCGATCCTCTATCCCGCACTCCTGCTCCTCTTCCCCGAGCCGGCCGACGCCTTCGGACCCGAGGGCCCGCGCTTCGTGCCGGCCGGCCCCGCCTCGCACAACTCGATCATCACGAACGGCTGACTGACATGACGACTCCTCTCGGGCCCACCGACAGCTCCCGCGTCCCGCGCTTCGCCGGACCGGCGACCTTCGCCCGGCTTCCCCGCCTCGACGAGGTCGGCAGCGCCGACATCGTGGTCGCCGGCGTGCCGTTCGACGCGGGTGTGTCCTACCGTCCCGGCGCGCGGTTCGCGCCGGCGCACGTACGCGAGTCCTCGCGGCTGCTGCGGCCCTACCACCCGGGTCTGGACGTCTCCCCGTTCGAGGTCGCCCAGGTCGCCGACGCCGGCGACGTCGCGGTGAACCCGTTCGACATCCGCGAGGCGCTCGACACCGTCGAGGCGACGGCGCGTGAGCTCACCGCCGACGGGACCCGGCTGCTCACCGTCGGCGGCGACCACACCATCACGCTGGCGCTGCTGCGGGCGGCCAAGGCCCAGCACGGCGAGATCGCGCTCCTGCACTTCGACGCCCACCTCGACACCTGGGACACCTACTTCGGCGCCGACTACACGCACGGCACGCCGTTCCGCCGCGCCTTCGAGGAGGGCATCCTCGACACCGAGGCGCTCTGCCACCTCGGTACGCGCGGACCGCTCTACGGCAAGAAGGATCTGGAGGACGACCGCCGCTTCGGCTTCGGCATCGTCACGGCCGCCGACGTCTACCACCAGGGCGTGGTCGAGGTGATCGACCGGGTCCGGCAGCGGATCGGTGAGCGACCTCTCTACGTCTCCGTCGACATCGACGTGCTCGACCCCGCACACGCCCCCGGCACGGGCACCCCGGAAGCCGGCGGCATGACCTCACGCGAGCTGCTCGAGATCCTGCGGGGGCTGGACGGGTTGAACCTGATCGGCGCGGACGTGGTCGAGGTGTCCCCGCCGTACGACCATGCGGAGATCACGGGCATCGCCGCCTCGCACGTGGCCTACGACCTGGTCTCGCTGCTGGCCAAGCGCCACCTGGCGACCCGGGCCGGCTGATCAGCTGACCCGTCGCTCCCCGCGGACCGGCACCAGCCCGACGGCGAGCATCGGCAGGACGCCGGTGAGCACGTACGTCCAGGCGTAGCCGAGGTGGGCGATCGCCAGGCCGCCGATCGGGGCCGCGGCAGCGGCGGTGAGGAATTGCGCCGTGTTCTGCAGGCCCAGCGCGCGACCCGACCAGAACGGCCCGGCGCGCTCGGCCACCGCCGTGAACGCCAGGCCGTTGTCGGCCACGGTGAGCACGGAGGCCAGCACGATCAGCGGCACGGCGACGACCCAGTCCAGGCCGGCGGTGATGCCGAGGAGGACCATCACCGCGCAGGCCGCCACGGCCACCCAGCGCAACGGCCCCATCCGGTTGCCGGCCAGATCGGAGAGGTGTCCGACGGCGATCCGGCCGACGGCTCCCAGGATGTTGGCGACGGCGACCAGCGCACCGGCCGCGCCAGTGCTCCACCCGCGCGCGTCGGTGAGCCACAGCAGCATGAACGTCCCGATGACGAACTGGGGCACGACCAGCAGCACCGAGACGCCGTGGATGCGGGCCAGGTAGGAGTCCTGCCGGTACGGGTTCGGGGCGCTGCCGGCGCGGCGCGGCGGCCTCGGCGGATCCAGCACCACCAGGGCGACGGCGGCCGCGGCGACCAGGCAACCGATCGCCGGCACCCACAATGCCGCGTGCACACCGTGGTGAGCGGCGACCAGGGCGATCGTGACGGCGGCGATCGCCATGCCCATCGGCTGGCCCATCTGCCGGATGCCCATCGCCAGCCCGCGCCGGTGCGGCGGGAACCAGCCCACCACCACCCGGCCCGAAGCGGAGTTGGCCGCCGCCGAGGCCGCGCCACCGAGGAAGAGGAACAGCCACAGCAGGGCGACACCGTGCGAGAGGGCGGCGGCCGCACTGAAGACGGTCGTCAGGCCGGCGCCGGCGAGCAGCACCACGCGTTCGCCGCGGTGGTCGGCGAGCCAGCCCCAGCCGACGAGCGCCGCCATCACGCCGAAGGACGGCGCCGCAGCGATGGCGCCGGCGGTCGAGAGGGAGTAGCCCTCGTGCCGGTGCAGGGTGGGGATGAGGTAGGCGACGCCGTTGTTCGCGACCACGCCGGCGGCCTGGGCGAACGTGCTGGCAGCGAGCATCGCCCAGCGACGGGACTCGCTGACGGACAGGGGATCAACGACGTTCGCGGGCACCCGCTCAGTAAAGACCGTTGTCCCACAAAATGAGATTCAAATCTTATTATGTGAGATTCAGCGCTTGCGGTATGAGGCACAAACGCCGAGACGTCACCTTTCGCAGGTCGAGTGTCCGTCCCCCCCATGGACACTCGACCTGCGAAAGGTGACGTCTCGGCGGGTCAGGGGAGGGCGGCGATGGCCTCGGCGATGGCGAGCGTGCGGCGGGCCGACTCGACGTGGAGGCTCTCGACCATCTTGCCGTTGTAGGTGACGACGCCCTTGCCCGCGCCCTCCTCCCACGCGGCGATCAATCCCTGGGCGTTCTCGACGGCCGCGGCATCCGGAGCGAAGCCGGCGTTGGCGCCCTCGATCTGGCCGGGGTGGATGATCGTCTTGCCGTCGAAGCCGAAGTCACGGCCCTGGGCGACCTCGGCGAGGTAGCCGTCGAGGTCCTTGACGTCGTTGTAGACGCCGTCCAGGACCGCCGTGCCCGTGGCACGGGCCGCGAGGACGGCGAGCTGCAGTGCGGTCACGAGGTTGGTGCGTCCCGGAACGTGCTCGACGTACAGCTCCTTGACCAGGTCGTTGGTGCCGAGCACCAGGACGGTGAGCCGCTCGTGGGCCGCGGCGATCTCGCGCGCGTTGAAGATCGCCTCCGGCGTCTCGATCATCGCCCACAGCCTCGTGTGCTCGGGCGCGCCGGCCCACTCGAGCGCCGTCACCAGGCCGCGGACCTGCTCGGCGGTGTTCACCTTGGGTACGACGATGGCGTCGGGGCCGGCGGCGGCAGCCGCGGCGATGTCGGCGGCGTGCCACTGCGTGCCGATCCCGTTGATCCGGATGGTGAGCTCCTTGGCGCCGTACTCCCCGCTCTGCACGGCGGCCACCGCGTTGGCCCGGGCGGCTGCCTTGGCGTCGGGGGCGACGGCGTCCTCGAGGTCGAGGATGAGCGCATCGACGGGCAGCGTCTTGGCCTTCTCCAACGCCCGCTCGTTGGAGCTGGGCATGTAGAGGACCGAGCGGCGGGGGCGGAACGTCTGCTCGCTCATCAGGCCTCCACCTCGATCGCGTCGTACTGCTCCTTGAGCTGCGGATCGATGGTGGCCAGCTCCTCGGCCAGCTCGACGAGGACCAGGCACTGCTTGAGCGAGGCGTCGTCCTCCATCTTGCCGTCGAGCATGACGGCGCCGGTGCCGTCGCCCATCGCGGCGACCACCCGCCGGGCGTGCCTGATGTCCTCGACGCTGGGGGAGAAGACCCGGTTGGCGATCTCGATCTGCTTGGGGTGCAGCGACCAGGTGCCGACGCAGCCGAGCAGGAAGGCGTTGCGGAACTGGTCCTCGGCCGCGACCACGTCGGTGATGTCGCCGAACGGGCCGTAGTAGGGGTAGATCCCTGCCTCGGCGCAGGCATCGACCATCTTGGCGATGGTGTAGTGCCACAGGTCCTGCTGGAAGACGGCGCGCTGGCCGTGGATGTCGCCGTCGACCGGGTCCTGGCGGACGAGGTAGCCGGGGTGGCCGCCGCCGACGCGTGTGGTCTTCATCTTGCGGTCGGCCGCGAGGTCGGCCGGCCCGAGGCTGATGCCCTGCATCCGCGGACTGGCCAGCGCGATCGCCTCGACGTTCGCCACGCCGCGAGCGGTCTCGAGGATGGCGTGGATGAGGATCGGACGGCTGAGCTGCGCCCGAGCCTCGAGCTGGGCGAGGATCCGGTCGACGTAGTGGATGTCCTCAGGCCCCTGCACCTTCGGCACCATGATCACGTCGAGCTTGTCGCCGATCTCGGTGACCAGGGTGATCAGGTCGTCGAGGACCCAGGGGCTGTCCAGGCTGTTGATCCGCGTCCACAGCTGGGTGGGGCCGAAGGTAGTGCTCTTCGCGATCCGCACCAGGCCCTCGCGTGCGGCGACCTTGTTGTCGGCCTTGACCGCGTCCTCGAGGTTGCCCAGGAGTACGTCGACGCCGCCGACCATCTGCGGGATCTTGTCGACCATCTTCGGGTTGCTCGGGTCGAAGAAGTGGATCGCGCGGCTGGGCCGAGCCGGGATCTCGCGCAGTGGGGCGGGCGCACCCACGGCCAGCGGAGCGAAGAAGTCCTTGGGCGACTTGTAGGTCATGGCCGGAGCCTACCGGCGGGTAGCCAAGGGCGGATGAGGCGTCTGTCACACACGCCGAGGCCGGCCCGCGGGGAGCGCTCGTAGGCTGGTGGGCATGGCGGAGGAGGAGTTCGAGGAGGTCCGGATCGAGCCGCTGCGCGACGCCGCCTCCAAGGCCGAGGCGGCCCGGCGCCAGCGCGAGATCCACACCTGGGTAGACCAGCAGATCCAGCAGGCGATCGCGCGTGGTGAGTTCGACGACCTGCCTGGAGCCGGGCGGCCGGTCGAGGGGCTCGGCGAGGAGCACGACCCGGACTGGTGGTTGAAGAAGCTCGTGGAGCGTGAGCGCCTCGTCGTCCTGCCGCCGAGCATCCAGCTGCGCAAGGACGACGCCGAGCTCGACGACCTCCTCGACCGACAGGTCCACGAGCAGGCGGCGCGCGAGCTGGTCGAGGAGTTCAACGCCAGGGTGCTTCAGGCGCGCTACCAGATCCCGTCCGGTCCGCCGCTGATCACCCAGCCGCGCGATGTGGAGGAGACGATCAGCGCGTGGCGCGCCCGGCGTACGGCGAGGGCGGCGGCGAGCCCGCCCGCGCCGGAGCCGTCACCCCGGCGGCGCTGGTTCCGCCGGCGTTGACGGAGGCCCGAATCGACCGGGACGGAGGCCCGAATCGAGCTCACCACCGGCCGTGGTGGACCACCTCGGACATCGGGATCCGCCGGCGACGGCTGGGGGATCCCTTCGCGCCGCCGCCATCGGGATGGCCGATCGAGACGACCCCGATCGGATCCCAGGCCTCCGGGATGCCGAAGGTCTCGCGCACCTGGGTCTCGTGTCGCGGCGGGATGCCGAAGTAGCAGGCGCCGAGCCCCTCGTCGACGACGGTCTGGAGCATCAGCATCACCGCCATCGCGGTGTCCATGTGCCAGTAGGGCATCGGCCAGCGGGCCTCGTCCTCGTCGGTCCAGCCCTTGTCGCTCTGCGCGTAGCGGCTCAGGTAGGCGGCCTTCGACGAGCAGGGCAGGATCAGCACCGGAGCGGTGCGCATCCCGCGCAGCCAGCTGTCGGCCTCCCACTCCTCGTCGCCGACGAAGAGGTCCCAGTAGCGCGCGGTGTCGGCCGGAGTGTCGAGCACCAGGAACGACCACCCCTGCGAGAAGCCGGCGTTCGGGGCGCGTACGGCGTTGCTCAGCACCCGCTCCACCTGCTCGGGAGCAACGGGCTGGTCGGTGTATCGGCGCACCATCTTGCGGCGGCGTACCACGTCCTGGAACTCCATGACCGCAGCATGCCGCATCCCGCTCCCGGGCATGGGCGCGCGTGTGTGCGTATGCCCGGGTGGGTACCGTCGCAAGCGGACAACCTCTCGATCAACCCACCGACCTGCTTGGAGGCAGCCATGACCGATCTTCCCGCCGAGTCGCTCACTGACGAGGACATCACCACGACGGCCAGCAGCCCCGCCGTCACGGCCCAGCCGGGTGGCAGCGACGGCGACGGCACCGACGGCGACGGCACCGACGGCACTGACGGCGACGGCACGGACGGCACCGACGGCGACGGCACGGACGGCACCGACGGCGACGGGACCGACGGCGACGGCACCGATGGCACCGACGGCGACGGGACCGACGGCGACGGCACGGACGGCACCGACGGCGACGGCACCGACGGCGACGGCACCGACGGCACCGACGGCACCGACGGCGCAGCGGGCGGCCTGTCCTGAGCGCGCTCGACCTGCTGAGTGGGGACGCCCGGCTCTTCACCGAGAAGATCTGGGCGTCCCGCACGCACCTGCACCACACCGACCCCGCCGCGCTGGTGGGGCTGCTCTCGCTGGAGGACGCCGACAGGCTCCTGACCTCCTCGGCGCTACGCACGCCCGCGCTGCGGATCGCGCGCGACGGCAGCGTCCTGCCCGAGAAGCGGTTCACCCGGCACGCCACCATCGCCGGCCAGCAGCTCAGCGGCCTGGTCGACCCGGCGAAGGCGCTGGCGCTGTTCCGTGAGGGCGCCACCATCGTCTTCCAGGGTCTGCACCGCTACCACCAGCCCCTCGCCGACCTCGTCGCCGAGCTCGAGCTGGAGCTGGGGCATCCCTGCCAGGCCAACGCCTACCTGACGCCGCCGGGCTCCCAAGGGTTCGCGGTGCACAGCGACACCCACGACGTCTTCGTCTTCCAGACGGCCGGGACCAAGGACTGGGAGATCACCACCTCCCGCGACGCCGGTCCGACCGTCGAGGCGATCACGATGGCGCCCGGTCTCTCGCTCTACCTCCCGACGGGCACGCCGCACGCGGCGCGGACCCAGCAGACGGTCTCGCTGCACGTCACCATCGGGATCAACCAGCTGACGTGGCGCGGACTGCTGCGCCGTACGGTCGAGGGTGTCCTGCCCCCTGACGAGCACCTGCCGGCCGGCTACCTCGAGGAGCCGGCCGTGCTCCAGACGGGCCTGGCCAGGCGCCTGCGCGAGCTGGCGGACCGGATCGAGGCCGTGGACGCGCAGCAGGCGGCCGAGGCGGAGGTACGCCGGTTCCTGACCGCGCGCACCCCGCGCTTCGCCGGCGGCCTCCTCGACGCCGTCACCGAGATCGCCGACGACACCGCGCTGCGCCGCCGGCCCGGTCGGCCCTGCGTGCTGCGCGAGGTGGACGGCGACCGGCTCGAGGTGCTGCTCGGCGACCGCGTGCTCACCCTGCCGGCCTTCACCCGGCCGGCGCTGGAGCAGATCCGGGCCGCAGCCAGGTTCGCGCCCGCGGAGCTGGGACTCGACGAGCAGAGCCGGCTCGTGCTGTGCCGACGGCTGGTCCGTGAGGGGATGCTCGAGGTGGCGCGCTGAGCGAGTTCCGCTGCTCGGCCGCCAGTGAGGCTCGGACCGAGAGCCTGGCCGGCAGCGCCTCGACCGTGTCCGCCTTCCTGCTGCTGGAGCACCCTGGCCCGTGGGGGGTGAACGCGCTGCGCGATGCCCGATTGCCCGACGGCGTCGGCGAGGAGCTGCGCGCACACGCCCAGGCGGCCGGGGTCCGGTTGCTGCTGATCCGCCGCCCGGGCCGCACCCCGACCACGGCCGGTGAGCCGGAGCGGTCGACGCGCCGGATCTTCGCCGTGCACGCGCGAGCGCCGTACTCCTGGACGGAGACAGCGCGGCTGGGCGACCCGCGCGAGGTGCTCGACCTGGATCTCGCCGCCCTCCGGGCGGGCCGGTCGCTGGGGTTGGAGGCGCACGGTGAGCCGGTGTTCGCCGTCTGCACCCACGGCCGCCACGACGCCTGCTGTGCCGAGCGTGGGCGCCCGGTCGCCGCCGCGCTGGCACGTGCGCTGCCCGAGCACACCTGGGAGGTCTCCCACCTCGGCGGCGATCGGTTCGCCGCGAACATGCTCGTGGCCCCGGACGGCTTCTACTACGGCCGGCTCGATCCGGAGTCCGCCGTCGCCGTCGCCAGGGCCCGCGTCGCCGGCGAGCTCGAGCTCGACCACCTACGGGGGCGCAGCTGCTATCCGATGCCGGTCCAGGCCGCCGAGATAGCCCTGCGCCGCCACCTCGGTCTGTCCACGCCCGGTGGAATCCGTCTGGCCGCCCGAGTGCAGACCGGCGATGCGAGGAGTTCGGGGCTGGTCACCGACGCGACCTTCGCCCACGACGGGCAGGGGTACGTCGTGCGGGTGCGCAGCACCCACTCCGTCCCGGTCGCGCTGACGTGTCGCGCCGTCCGCGACCAGGTGGCGCTGCAGCACGAGATCGAGAGCATCGAGCGGGTGTGACCAGCGGTTCGCCTCCGGTTGGCGATGCCTGAGAGGATGAGCCCGACCTGCTCGAGGAAGGACCTCCGTGCCACACCCGCCGCGCCAGGATGAGAAGCACCCGATCACCGCCGGCCTGATCGCGCTGGTCTCGGTGACGCTCGCGGTCGGCCTGGTGCTGGGCGTCGTGACCCTCGTCGGGTCCCACGTGCTGGGCATCGGGAGCGACGGCAACGGCTCGTCCTCCGCCGACCAGACCCTCTACCTGCCGACGCCGACCCCGACGCCGACGCCCAGCGACCCGCTGGTGACGCTCGCGCCCCAGCAGTCGGGTACGGCCCTGCCGACCGACGAGCCGACGCCGAGCGAGTCCCCGACCGCCACCACCTCGGCGGCGAAGCAGATCACGCTCTCGGCGGGCGAGACGTCCGTCTCACCGATGCAGCAGATCGACCTCAGCGGCGTCTACCCGGGTGGCGAGGGCGCGATCCTGCAGGTGCAGCGCAAGCTCGACGGCACCTGGCAGGACTTCCTCTCGGTCGACGCGGCCGTCTCGGGCGGGCAGTTCTCGACGTACGTGCAGACCGGCCAGCTGGGCGTGCAGAAGTTCCGGGTCCGCGACACCACGTCGGGCCTGGTGTCCAACGTGGTCAGCGTGACGGTCGGCTGATCGCGCGGACAGGCACGGCCGGTGCGCCCGCCGAGCCTCCCGAGGCGCCCGGGGAAGCTCGGCGGACGCGTCTGCCATCGGTCAGCTCGGGATCCAGTCGAACGTGTCCGGGTTGGGACCGGTGCGCGCTGTCTCCCCCTTGTCCAGCGCGTTCAGCGCGGTGACCTCGTCGGCGCTGAGAGCGAAGTCGAAGATGTCGATGTTCTCCGCCAACCGCTCGCGGTGCGTCGACTTGGGGAAGATGATGTCGCCGCGGTCCAGGTGCCAGCGCAGCACCACCTGGGCGGGGCTCTTGCCGTGCTTGCCCGCCAGCGCTGTCACCACCGGGTCGGTCAGCTCGCCACCGCCCTGGCCCAGCGGCGACCAGGCCTGCACCAGCGCGCCGTGGGCGAGGGTCGCGGGCCGGGCCGGGTTGTCGAAGTAGGGATGCACCTCGATCTGGTTCACCACGGGCACGACCCCGGTCGCCTCGACGATCGTGTCCAGATGCGCGGGCTGGAAGTTCGAGACGCCGATCGAGCGGGTCAGTCCGGCCTCCCGCAGCTCGACGAGGGCGGCCCACGTGGCCGCGTAGTCGCCGTCGTACCGGGTGGGCAGCGGCCAGTGGATCAGGAACAGGTCGACCTGGTCGAGTCGCAGGTCGCTCAGCGACCGCTCCAGCGACTCGCGCGCCTTGGCCGGCTGGTGGAAGCTGTTGTTCAGCTTGGTGGTCACATAGATCTCGTCGCGGGCGAGGCCGGAGGCGGCGATCGCGGCGCCGACCCCTGCCTCGTTGCCGTACATCTGGGCGGTGTCGACGTGGCGGTAGCCCAGCTCGAGGGCCTCGTTCACCACGCGCTCGGTGTCGCCCGGCGGCACCTGCCACACGCCGAGGCCGAACTGCGGGATGGTGGTCTGATCGTGGAGGGTCAACGACGGAACGCTCATACAGCGACAATAGGCAGGTGACCCACGCCCCGGACCCGGCTCCGCACTACACCGCGTACGACACCCGCCTGGCCGCCTACGCCGTGATCGTGCGTGCTTCGAGCGGCCCCGCAGCGGCCCCGTCGACGGGGCCGGGAGAGCCCGAGGTGCTGCTGGCGCTGTGGAACGAGGAGAAGCGCAAGCGGTGGACGTTGCCCGGCGGTGGCGTGGAGCTGCACGAGACGGTCGAGGAGGGAGCGGTCCGGGAGGTCCGCGAGGAGACCGGGTACGACGTCGAGCTCACCGGGCTGCTCGGCATCGAGACGGACGTGTTCGACCCGGCCGAGCGGCGCACGGACACCGGACGATCGCTCAAGGCGGTCCGGGTCTTCTTCTCCGCACGCATCGTCGGCGGCGCGCTCGCGAACGAGACCGACGGCACCACCGACGAGGCCCGCTGGGTGCCGCTGGCAGCGGTGGCCGACCTGCCCCACACCAGCATGGTCGACACCGGTCTGCGGTTGAGCCGAGCCGCGGCTGGGTAAGTCCCTGAGCGACCGGCCGTTCGGGCCGGTGACTCGCCGCACGAAGGGCTCGGGACCCCGATGCACATCCGCTCACCCAGGACGCTCGCCGTCGGCGCCGTCCTCCCCCTGCTCGCGGGCATGCTCGCGATCCTCCCCGGCGCCGGGACCGCCTCGGCGGGTGCTGCCTGCGCCCCCAGCCAGGTGGTCGCCGAGGCGCACGCGCATGCGCCGGCGAGGGCGAAGGTGATGCGGAGCCGGCCGAGCGTCACTCGGCGGCACAAGCACGCCTATGTCGCTCGGGTCGTGCTGACCCTCACCCAGGGCCGTGCCTCCGTCCGGCTGGTCACCGGCATCTGTCCCGACGGGGCCGCAGGCGTCGCGGTCAGCACGAGCCAGACGGCGAGCGGCACCGGCGTCCTGCACCGCACGGTGTCCGGCAAGGGCAGGACCTCTGCGGCGGCCCGCAAGGACGCCAGGCGCTCGGCTCGCCGCGTCTCGGTCGCGCTGAGGCACGCCGCGACCTCGAAGAAGGCCCGGCGCAAGGCCGAGAAGCGCGCGATCGCCGCGGCGCGCTCGGCGGCGGCGCGAAAGGCGCACGACGCGCTCTACCTCAGCGACATCGTCTACGCGGTCGCCGGCGCGGACCAGGTCTACCACCTCTCCGCGACCCCGCCGTCGGGCCAGGTCCGCCTCACTCGAGCGGCGAACGGCGACCTCGTGCTGAGCGTGCCCGCCGGCTTCCGCTGGCAGGACGCGACGTCCAAGCCGTGCGTACGGCGCGCACCCGCCTGGCCCACCCGGTTCGTCTTCGACGGCGGCGACCTGGTCGCGCCGGCCCTGCGGGCGGCTGCGGCGGCGTCCGCCTCCGGCGCCCAGGGGTTCGGCATCAACGCGGCGCCGTACCAGGACCTCGAGGGCGTCGCCCCAGGTCAGGAGGCCGACGCGCAGCAGTCGTGGTTCGGTGGCTGGATCTCGCCGGCGAACGGACCGGGCACCCCGCAGTACGACGCGGAGATCGCCCCGATCAGCCCGTATGCGGGCGCCCTGGTGTGCTTCGCGCCCAACGTCTCGATCGCGCCGGCCTACACGGCGGTGGTGCACGGTGCCCATGTCGGCACCGCGGCCACCTCGAACGGCACCGTCTTCAAGGTCGTCGGCGGCCTCCCGGTGGCGGCGCGCTGAGCGGTTCGACGGTCGACGGGAATGCCGTCCCGCCGGAGTGCGTTGCGGCACATGAGCAAAGTTGAGTTGAACAGACTCAAGTTGCTTGTCAGACTGGCCGCAGCGCGTCAGGATGGCCGCAGAGCACCACAACATTTCGGAGGTAACACCCATGGCACGTGCGGTCGGCATCGACCTCGGCACCACCAACAGCGTGGTGTCGGTTCTTGAGGGCGGCGAGCCCACCGTCATCGCGAACGCGGAGGGCGCGCGCACCACCCCCTCCGTCGTCGCTTTCGCAAAGTCCGGCGAGGTCCTCGTCGGCGAGGTCGCCAAGCGTCAGGCGGTCACCAACGTCGACCGCACCATCCGCTCGGTCAAGCGCCACATGGGCACTGACTGGTCGGTGGAGATCGATGACAAGAAGTTCACCCCCCAGCAGATCAGCGCGTTCGTGCTGCAGAAGCTCAAGCGCGATGCCGAGGCCTACCTCGGGGAGCCGGTGACCGACGCGGTCATCACCGTGCCGGCGTACTTCAACGACGCCCAGCGCCAGGCCACCAAGGAGGCCGGCGAGATCGCGGGCCTCAACGTCGCCCGGATCGTGAACGAGCCGACCGCTGCCGCGCTGGCGTACGGCCTGGACAAGGGCGAGGACCAGACGATCCTCGTCTTCGACCTCGGTGGCGGCACGTTCGACGTCTCGCTGCTGGAGATCGGCGAGGGCGTCGTCGAGGTCAAGGCGACCAGCGGCGACAACCACCTCGGTGGCGACGACTGGGACAACCGTGTCGTGGAGTGGATGGTCACCAAGTTCAAGAACGCGAACGGCGTCGACCTCTCCCAGGACCGGATCGCCCAGCAGCGGCTGCAGGAGGCGGCGGAGAAGGCGAAGATCGAGCTCTCGTCCTCGCAGAACACCACCATCCACCTGCCCTACATCACCCACGGTGAGAACGGTCCGCTCCACTTCGAGGAGACGCTGACCCGGGCCGAGTTCCAGAAGATCACCTCGGACCTGCTCGACCGCACCAAGGTGCCGTTCCAGAGCGTGCTGAAGGACGCCGGGATCGCGATCAAGGACATCGACCACGTCGTCCTGGTCGGCGGCTCGACCCGCATGCCGGCCGTGACCGACGTCGTCAAGGAGCTGCTCGGCGGCAAGGAGCCCAACAAGGGCGTCAACCCCGACGAGGTCGTCGCCGTCGGCGCGGCGCTGCAGGCCGGTGTCCTCAAGGGTGAGGTCAAGGACGTCCTGCTGCTCGACGTGACCCCGCTGAGCCTCGGCATCGAGACCAAGGGCGGTGTCTTCACCACGCTGATCGAGCGCAACACCACCATTCCGACCAAGCGCTCGGAGATCTTCACCACCGCCGACGACAACCAGCCGTCGGTCGAGATCAAGGTGGCGCAGGGCGAGCGCGCGATCTGGGCGCAGAACCAGGCTCTCGGCAACTTCGAGCTGACCGGCCTCCCGCCGGCGCCGCGGGGCGTGCCGAAGATCGAGGTCACCTTCGACATCGACGCGAACGGCATCGTGCACGTCTCGGCGAAGGACCAGGCGTCCGGCCGCGAGCAGTCGATGACGATCTCCGGCGGCTCGGCGCTGAGCAAGGACGAGATCGACCGGATGGTCCGCGAGGCGGAGCAGTACGCCGAGGAGGACGCCAAGCGGCGCGAGGCCGTCGAGGTCCGCAACCAGGGCGACTCGCTGGTCTACTCCACCGAGAAGTTCCTCGCCGACAACGACGACAAGGTCCCCGACGAGGTGAAGACCGAGGTGCAGGCGGACCTGGACGCGCTCAAGGCGGTCCTGGAGGACGCCGAGGCCGACAAGGACGCGATCGCCGCGGCGATCAGCAAGCTCGGTGAGTCCAGCCAGAAGATGGGCGCCGCGATGTACGCCGCCGCCGAGGCCGACCAGGCCGCCGCTGGTGGCACGACCGGCGCGACCGGCGAGGCCGACGACGATGTCGTCGATGCCGAGATCGTCGACGAGCCGGGCGAGGAGAAGTGACCGAGCCCGACGGCCGGGACGGCGTCCAGCCCACGGAGCCCGACACCGGCTCCGTGGGCGGCGACGAGGTCGAGGCCTCGCTCGGTGACGCGGCTCCGGCCGCCGACGTGGTGGAGGAGGCCGCCGGTCAGCCCGAGGGCGACGGCCTGACCGCCAAGATCGACGAGCTGACCGGTGACCTCCAGCGGCTCCAGGCCGAGTACGTCAACTACCGCAAGCGTGTCGACCGCGATCGCGAGCTGGTGGCGCAGAACGCGACGTACAAGGTGCTGGCCCCCATCGTGGAGGTCCTCGACACGATCGACCGTGCCCGCGAGCACGGCGAGGTCGAGGGCGGCTTCAAGGCCGTGGCCGACCAGCTCGAGCGGATCGTGTCCAGCCTCGGACTGAGCAAGTTCGGCGAGGCGGGCGAGCCGTTCGACCCGCAGGTGCACGAGGCGCTGTCCCACCTGGGCACCGATCCCGAGGTCGAGGTCACCACCGTGAAGGTGCTCGCGAAGGCCGGCTACCGGATCGGCGATCGGGTGGTCAGGGCAGCGCAGGTGCTGGTGGTCGACCCCGAATAGCCCGAGACGTCACTCTGTGACAGCCGAGAAGTCGCTGTGTGGCTTCCTCGGCTGTCACGGGGTGACACCTCGAGCGCAACCGAGTGACTTTTCGAGGCGGAGAAGGAATGGCAGAGGAGTACCGGTCCGACTGGGCCACCAAGGACTTCTACAAGGAGCTGGGCGTCGCCAAGGACGCCGGCGCCGACGAGATCAAGAAGGCCTACCGCAAGCTGGCGCGGGAGAACCACCCCGACTCCAATCCCGACGACGCGGCCAAGCACGAGCGGTTCAAGCGGGTCGCGGAGGCGTACGACGTCGTCGGTGACCCCGAGAAGCGCAAGAAGTACGACGAGATGCGCTCGCTCTACGGTGGCGGCTTCGGCGGTGCCGGCTTCCCCGGCGGTGGCTTCCCCGGCGGCAGCACGGGCGGCCGCGGCTACAACTTCGAGGACCTTTTCGGCGACCGTGGTCAGTCCGGCGGGGGCGGCTTCGGCGACATGTTCGGCGACCTCTTCGGCAACACCGGTCGGCGTCAGTCGCGGCAGCGGCCGAGCAAGGGCCAAGACGTCGAGTCGACGGCGACGATCGGCTTCACCGATTCGCTCGAGGGCGTCACCATCTCGCTGCGCCTCTCCTCCGACGCGCCGTGCCCCGACTGCGCCGGTACCGGTGGGAAGCCGGGCACCAAGCCCCGGGTCTGCCCCGAGTGCGAGGGCGCGGGCTACGTCACCCAGAGCGTGGGCGGCGCCTTCTCGATGAACGAGACCTGCCCGCGCTGCGGCGGCCGCCAGCTCATCTACGACGAGCCGTGCCCGACCTGCCACGGCAGCGGTCGTGGGGCGTCCTCGCGCACGATCCAGGCGCGCATCCCCGCCGGCGTCAAGGACGGCCAGCGGATCCGGCTGCGCGGCAAGGGTGGCGCCGGGGAGAACGGCGGCCCGGCCGGTGACCTCTACGTGACGGTCCGGGTCACGCCTCACCGCGTCTTCGGGCGCAAGGGCGACAACCTGACCATCGACGTGCCGGTCTCCTTCGACGAGGTCGCGCTGGGCGCCGACGTCAAGGTGCCGACGCTGTCGGGTGGGCCGGTCACGCTCAAGATCCCCGCGGGTACGCCGAACGGCCGCACCTTCCGGGTCCGCGGCAAGGGGGCGCGCAAGTCCGACGGCACCATGGGGGACCTGCTGGCGACCGTGGAGGTACAGGTGCCGGCTGTGCTGGATGCGGATGCTCGCGCCGCGGTCGAGGCCTACCGGGCCGCCACCGCCCACAAGCCGCTGCGCAGCAAGCTCTTCGACGAAGCCGCGCGGTGATGAGCGCCCGCGTCCCCTCCTACGGTGGCGGTCGGCCGGTGGCCCCCGCCCCTGCGCCCGACGCGGCCGTCTATGTCATCTCGGTGGCGGCCGAGCTGACCGGGCTGCACCCGCAGACCCTGCGCACCTACGAGCGGATGGGCCTCATCACGCCCGGACGCACCGGCGGCGGTGGTCGGCGCTACTCGCACCGCGACATCGAGCTGCTGCGCACCATCGCCGACCTCACCGGGTCCGGGATCGGCATCGAGGGCGTACGCCGGATCCTCGAGCTGGAGAACAAGGTCGAGGCCCTGTCGGCGCGCAACGAGGAGCTCGCCGCCGAGCTGGCCGCGACGCGCGACGCGCTGCGCGAGGCGGTCGCCGTACGCCGGACGTCGCCGCCGGCTTCCCGGGTCCCGGCCATCCGGCCGCCCGAGGTGGGCCAGTCGGTCGTCGTCTGGCGCCGGGGTCGCTGAGTTCTCCACAGCCCGATCCCGGTCGGTCCCGCCTCGCCGGCTGCTCACCTATCCTGAGCCCATGGGCTCCTGGGCGCAGACGATCACGATCGTCGTGAGCACCCTGGTCGGCGTCGGCACGCTGCTGGGGATGTTCTGGCGTGCCCTGAACTCACGCTTCGACGCTCGGTTCGACAGCCTCGACGATCGCATCGATGGCGTGGAGCAGCGGCTGGACGTGAAGATCGATGGCGTGGAGCAGCGGCTGGACGCGAAGATCGGCGGCGTGGAGCAGCGGCTGGAGGCGAAGATCGATGGCGTGGAGCAGCGGCTGGACGCGAAGATCGATGGCGTGGAGCAGCGGCTGGAGGCGAAGATCGGCGGCGTGGAGCACCGGCTGGAGGCGAAGATCGACGCGCTGGCGAGCCTGACCGAGGCTCACCTCCGACCGCTCCAGGAGGACATGTCGCTGGTCAAGCAGCATCTTCTCGGCCATCCCGCCGCTTGAGCCCGCCCTTCGCCCGGTCGAGGTGACTCGCGAGTAGGACGCCGCCGCGCCCGGGGCGCGCCATGCCTTAGTGTCACTCCGGCACGGCCGACGAGGCATGGGGCGTCGTCGGCGGCCGACGAAGGCGGTGAGAGCGACGTTCGAGCATCTCCAGCACCATCTCGCCGACGTCGACTGGAACCTCAGCAGGTTGGACACCGCCGGGGACTGGATCGGCTTCCTGTCCATCCCGGTCTTCACCGGCGTGATCGGCTGGCTGATCAACTGGACCGGCCTGATCATGCTCTTCCACCCGATCCGGTTCCACGGCCTGCGGATCAGGGGGATGGACCAGCTCGCCCACCTGCTGCCGCGCAAGATCCAGGAGGTCCCCGGGATCCTGCAGGGCGGCATCGGCTGGCAGGGCATCGTGCCAGCGCGGGCCGCCAAGATGGGCAGCATCGCCGTCGACAAGGCCATCGCCAAGCTGGGAACGCCCGCGGAGTTCTACCAGCAGCTCGAGCCCGACCGGATCGCCGAGCACATCGTCACGATGTTCGAGCCCGAGATCCCGGCAGTGGTCGACGACGTCATGCGGCGCACCACCCCGGCCGCGTGGCGTGACCTGCCGGTGCCGGCCAAGCGTGCGGTCGTGACGCGGGTCCAGGCCCAGTTGCCCGGGGTGGTGCACAGCATCACCGACGAGATCGGTGCTCACATCGACCAGCTGCTGGATCCCAAGATCATGGTGATCGAGCACTTCCGCGCCCATCCCGACCTGGTCGTGCGGGTCTTCAAGGACATCGGCCAGAAGGAGCTGAACACGATGGTCAACATCGGGTTCGTCTTCGGCTTCCTCTTCGGTGTCCCGGTCGCCTTCATCGACCACTGGTTCCACCAGTGGTACCTGCTGCCCATCCTCGGCATCGCCGTCGGCTGGCTGACCAACCTGCTCGGCATGTGGCTGATCTTCGAGCCGGTCGAGCCGAAGCGCTACCTCGGCATCAGGTTCCACGGCCTGTTCCTGCGCCGCCAGGACGAGGCCGCCGAGATCTACGCGCAGATCATCGCCGACGATGTGATCACCCTGGAGCAGATCGGTGACTTCCTGATCGAGGGGCCGAGTGGAGACCGCACCCGGCAGATGCTGATGACCGCGCTGGGCCCGGCGATCGACAGAGCGGCCGGTCTGGCGCGTGGCGCGGCCCGGATCGCGCTCGGCCCGCGCTCGTACGAGGCGATCAAGACCGGGTTCGCCACCGAGGCCGTCGACCGGACGCTGACCCCCTTCCGGGACGAGGAGTTCAGCCGACAGCAGTCGAAGAGGATCGAGGTGCTGATAGCGCAGCGCACCAAGGAGCTGCCGCCGCGCGACTTCGTGGAGATGATGCGCTCGGCCATCAGGGAGGATGAATGGATGCTCTACGCGCACGGCGCGATCATGGGCGTGGTGGGTGGCTTCATCCACCTCTCGATCTTCGGCCTGGGAGGAGGACGGTGAGCGAGTACGACGACGTGCCGGAGGAGGGCCTGCCGGCAGTACGTCGCGGCGCGGCCGTCGAGGCGCTGCCGGGCATCGCCCGGCTGGCGGCGACGTCGTGGCTGCGGACCGCGCAGTGGGGGATGGTGGCGGGCGTCCGCACCGGGCGCCGGGTCGCGGGTGCCGTGGCCAAGCCGCATCTGGCCGTGGACATCGCGGCGGGGGTGGCAGCGGCCTCCGGCGTGGTGGCCGACCTGGCCAAGGGCATCGGCTCCGGCATGACGGTCGGTGAGGCCGTCGCCCAAGTCGGCCAGGCGCTGAGCCATCCGGTGCACCGTGAGGTCCCGCGCAGCCGCGAGGAGAAGGCCCTGGCGGCACGCCGCTCGCTGCGGGAGCAGGGCGAGGCACTGCTGGCCCGCTCCCGGGACGTGTGGGACGACGACGGCGCGCACCCGGCGTACGCGCGGATCCTCGGCGAGCTCGCGCCCGACGAGGCCCGCATCCTGGTGCTGTTGGTCGAGGGCGGTCCGCAGCCCAGCGTCGACGTACGCAGCGGCATGGTGAGTTCGAGCCTGATCGCCGCGCAGCTCAACATGATCGGTGCGCGGGCCGGCCTCAAGCACGTCGACCAGGTGCCGGCCTACCTCAACAACCTCTTCCGGCTCGGGCTGATCTGGTTCTCTCGCGAGCAACTCAAGGACCCGTTGGAGTACCAGGTGGTGGAGGCCCAGCCCGATGTGCTGGCCGCGCTGCACGCCACCCGGGCGACCCGGGTCGTGCGTCGCTCCATCCAGCTCACCCCGTTCGGCGTCGGGTTCTGCCGCGCCTGCCTGGTCGACGACCCGGACGCCGACTTCCCCGAGCACTCCGCTCCGCTGGCCGCGGACACCTCGGAGCCCCCGAAGGGGTGAGGTCGCTCAGCGGGTGCCGAGGAGGCTTCCGACGGCCCCGGTGACGGTGGAGACCACACCGGTGAGCAGGCCCGTCGTCGTCGCCTCGGTGGTGGCGGCGCTCGAGGCTTCGGCGGTCGGCTTCGAGGACTCGGCAGCACCAGTGGTCGCGGTGGCTGTCGCGGTGGTGGTCGCGGTGGTCGTGGCCGTCGGGTGCGCCGTCGCGACACTCGGGTGCGCGCTCGGGTGCGCCGTGACGTGATGCCGGTCGGCATCCGAGCGGTGCTTTCCGGCGGCCGTCGACGCGGTGCCCGCTGTGCGGTGCGCGTCCGGTGTCGCCGCGCGGTGCCGGCCCGTCGAGGGCAGCACGTACGCCGCCGAGGTCAGCTCCGGGCGGTCGGCGTCCGACCGCCTCAGGAGCGTCGGCGGGACGAGGGAGGGGCTGACGGCCTGACCGACCTGGGTGCTGGGCCGGCCGCCGGTGTCGTCGCGACCCTCGGCGCTCAGGGAGCCACCCGTCGTGGACGCGACTGCGGCTCCGGCGCCGGCCGCTGCGACGAGCAGGCCGACCGGGAGCAACTGCCGCAGGCGGGTCCGGGCACCGGCTGCCGGCGCCGTCGACGGCGGGACGATCGGACGACCGCCGGCCGGCAGGTCGTAGCTGAGAAACGGCATGAGACTCCTTGTGTGGACGTGAAGGAGTAGTGCATCCGGGCCAGGTGAATAGTCCCAGTTGACCAGAGAATGTGGGACGGCGCACGTTCGAAGTTGAGTGGAATGGACTCAACTTCTGGTGTGTTGGGCACAGTGAGCAGCACACTGGTCGGTGACGACAGCCACCGACCGTGCTGGGTCACACGTCCACACCTCAGCAGGAGAACCAGACACAGATGAGTCAGTTCGGGGTCGACAAGTTCACCACCAAGAGCCGGGAGGCCATCGAGGCCGCCCAACTGTCGGCGACCACCGCCGGCAACTCCACGATCGAGCCGATCCACCTCCTCGTCGCGCTCCTCCTCCAGGAGGACGGCAGCGCGGCGAACCTGGTCAGCAAGGCGGGCGCCGACGCCCCCGCGCTGGTGCGCGCCGCCGCCGCTCAGCGCGACGCGCTGCCGCGGGTCTCGGGCGAGACGGTGGGGCAGCCGAGCGGCAGCGGGGTGCTCTCGCGCGTCCTGGCCGGCGCTCTCGAGCTCGCCCAGTCCATGAAGGACGAGTACGTCGCCACCGAGCACCTGCTGATCAGCATCGCCACCGTGGACAGCAGCGCGAAGCGGGTCCTGACCGAGGCCGGTCTCACGGCCGACGGTCTGCGCGAGTCGCTCAGCGCCATCCGCGGCAGCCGCCGCGTCACCAGCCAGGACGCCGAGTCCACCTACGAGGCGCTGGAGAAGTACTCGGTCGACCTCACCGAGGCGGCGGAAGAGGGTCGCCTCGACCCGGTGATCGGTCGCGACCAGGAGATCCGTCGGGTGATCCAGGTGCTCTCCCGCCGGACCAAGAACAACCCCGTCCTCATCGGCGAGCCCGGCGTCGGCAAGACCGCCGTCGTCGAGGGCCTGGCGCAGCGCGTGGTCGCCGGCGACGTACCTGACTCCCTCAAGGGCCGTCGGGTGCTCAGCCTCGACCTCGCGGCGATGGTCGCCGGGGCGAAGTTCCGCGGCGAGTTCGAGGAGCGGCTCAAGGCCGTGCTGGAGGAGATCAAGCAGTCCGAGGGCCGCGTGATCACCTTCATCGACGAGCTGCACACCGTCGTCGGCGCGGGTGCCGGCGGCGACAGCCAGATGGACGCGGGCAACATGCTCAAGCCGATGCTCGCGCGCGGAGAGCTGCACATGATCGGCGCCACCACGCTGGACGAGTACCGCGAGTCGATCGAGAAGGACCCGGCGCTGGAGCGCCGCTTCCAGCAGGTCTTCGTCGGTGAGCCGTCCGTCGAGGACACGATCCAGATCCTGCGCGGGATCCAGGAGAAGTACGAGGCGCACCACGGGGTGCGGATCACCGACGCGGCCCTCGTCGCGGCGGCAACGCTCTCCGATCGCTACATCACCGGCCGCCAGCTGCCCGACAAGGCGATCGACCTCATCGACGAGGCCGCCTCGCGACTCCGGATGGAGATCGAGTCGAGCCCCGAGGAGATCGACCAGCTGCGGCGCCAGGTCGACCGCCTGAAGATGGAGGAGTTCGCACTCGCCAAGGAGAGCGACGACGCCTCCCGGGAGCGGCTCGCGGCGCTCAAGCAGGACCTCGCCGACAGGGAGGAGGAGCTGCGCAGCCTGGAGGCCCGCTGGGAGCGGGAGAAGTCCTCGCTCGAGGGCGAGGGTGAGCTGCGTCGCCAGCTCGACCAGTTGCGCAGCGAGGCCGACCGGCTGCAGCGCGAGGGCGACCTCGGCGGCGCCTCGGAGCTGCTCTACGGACGGATCCCGGCACTGGAGTGGCAGATCGAGCAGGCCAAGGACACCGAGAAGGCGTTCGAGAGCGGGGAGACCAAGCCGCTGGTCGGCGACGAGGTCGGCGCCGAGCAGGTCGCCGAGGTCGTCGAGGCCTGGACCGGCATCCCGACCGGCCGGATGCTGCAGGGCGAGACCGCCAAGCTGCTCGAGATGGAGCAGGTCATCGGGCGCCGGCTGATCGGCCAGCGGGAGGCTGTCACGGCCGTCGCCGACGCCGTACGCCGCTCCCGGGCCGGCATCGCCGACCCGAACCGGCCGACCGGTTCCTTCCTCTTCCTTGGGCCCACCGGCACGGGCAAGACCGAGCTGGCCAAGGCACTGGCCGACTTCCTCTTCGACGACGAGCGCGCGATCGTGCGCATCGACATGTCGGAGTACGGCGAGAAGCACTCGGTCGCGCGCCTGGTCGGTGCCCCTCCGGGCTACATCGGCTACGACGAGGGCGGCCAGCTGACCGAGGCGGTCCGCCGGCGCCCGTACTCCGTCGTCCTGCTCGACGAGGTCGAGAAGGCGCACCCGGAGGTCTTCGACATCCTGCTGCAGGTGCTCGACGACGGCCGGTTGACCGACGGCCAGGGACGCACGGTCGACTTCCGCAACACGATCATCATCATGACCAGCAACCTCGGCTCGATGTTCCTCACCGACCCCACCCTGGAGCCGGAGAAGCAGCGCGACTCGGTGATGGCGGTGGTCCGGCAGAGCTTCAAGCCCGAGCTGCTCAACCGGCTGGACGAGATCGTGGTCTTCGAGGCGCTGACCAAGGAGCAGCTGACGCACATCGTCGACCTGCAGCTGGCCTCGCTGGAGAGGCGACTCGCGGTGCGACGGATCACCATCGAGGTCAGCCAGGCCGCCAAGGAGTGGCTGGCCGACGTCGGCTACGACCCGGCGTACGGCGCCCGTCCGCTGCGCCGCCTGGTGCAGTCGGCGATCGGCGACCAGCTGGCCAAGATGCTGATCGGCGGCCAGGTGACGGACGGTGGTCACGTCCGCGTCGACCGTGGCGAGAGTGGTCTGACACTGACTGTCTGACGGGCGCTCGGCCCGCATGTAACGCGGTGTCCGGTCTTGTTCTGCGGTGCTGTGACACCGCAGAACCTCACCGGACACCGCGTTACATGTCTCATGGGAGGATCGCGGGGTGAACAACGTCCCGACGTACACCCTCAACGACGGCACCACCCTCCCGGCGGTCGGCTTCGGCACCTACCCGCTGCGGAACGCGGAGGGGATCGAGGCGATCACCGGCGCGCTCGCGAACGGCTACCGGCTGCTGGACACCGCCGTCAACTACGAGAACGAGGAGGAGGTCGGCGAGGCCCTGCGCCGCAGCGGCGTGCCGCGTGACCAGGTCCGGGTGACCAGCAAGATCCCGGGCCGCCACCACGCGTACGACGCGGCGATCGCCTCGACCAGGGAGTCGCTGCAGCGGCTCGGCCTCGACCACCTCGACCTGCACCTGATCCACTGGCCGAACCCGTCGCGCGACCTCTACGTCGAGGCGTGGCAGGCTCTGGTCGAGCTGCAGAAGCAGGGGCTGGTCCGCTCGATCGGGGTCTCCAACTTCACCGAGGCGCACCTGCGCCGCATCATCTCCGAGACCGGCGTGACGCCGGCCGTGAACCAGATCGAGCTGCACCCGCTCTTCCCGCAGGCCGAGATGCGCGCTCTCCACGACGAGCTGGGCATCCGCACGGAGGCGTGGAGTCCGATGGGCAAGCGCCAGGGCCAGTACGACGCGGCACCCGTACAGGCCGCTGCGGCGCGCCTGGGCGTGACGCCGGGGCAGGTGATCCTGCGCTGGCACGTGCAGCTCGGCTCCGTCCCGATCCCGAAGTCGGCCACCCCCTCGCGGCAGGTGGAGAACCTCTCGCTCTTCGACTTCGAGCTGACCGACGCCGAGGTCGCCGACATCTCCGCGCTCGGTCGCCCCGACGGCCGGCTCTTCGGCGGCGACCCGGACACCCACGAGGAGCTCTGAGTGGCCGAGATCGGCCCTTCTCCCCAGACGCCGCCCCGTCCCCAGCAGGTCACCTACGCCGGCTGGGCGGTGGTGCTGGGCTCGATCGCGCTGGTGATCAGTGCGTTCGAGCAGATCTCCACGCTGCACAGTCTCGACACCCGCATGAGGGTGACGAGGATGGTCGCCGAGATGCCCGACCGGCTCGGCGTCACCGTCGAGGGCCTCCTGACCACGTTCAAGGTCCTCGGCATGGTCTCGGGCGCGTGCGCGGCCGCGGCGGCGATCCTCGGCTGGCAGGCGCTGCAGCGGTCGCGGTCAGCGCGGATCGCACTCCTGGTCCTCGTGGTGCCCCTCGTGCTCGCGGGCCTGCCCACCGGTTGGCCGTTCGCGGTGATGGTCGGCGTCGCGGTCATGGTGTTGTGGCTTCCTGTCGCGAACGCATGGTTCGATCCGCGGCAGCAAGGGAGGATGCAGGTCATGAGCGAAACGTCGCCGCCTGCGATTCCGGGCCCGCCTGCGGGTCTCGCCGGCTCCGACGGACCGGCGGTCGGAGCGGGCCAGCACCCGCAGCCGCCGGCGCCGCCCGCCTCCAGCCCGCAGCCCCCGCCGTACGGCGCCTACCCGCCGCCGCAGCAGCCCTACCCCCGGCCGCCACAGCAGCCCTATGCGCCGTACGCGACGTACGGTGCCCCCGATCCCGACGCCCGCCCGGGCTCGGTGACAGCGGCGGCGGTGATCACCATGATCCTGTCCGGCCTCACCGCGTTCGTCGGGCTGATCCTGGCGATCATCGGCGGTGTGGCCTCCGACGACGTGATGTGGGACCTGAGCGATCGCGGCTACGACACCGGCGACTTCACGCTGCACGACCTCGTGGTGGTCCTGATGGTGATGGGGATCGTCATGGTGGTGGCCGGGGTCGCGGCGATCGTGGTCGCCGTGTTCGTGCTGCGCCGATCGGCGACGGCCCGGATCGTGCTCACCGTGCTCTCCGGGCTGACCATCGCCCTCAGTCTCGTGTCGATCGCCTCCATCGTGGCGGTGCTGCCGCTGGCGGGCGCCATCACCACCATCGTGCTGCTGTTCGGGCGCCGCGCCAGCGACTGGTTCGCCCGGCGCGGCGGCCTGCCGCCGTACCCGCCCGTCCATCCCGGCGGCCCCTGGCCGCCGACGGCCTGAGGGGCCCACCATGTCCGACGCCTACGGCTCCTACGGCAACCCCTACGGCGTGCCGCCGCCCTATCCCGACCAGATCCCGCCCGGCATGCCGCCGGGTGTGCCGCCGGGAGAGGGGCCGGAGCAGGGACCTCGGCAGGATCCGTCCTACCCTCCGCCGGACCCGGCCCAGCTGCTGCCGGTGCCGTGGTCGGTCCCGAGGGTGCGCCGGCCCGGCAGCGTCACCGCCGCGGGGGTGATCGTCTTCGTCCTGATCGGCCTGTCCATCGCCGTGCTGCTGCTCGGGGTCGTGGGTGTCGTCGGCGCCCACCTCGACTCCGACCCTGACGATCACCTGAGCACGGGCGGAATGGCGGCCGGCCTGGTGGCGTGCGCGCTGGGTCTGGCGCTGTGCGTCACGGGCGGGGTCTTCGCCGGGCTGGCGCTGGCGTGTCGGCAGTGGGCCCGGGTGACGACGGTCGTCCTCGCGTTCCTCAGTGCCGCCTTCATCGCGTTGATCGGGGTAGGTCTCGTCGTCGACCACGACACCACCGGCGAGGTCGTCGCCGGCGTGGTGGTGCTCCTGCTCGGGCTCGTCGCCGCGCTGGGGGGCGTGCTCCTGCTGCTGCCGCCCGCTGGAGGTTGGTATCGGAGCCGGCAGCGCCGTGATGCTCCTGGACGCACCGGTCCCCTCCCGGTCCCGTAGGCCGGCCACGTCGTGCGGGACTACCCCAGCGGGCCGCCGAGATCGGCCCCCGCCAGCCGCTCCAGCGCGGCCCCGATCACCTCGGGCCGCTTGCAGAACGCCCACCGGACCAGCTGCCGACCGGGTTGGTCGGCCCGGTCGCGGTCGGGGTCGTAGAAGCCCTGCATGGGAATGGCCACCACCCCGGCGCGCTCGGGCAGTGCGCGGCAGAACGCCTCACCGTCGGGCCAGCCGAGCCCGGTGATGTCGGTGGTGGCGAAGTAGGTCCCCTGCGGCACGGTCGTGGCCAGGCCCAGCGAGCGCAGCCCCTCGCAGAGCAGGTCGCGCCGCTCGCGCAGGGAGGCCGCCAGCCGGTGCGGCCAGTCCGGCTCGGCGTCGAGGGCGTACGCCGCAGCCGGCTGCAGCGGAGCCCCCGAGGTGAACGTCAGCCATTGCTTGGCGTCCAGCACCGCCCGGACCAGGGGAGCGGGCCCGCTCGCCCAGCCGACCTTCCAGCCGGTGAAGGAGTAGGACTTGCCGATGCTGGAGAGCGTCAGCGTGCGCTCGAACATCCCGGGCAGGGTGGCCAGCGGCACGTGCTCCTCGCCGTAGGTGAGGTGCTCGTAGACCTCGTCGGTGACCACCACCAGGTCGTGCTCGACGGCCACCTCCGAGACGGCCCGCAGCTCGGCCGCGGTGAGGACTGTCCCGGTCGGGTTGTGCGGTGAGTTCAGCAGGATGAGCCGGGTCCGCTCGCTCACCGCCGACCTCAGCGCGGTGACGTCCAGCCGGAAGTCGGGCGCTCGCAGCGTGACCGGTCGCCGGATGCCGCCGGCCATCTGGATCATCGCCAGGTAGGAGTCGTAGTAGGGCTCGAGCAGCACCACCTCGTCACCCGGCTCGACCAGTCCGAGGATCGCGGCGGCGATCGCCTCGGTCGCCCCGGTGGTCACGACCACCTGCGTGCCGGGGTCGAGGGTGAGGCCGTAGTGCCGCGCCTGGTGGTGCGCGATCGCCTCCCGCAGGGCAGGTACGCCGGGCCCCGGGGCGTACTGGTTCCCGCCCTCGCGCAGCGCCGCCACGGCCCGCTCGACGACATCGGCCGGCCCGTCGACGTCCGGGAAGCCCTGGCCGAGGTTGATCGCCCCGGTCGCGGCCGCGAGCGCCGACATCTCGGTGAAGATCGTGGGCGGGATGCCTCGCAGGCGCGACACGGTCACGGTGCCAATCTAGGTCACTCCTGCTCCTCGACGCCGGTGACGAGGATGTCGTGCGCCGCCGCCCATCCACCGATGTCGTCGTGTCGGATCGCCGCCGCCACGAGGTCGGGGAACAGATCCGGCGTGCAGGCGAAGGCGGGCACGCCGAGCGCTGTCAGCGCGGCGGCGTGCTCCTTGTCGTAGGAGGGCGCGCCGGAGTCGCTGAGGGCGAGCAGCGCGATCATCACCGCGCCGGACTCGACGACGGCGCGCGCCCGGCGCAGCATCTCCTCGGCGATGCCGCCCTCGTACAGATCGCTGATCAGAACGAACACCGTCTCCTCGGGTTGCTCGATCAGCCCCTGGCAGTAGGCGAGGGCCTGGTTGATGTCGGTACCACCGCCCAGCTGCACCCCGAAGAGGATGTCGACGGGGTCGTCGAGCTGGTCGCTGAGGTCGACGACGGCGGTGTCGAAGGCGACCAGCCGGGTGGAGACCGAGCGCAGTGAGGCGAGCACCGCCCCGAAGACCGAGGAGTAGACGACCGATTCCGCCATCGAGCCCGACTGGTCGAGACACAGGATGATGCGACGCTGGGTCTGGTGGGTGCGTCGCGCGTAGCCCACCAGGCGCTCGGGCACCACCGTGCGGTGGCTGGGCAGGTAGTGGCGCAGGTTGGCTCCGATCGTGCGCCGCCAGTCGATGTCGCGGGGCTTGGGGCGGCGCGTGCGCGCGGCGCGGTCGAGCGCGCCGGTCACCGCCTGGACGGTGGCATCGCGCAACCGCTCCTCGAGCTCGTCGGTCACCTTCCGTACGACGCTGCGCGCCGTCTCACGGCTGTGTTCGGGGATCACCCGGTTGAGCCCGACGAGGGTCGTCACCAGCCCGAGGTCGGGCTGCACCGCCGCCATCGTCTCGGGCTCGAGCAGCAGCTGTCGCAGCCCGAGCCGCTGCATCGCGTCCGACTGCATCACCGAGACGACACCGGCCGGGAAGTAGGTGCGGATGTCGCCCAGCCAGCGGGCCACCCTGGGCGCCGAGGACCCCAGCCCACCGCGCCGCTCGCCGTCGTACAGGGCCGCCAGCGCCTGGTCGCGCGTCGCATCCGCGTCCGAGAGCGTGGTGTCGGGATCCTCGGCGGCGGAGCCCAGGACGAGGCGCCAGCGGGCGAGCCGTCCGCGCGCGTCCGTCATGATCGGACCTCCAGGCCGATGAGGCGTGCCACCGCGTGCGCGGCCGGCAGCGCACGCTCCAGGTCCAGGCCCTCGGCACGCGCCGCTGGTACGCCGGAGGTGCCGATGCGGACCCGCTCGCCGACCTGACGACGCTCGGCCGCCTCGAAGCGTGCGAAGGTCCGGCGCAGCAGCGGCAGCAGGTCCTCGAAGGTGTCCTCCTCGACCGCGCCGATCCAGCTGTCGACGAGACCGAGCAGCACGGGATCGTGCAGCAAGAGGACGGCCTCACCCTCGAGGAAGCCGTCGAGCCACGCCGCCGCAGCGGTGGGACGTGCGCCGGGCGAGAGCTGGCGCGACAGGCGCCGGGCCGCCTCCTCGGAGTCGAGCCGGCCGGCGTCGAGGAGGAGACGGTTGGCCCGGCCGGCCACCGAGCCGTGGATGCGCTCGTCGGCGGCCACCGACGCGAGCGCCTCGTGCCAGCGTTGGGTCTGGGCATCGACGAGGGTGATGCCGCGGTGGGCGCTGTCGAGGGCGGCTCGCATCGTCGCGGCCGCCTCGTCGTCGAGGGCGGCGCAGGCGGAGCGCAGCTCCACCGCCGCCCGCAGGACGATCGTCTCCAGCACGGCCCGCACCCGGCTCACGTCGGCGCGGCGTACGTCGCCGTAGCGCTGGGTGCGCGCCAGCGGCTCGACCGCCTCGAGCAGGGCCTGGGTGTCGTGCTGGTGGGCGGTGCGGGCCGCCAGCGCGTCGACGACCGCCGTCACGGCGTCCGGGAGGTCGGCGACGAGGGCCTGCTCGAGCAGGCCGCCGAGCTCGCCGAGGGCGGTCGCGGCGGCCGCCCGCTCGACCAGGAGCTGCTCGGCCGCCGCCGTCACGGTGGTGCCGTGCAGCCCCGCCTCGATCAGCCGGACGGCGAACTCCGGTCGCCAGGTCAGCTCCCAGGCCTCCTTGAACGTGCCGGCGGTCCGCCCGGCGTCGGCGGGCACGCCCCAGTCGATGCCGAGCAGCGCGAGTCGGTGCAGCAGCAGCGAGCGCTCGAGCTGGGCTTCCTTGCGCAGGTCGAGGACCACTGTCTGCGGGGTGGGCGACGGCTTCAGGCGCAGCGAACGCTGCCGCCGGGCGAGGTCCTGGGCGAGCGGGACGAGCGGGACCGAGCCGGGCACCTCCCCGAGCTCCTCACCGATCACCAGGGTGCGGTCGATGAGCGCGAGGGGCAGCGCAGAGCCCTCGCAGAGCACCGTCTGGGTGGCGTCGGTGACCTCGCTCAGCCCCACCGACGGGCGCCCGCGCACGGCGGCGAGCGCCTCGGCGAGGCGGACGGCCTCCACGACCGTGGCCGGTGCCGCCGGGAGGCCCTCCGCGCGCAGGGCCCGCGCGACCCGCGTCAGCCACCCCGGGGCGACCTCGTCGGGATCGCTGCAGGTGAACAGGTGCTGGTACCAGCCGGGCGAGCGGACGCCGGCGCCGTAGCCGCTCGCAAGCGCGAGTCGGCCGGCGGTCCACGGCGCCCACGTCGCTGCCACCTTGGTGCGCGGCAGGCCGCTCAGCAGGCGATGGTCGGCGGCCACGCTGGGCCAGCCGGCCGGATCGAGGGCGGGTGCGTGGAACGCTCCGCAGACCACCGCGATGCGCTCGTACCCCTCCTTGACGGCGGCACGCAGCACCCGGCGCATCGCAGCCTCGCGGCGCAGGTCGTCGGCGCCGTCCTCCGCCTCGCTCCGGGCGGCGGCCATCGCCTCGCGCAGGAGCGCGAACCGCGCCAATGAGCTGGTCGCCCGGTGCTCGACGGCGTCCTCCCACCACCGCTCGGCGTCGTCGTAGCCGGCCGCTGCCGCCAACGCGGCGATCGGGTCGACCGCACCGGGCCGGTAGCGGTCCTCGCCGGCCAGGTCGTGCACGGCCGGCAGGTCGGCGAATCGCACAGCGGTGTCGGCGGCGGTGGCCCACCGCAGCGCGACCCACTCCGGGGAGAACGCGGCAAGCGGATAGAAGGAGGATCGCCTCGGGTCGTCGACGGCGTACACCAGGCCGGCGACCGGTGGCACCAGCCCCGGGTCGCCCGCCCAGGGGAGCAGGGCGTCGAGCTCGGGCGGACCCTCGATGACGACGAGGTCGGGCCGGAGCTCGGCGAGCGCGCCGAGGACCGACCGGGCCGACCCCGGTCCGTGGTGCCGGACGCCGAGCACCTCCACCTTCGCCACCGCCGACACCTCCCGCCTCAGGCGAGCTCGCGGCAGGCGCGGTAGAGATCGGCCCACTCCGGCCGGTCCTTGACCACCGTCTCGAGGTACTCCTGCCAGACCAGCAGGTCCTGGACCGGGTCCTTCACCACAGCACCGGTCAGCCCGGCGGCGAGGTCGGCGGCCCGGACGACGCCGTCGCCGAAGTGCGCCGCCAGGGCGACACCATTGGTCATCACCGAGATCGCCTCCGCCGTCGAGAGGGTCGCCGACGGCGACTTGACGCTGCTCCGCTGGTTCAGCGTCATGCCACCGCGCAGCTCGCGGAAGATGGTCACCACGCGCTCGATCTCGGGTACGGCGGCGAGGTCGTCGGGCAGCTGCAGCGACCGGCCGATGGCCGCCACCCGGCTGCGCACGATCTCGACCTCGCTGTCCAACGAGTCCGGGAGTGGCAGCACCACGGTGTTGAACCGGCGCTTGAGGGCCGAGGAGAGGTCGTTGACGCCCTTGTCGCGGTTGTTGGCCGTCGCGATCAGGTTGAACCCCTGCGCCGCCTGTGCCTCCTGGTCGAGCTCGGGGATCGGCAGCGTCTTCTCCGAGAGGATCGAGATCAGCGCGTCCTGCACGTCGGCCGGGATCCGGGTCAGCTCCTCGATCCGGACCAGTGCTCCGCTCTCCATCGCACGCATCACCGGGCTCGGGACCAGCGCCTCCCTCGAGGGGCCCTCGGCCAGCAGCCGGGCGTAGTTCCAGCCGTAGCGCAGCGACTCCTCGGGCGTGCCGGCGGTGCCCTGCACCACCAGGGTGGAGTCACCGCTGATAGCGGCGGCCAGATGCTCCCCGACCCAGGTCTTGGCCGTCCCCGGAACCCCGAGCAGGAGCAGGGCTCGGTCGGTGGCGAGCGAGGCGACGGCGATCTCGATCAGTCGGCGCGAGCCGACGTACTTGGCGGTGATCTCGGTGCCGTCGGGTAGCGACCCGCCGAGCAGGTAGGTCGTCACCGCCCACGGCGACAGCCGCCACCGTGGCGGCCGCGGCCGGTCGTCGGCGGCGGCCAGGGCGGCGAGCTCGACGGCGTACTCCTGCTCGGCATGCTGGCGCAGGATCTGGGTGTCGGTCATCCGAAGGCCTCCGGGATCGCAGGGACGAAGCTCAGGTACTGGACGAGGTCGGCGTAGCCGCGCGGCGCCCCCTCCGCGCGGGCCAGCCGCTGGAGGGTCGCCACGGCGTCGCCCGGCAGCCGCTCCGCGAGCAGCGGGAGCAGGCCGTTGAGCAGGCCGGCAGGCGCCTTCTCCGCGGCGATCCGGCCGAGGACCGCCGTGCTCAGCGTGCCGCTCCAGGTGGGCGGCGTGTTCGCCAGCACCTCGGGCAGCAGGTGCGGTGGAATGCCCGCCAGGTGGGCCGGCGCGATCTCGGCGCACACCTCCGGCGGCAGCAGGGCCAGCAGGCCCGGCCCGGCGCCAGCGCGGACCAGCGCAGCCAACCAGTCGGGATCGTGACGCACGGAGGCGGCTCGTACGACGCCGCGGGCCGCGTCGGGGCTGGCGGCGTGCACGAGCCGCCACGTCGCGGCGGGGTCACGCCCCGTGATCTCGGTCCAGAAGTCGAGCGGTACGGCGGCGGCGAGCTGCTCCAGCCAGTACCCGCGCTCGGAGGAACGGTCGCCGGGCCGCTTCCCGAGGCCGTCGCGGACAGCAGCGGCATCCGGCTGGTCGGGCAGATCGATCCCGAGGCCATGGCGCAGGATGCCCCGGGTGCGTACCAGGGGACGCAGGCGCGCGCTCATCCGTGCCGCCCGCGCGGACCCGGGCAACCGGTCGAGCAGCCGCTGGGCGACGTCACGCACCGCAGCGGCGCGGTCATCCAGCGCCCGTTCCAGGAGGCCCTCGTCCTCGAGGCCGATCCCGACCTCGAGGAGGCGGAGCAGCTGCGGTCGGTCGCGGGCGGGATCCGTGGCCCAGGTGGACTCCACCAACGCCCGCCCGGCCGCCGGATCCGCGCGGCGGGTGCGGACGAGCACAGCGATCCGCTCCGTGATCGTGGCCCGCGCCCAGCCCGCGGGTGTCACGTCACCGTCGGGCGGCGGGGCGAGGGCCGGCCCGAGCCAGCTCCATGCCGGGTTGGCGGCGGCCAGCCAGCGCCCGCGCGCCCCCGCCACGGCGGCGACCGGCTCCCGGAGCGCGGGGTGGCGGGTAGCGGCATCCAGCAGCCGTGGCAGCTCCGCGTGCGGGATCCGCCGGCCCCTGTCGGCGGCGAGGCGCAGCCACCGCAGCAGGGCTGTCGTGGCCAGCTCGACCGGGAACGGCGGCTGGTCGAGCAACAGGTGCAGGAGCTGGACCGCACGGTCGGCCGCGGCCGGGGCGTCGTCGTCGGGGGCCGGTGCCGGACGGACGCCCACGACGCCGTCGGCACCCGCGCGCACCAGCATCGCGCCCACCGCCGCAGCGTCGAGCAGGCGCTCCTCGGCGACAGCGTCGGCCCGCTCGTGGACGCCGAGCTCCGCGGGCAGGGACGGAGGCGGTCGCCGGGCGGTGCCGAGCAGGGCGGCGGCCAGCAGGTCCGCCCACCACCGCTGGGTCGGCCCGGTCACCGGTCGACCTCGACCACGGTGAGCGGCCGGAACCCGCTCGCCTCGAGCTCGCCGAAGACGGAGGTCGGGCGCCCGCCCGTGCGGGCCAGGAGGTCCCACGGCTCATCGGCCAGCATCGGCACGCATCGCCCGGCGCCGTCGACGACGAGCGCCGATCGCTGCTCGCTGGCCGGCACGAGCGTTGCCTTGAGCACGACGGGCACGCGCTGCAGCCAGGGATTGGCCGTCCACCCGGCGGCGAGTCGCCCGAACGCCTCCTCGAGCGTCATCCCCGGCGGGAGCGTCGCATCCTGCCCGACGGCCAGCGGGTCGGCGGCGAAGGCGCCGCGTCGCGGACCGTGCCCCGGGTAGAGGGCGACGGCGGCCGCCAGCACCGAACCGTCCAGCCGGGCGACGGGCAGCGGCTGCCGCCCGGCCGCGAAGTCGAGCACCTGGACGGTCTCCCCGGAGTCGAGGTGCCGCAGCCAGGTCCGTTGCTGCTGCAGCCTGCCGTCATCGGTCCGGTGGGCGCCGAGCACCTGCCAAGGACCGTCGGTGGTACCGCGCGCCACGACCTCCTCGCGCGGCTGGGCCCAGCCGAGGAGGGCACGCAGGTCACCCCGGGTGTCGTCGTCGAGCGCGTCCCAGCGGCGCCACGCCTGGACGGCTGTCCACCAGCGACCGGCCTCCACCAGCAGGTGCTCACTCCAGTCGGACCGGGCGGAGACCTGACCGGCCATGGTCCGCAGCTGCTCGGCCAGACCGGGCAGCTGGGCGTCGACGAGCCGGGCCGCGGTGGCGTCCCACCACGACCAGGGCCGGCGCCGAGCGCCGGCCAGGCCGCCCCGGACGAGATCGGCGAGCCAGCGCGCGAAATCCTCGATCCCGGCGCTCATCGTCGCCCTCCGCTCGGCGAGCCGGCGAGCGCGTGCCTCCGGGTCGACCTCGGTGCTCGGGGCACCGGCGCGGGCCGCCGCGCGTTCGGCCCGCTCGCGCGCCCAGGCATCGGCGAAGTCGGCCGTCTCGGTCGCCTCGGCCACCGAGCCGTCGGTGCGCACCCACAGCAGCAACAGCGCGAGGGCGTGCTTGCACGGGAACTTCCGGCTCGGGCACGAGCAGCGGTAGCGCGGGCCGGTCAGGTCGACCGAGACCTGGTACGGCGTACGGCCCGAGCCCTGGCACCTGCCCCACACCAGCGTGTCCGTGCTGCCGGTCTGCGACCAGGGCCCCGGCCGGGCCAGCTTGCGGGCAGCAGCCAGCGACGAGTCGTCAGGGGCGAGTCTCTCGACGGCCCCGAGGCTCCAGCGGCTCATGGTGGCCCCATCATGACGGTGCGGTCCGACACTTCGCGACCGGACCGTCGCACTCACTACGCTGAGACTCGTGACCGATCTGACCCGGAACGACGCGAGCCTCGCCGCCGACATCGACGCCACCTGCCGCCTGCACGGCACGTTCACCCTGCGCTCGGGCCAGGTGAGCGACACCTACTTCGACAAGTACCTGTTCGAGGCCCAGCCGGCGCTGCTCGACCGGGTGGCGGCCCGGATGGTCGAGCTCCTTCCCCAGGGGACCGAGCTGCTCGGGGGCCTGGAGATGGGGGGCATCCCGATCGCGACCATGGTCTCGGCGAAGACCGGCATCCCGGCGATCTTCATCCGCAAGAAGGCCAAGGAGTACGGCACCGCCAAGCTGGCCGAGGGGCCGGCGTTCGACGGTCGCCGGGTCACGCTGATCGAGGACGTCATCACCTCGGGCGGAGCGGTGCGCGATGCGGTCAACGCGCTGCGACCGGCCGGGGCCATCGTGGACACGGTGGTGTGCGCGATCGACCGCTCGCCCCAGGCGGGGGAGTCGCTGCGCGACGTCGACCTGACGATCCGCTCCGTGCTCACCCGAGCCGAGCTCGACGCCGTCCAGCAGAGCTGATCAGCGCCGGCCGGCTCCCGAGTTCTGCCCCGGGTTGCCGGCCGGGTTGCTGTGCTGCTCGCGACGCTTGCGCAGCCACTCGATGCCCAGCACGACCACCGTCACCGCCAGCAGGCCGTAGGTCACCAGGTCGATGTACTTGCCCAGGCCCGGGAAGGACCGGCCCAGCACGTAGCCGACCAGGGTCAGCAGCAGGATCCAGGCCACGGCCCCGATGAAGCTCCAGACGAAGAAGACGCGCTTCTCCATCTTGGTGACGCCGGCGACCAGCGTGATGTAGGTGCGCACGAAGGGCACGAACCGGCCGGCGACCAGCGCGGTGTGGCCGTGCTTGTCGAAGAACTCCGAGGTCTGGTCGAGGTACTCGCGTTTGATGATCCTGCCGTCACGCTCGTAGATGCGTGGACCGACCTTCTCGCCGATGTAGTAGCCGGTGACGTTGCCGGCGAAGGCGGCGGCGGTGTAGACGACCAGGGCGAAGATCAGGTCCGCGACGTGACCGCCCGGAATGATCTCGACCTTGCCCTCGGCGATGAACAGGCCCATCGCGAAGAGCAGGGTGTCGCCGGGCAGGAAGGGGAACAGCAGGCCGCACTCGATGAACAGCACGATGATGCCCAACCAGAACAGGGCGGCGCCGAAGCGGTGGAGCAGGTAGTCCGGACTCAGCCACTGGGTCACGTCATGGAGGCTGATGGCCTGGACGAGAAGATCGTGCACAAGCACAACCCTAAGGGTCCGAACATGAAGTTGAGATGACGATGGGCGCACGAGCATGAGTGAGGACGACCACGGCGAGCGTCTCGCGCCGTACGATCCGATGCCGCACGGACCGGCCGAGGTGGGCGTGGGCCCCTGGATCGGCCCCTGGCCGGAGGGTGACCGGTGGGACCCGGACCTGCTGCGCGAGGGCGACCGCCGCAACGTGGTCGACCGCTACCGCTACTGGACGATGGCGGCGATCGTGGCCGACCTGGACACCCGGCGGCACGGCTTCCACGTCGCCATCGAGAACTGGCAGCACGACTTCAACATCGGCACGATCGTGCGGACCGCCAACGCCTTCCTGGCCGCCGAGGTGCACATCGTCGGCAACCGGCGCTGGAACCGCCGTGGCGCGATGGTGACCGATCGCTACCAGCACATCCGGCACCACGCGACCGTCGCGGATCTCGCCGGCTACCTGCACCAGCTGCCCGATGGCCCGGTCCGGTTGCTCGGGATCGACAACCTGCCCGGTTCGCTGCACCTGGAGACCATGCGGCTGCCACGGCAGGTGTGCCTGCTGTTCGGCCAGGAGGGACCGGGCCTGTCGCAGGAGGCGCGGGCGGCCTGCGACGGGACGTTCTCGATCGCCCAGTTCGGTTCGACGCGCTCGATCAACGCCTCCTCCGCGGCAGCCATCGCGATGCACACCTGGATCCGGGAGTACGCCGACCTGTCCTCGCAGGACGCGTGGCGCGGATGAGGTCCTAGTCGACGGTGCCGACCAGGATCGCGTACGCCGCGGGCAGGAGCCGCCAGCTGCGCTCGCGGTAGGGGCCGGTCAGCTCGCCGTCCTCGCTGCACCAGAACTCCTCGCCCGAGATCCGCACGGAGCGCCCGCGCAGCGCCGTGACGTCGGTGCGCTCGTGGTGACGGCCGACCAGCATGCCGGCGGCGTAGGCCAGCCGGGCGCCCAGGCCGCGTGTCGAGGCGACCAGGATGTCGGCGTACCCGTCGTCGGGCTCGGCCTCGGGGGTGAGCGGCGCGCCGCCGCCGACGTACCGGCCGTTGCCGATCGCCACCTGGAGGACCCGGTCGTCGGGCGTGCACACCTCCTCGCCGTCGACCTCGACGCGCAAGCGCACCTCGGGCGGGTCGATCAGGGCCCGCACGGCGCCGATCGCGTAGCCGGCCCGGCCCCACCGTTGCTTCCAGCTGTGGCCGGCGCGGGCGGCCTCGGCGCCGGCGCCGGTGTGGGCGCTGTTGACCACGACGCCGTCGTCCTCGTCGAGGAGCAGGTCCAGGGGGCGCGCCGTCCCGGTCACGATCACCCTGGCTGCCTCAGCGGGGTCGGTGGGGAGGTCGAGGCCGCGGGCGAAGTCGTTGCCGGTGCCCAGGGGCAGCAGGCCGAGCGGCGTCGCGTCCAGCTCGTCGCGACGGTGCAGCCCGTTGACCACGGCGTGCAGGCTGCCGTCCCCGCCGGCGACCACCAGCGTGCGCCCGTCGCGGCGCTGGAGGGCGGCGTCCAGCTCCTCGGCCGAGCCGGTGGCGGTCACCTCGACCGCTCCGGCCTCGCGCAGCACGGCGAGCGCCGGCTCGAGGACCTCTTCCTCGGTGTTGCCGGCGGCGGGGGAGGTGAGGACCAGGTAGGCGGGCATGGGGCGACCGTAGCGGTCCCGTGGTCGATGTCCCGGCCGCGGCGTGAGGGTGTGGCGCCACTCACCCCGCTTGGATCGCTCCAAGTTTCAGCACGCACCTGCCGCACTACTGTCGACCGAAGGAGCGGCGCGCCGGCGCCCTACGACTGGCCCACAGGAGTTGCCCGATGCCGATCGCAAGCCCCGAGAAGTACGCCGAGATGCTCGCGACAGCGAAGTCCCAGGGCTTCGCGTTCCCCGCGATCAACGTGTCGTCCTCGCTGACGCTGAACGCGGCGCTCGCGGGCTTCGCCGAGGCCGGCTCGGACGGCATCGTCCAGATCTCCACCGGTGGTGCGGAGTTCCTCTCGGGCTCGACCGTGAAGGACATGGTGACCGGTTCGGTCGCGCTCGCCGCCTATGCCGCGGAAGTGGCCAAGAAGTACGACGTCAACATCGCCTTGCACACCGATCACTGCCCGAAGGACAAGCTCGACGGCTTCGTCCGCCCGCTGCTGGAGCTCTCGGGCGAGCGCGTGCAGCGGGGCGAGGCGCCGCTGTTCCAGTCGCACATGTGGGACGGGTCGGCGGTGCCGCTCGAGGAGAACCTCCGCATCGCCGAGGAGTTGCTGGCCAAGGCCAAGGCCGCGCACATCATCCTCGAGATCGAGGTGGGTGTCGTGGGTGGCGAGGAGGACGGCGTCGTCGGCGCGATCGACGAGAAGCTGTACAGCACTCCAGAGGACGCGCTGGCCACCGTCGCCGCGCTGGGGCTGGGCGAGAAGGGCGAGTACATGACGGCGCTGACCTTCGGCAACGTCCACGGCGTCTACAAGCCCGGCAACGTCAAGCTGCGTCCGGAGATCCTGAAGAACGCCCAGGACGCGATCGTCGCGAAGTACGGCACCGCTCTCGGCGACAAGCCGCTCAACCTGGTCTTCCACGGGGGCTCCGGCTCCAGCGAGGAGGACATCGCCGCGGCTGTCTCCTACGGCGTGGTGAAGATGAACGTCGACACCGACACCCAGTACGCGTTCACCCGGCCGGTGGCCGGTCACATGTTCAGCAACTACGACGGCGTGCTGAAGGTGGACGGCGAGGTCGGCAGCAAGAAGGCCTACGACCCGCGCAGCTGGGGCAAGGCGGCCGAGGCGGGCATGGCGGCGCGGGTGACCGAGGCCTGCCAGCACCTGAGCTCGGCGGGTCGCTCGATCGGCTGACGCGGCTGCGGCCAGGCTTTTGTTCTCAACGTGAACAAAGGTGGACCCGCTCCCACGGGACGGGCACGTCCTTCGGTAGGGTGCCGTCGGCCGCCGTCAGGCGGCCCCGGTCGAGTAGGGCTCGACCGGGCGCCGGCCGGACCTCCGTCCCGTCCCCATCCCCCACATGGGACGGTGGTCCGGCTCGGCGCCCCCGGCCTCGCCGGGGCCTGCCGGTCAGCTCAGTCCGCGTGGGCCGCCGCCGGCACCGCGCCGCCGAAGCCGGCGTGCTGGGGCCGCTCGTAGAGCATCACCGCGATGAAGCCGACGACGTAGAGCACCGTCGGCAGCAGCATCGCGTCCCGCATCGCTTGGGAGAACAGCGAGGCGACGTGCGCGTCGTCGATCTGCGCAGCCCCGGCGTCGCCATGGGCGCTCGCCCCGGGCAGCAGTGCCGCCAGGCGTGCATCCATCAGTACGGCGATCGCCGCCGAGCCGACCACCGAGCCGACCTGCCGGGTGGCGTTGTAGACGCCCGAGCCGGCCCCGGCCAGCTGCATGGGCAGGTTGCGGGTAGCCGTCGCGGCCAGCGGTGCCCAGATGAAGGCGTTGCCGACGCCCAGGACCACCATGGCGACGCACAGGGACCAGACGTGGGCGCCCGGCCGCAACTGCAGGGCCACCGCGAGCATCCCGGCGAAGCTGGCGGCGAAGCCGATGCCGAGGATCAGTCGCGGGTGCAGCCGGTCGGTCAGCCCGCCGACGTAGTTGGCCAGCACGATCGACATGACCGCCATCGGCACCAGCAGCAGCGCGGCCTGGGTCGGGCTGTCCCCCCGCACGGCCTGGGCGTAGAGCATCAGCGGGTAGCCCATCGAGGCGCCGATGGCGCCCATCATGGTGATCGCGCCGTTGGAGACCGAGAAGTTGCGGTCGCGGAACAGGCTCAGCGGCACCAGCGGCTCGCGTCGGTTGCGGGCCTGCCAGAGCACGAAGGCGACCAGGAACACCACACCGCCGACGATCATCGCGAGGATCCAGCCGGCCCAGTGCTTGTCGTGGCCCTCCTGGATGCCGAACGCGAGCAGGAACAGGCCGACGCCCGACAGAGCGACGCCGAGCCAGTCGAAGCTGTGCTCGTGGGTGGGCAGGGCAGGCACCCAGCGGATCGCCAGGATGAGGCCGACGATGCCGACGGGGATGTTGACGAAGAAGATCCACTCCCAGCCCAGGGCGTCGGTCAGCACGCCGCCGAGGACCGGGCCGACGACCATCGCCACGCCCGCCGTCGCGCCCCACACGGCCATCGCCTTGCCGCGCTGGGCGGCCGGGAAGATCCGGGTGATGATCGCCATCGTCTGCGGCGTGATGAGCGAGGCGCCGACACCCTGGACGACACGGGCCACGATCAGCATCCCGATCGTCGACGTCAGGCCGCACCACAGCGAGGCGAGGGTGAAGACCGTGAGGCCGATCAGGTAGAGGTTCTTGGAGCCGAACCGGTCACCGAGCCGACCGGTGATCAGCACGGGCACGGCGTAGGCGAGCATGTAGGCGCTGGACACCCACACGACCTGGTTGACGCTGGCATCGAGCTTGTCGATGATCGTCGGCGTCGCCACGGTCACGATGGTCAGGTCGACCAGGATCATGAAGAAGCCGAGCACCAACGCGAACAGCGCTGGCCATGGGCGCACGTCCGGCGCCGTCCGTGGGGGAGCTGTCTGGGTCACATCCCCAGTCAACAGCAGACCACTGACAATCTCTTCCGCGTTGTTGGGGACAATCGGGGCATGAGCCACCATCAGGACCTCCTCGCCGGCCCGCCCCCCACCCTGCTGCCGGTCGATCCCGCCGCGGCCGAGCTCGCCGAGCTGACCGATCCGGCCAAGGTCGCCGACGTCGTACGCCGGCATCCGGCCTCGCCGATCGCCTGGGCCACGCTGGGTGCGATCGCCACCGAGCACGGCGCCGACCCGGTCACGATCTACGCCTACGCCCGCGTGGGCTACCACCGCAGCCTGGACCTGCTGCGTCGCAACGGTTGGAAGGGCCAC
This sequence comes from Nocardioides sp. BP30, assembly GCF_029873215.1. Taxonomy (NCBI): domain Bacteria; kingdom Bacillati; phylum Actinomycetota; class Actinomycetes; order Propionibacteriales; family Nocardioidaceae; genus Nocardioides; species Nocardioides lacus. The sequence continues at coordinate 44,555 of NZ_CP123620.1, read as the reverse complement.
GGCCCGGTGCCGTGGGAGCACGAGCCCAACCGTGGCTTCCTGATGTGCCTGGCGCTGCTGGCCCGCTCCGCCCGCGAGATCGGCGAGGACGAGGAGTGGCAGCGCTGCAGCGAGTTCCTGCGCGACAGCAGCCCGGCGGCGTACGACGCCCTGCTCGGCGACTAGCCCGCAACCGGCGGGTTCGGCCACGGGCGCCCGCGCCGATAGCCTTGCGCCCGTGACCGACCAGCAGCAGACCACCGCCCCGGAGCCGGAACTCGCCGAGCCCAGCCTCGACGAGCAGCGGACGGTCCGCCGGGCCAAGCGGGAGCGCCTGCTGGCCGAGGGCCGCGAGGCCTATCCCACGACCGTCCCGCGCACCCACAGCCTGGCCGAGGTGCGGGCGGCCTGGTCGCACCTCGAGCCGGGCGAGGAGACGCAGGACGTCGTCTCGGTCACCGGCCGGGTCATCTTCGTGCGCAACACCGGGAAGCTCTGCTTCGCCACCCTCCAGGAGGGGCTGAGCGAGCAGGACAGCGGCACCCGGCTCCAGGTCATGCTGAGCCTGGCCGAGGTCGGCGAGGAGTCGCTCGCCGACTGGAAGGCCGTCGTCGACCTGGGCGACCACGTCTCGGTCACCGGCCGGGTGATCTGCTCGCGGCGCGGGGAGCTCTCGGTGATGGCCACCGGTTGGGCGATGGCGTCCAAGGCGCTGCGCCCGCTGCCCGTGCTGCACAAGGAGCTCTCCGAGGAGACCCGCGTCCGGCAGCGGTACGCCGATCTCATCGTCCGCGAGGAGGCGCGCGACATGGTGCGCACCCGCAGCCTGATCACCCGCGCGGTTCGCCGCACGCTCGAGGACCAGGGGTACCTCGAGATCGAGACCCCGGTCCTCCAGCTCATCCACGGCGGGGCGATGGCGCGTCCCTTCAAGACGCACATCAACGCCTTCGACCAGGAGATGACGCTGCGCATCGCGCTGGAGCTCAACCTGAAGAAGTCGGTCGTCGGCGGCGTGGAGAAGGTGTTCGAGATCGGCCGGGTCTTCCGCAACGAGGGCGTCGACTCCACGCACAGCCCCGAGTTCACCATGGTCGAGGGCTACCAGGCCTACGGCGACCAGTTCACCATGGCCGAGCTGATGCGCGACATGTACCTGAGCGCCGCCGACCTGCTCGGCGGCCGCGAGATCGAGACGCCGCAGGGCACCATCGACCTCGGCGGTGAGTGGCGCTGGCTGCCGGTCTACCAGGGTGTCTCCGAGGCGGTCGGCGAGGAGATCACGCCCGACACCCCGCGCGAGCGCCTGGTCGCGATCGCCGCGGAGCGCGACGTCGAGATCGACGAGGCCTGGAGCGCCGGCAAGATCGTGATGGAGCTGTGCGGCGAGCTGGTCGAGCCCGGGCTGCTGCAGCCGACGTACCTGTGCGACTTCCCGGCCGAGGCGCAGCCGCTCGCCCGCCTCAACCCCACCGAGCCGCGGCAGGTGCTCGCGTGGGACCTCATCATCGGCGGCGTCGAGCGCGGCACCGCCTTCACCGAGCTGGTGGACCCGGTCGTGCAGCGCGAGGTGCTCACAGCGCAGTCGCTGAAGGCGGCCGGTGGCGATCCGGAGGCGATGCAGCTCGATGAGGACTTCCTGCGAGCACTCGAGTACGGCGCCCCGCCGATGGGCGGCTTCGGCCTGGGCCTGGACCGGATGATCATGCTGTTCACGGGGGCGGGCATCCGCGAGACGATCCTGTTCCCCCTGCTCAAGCCGGAGGGCTGAGCCACCGCCGGTCTCAGGCGCCGTCGTCGCCGGGCCGGTCGGGCCCGCCGGGCCGGGCGCCGAGCAGCGCGCTGAGGTCGGCCTGGGCCGCCTGGAACCGCGGGTCGGTCCGCATCCGCGCGGCGAGGTCGGCGAGATTGCGCTCGGCGTAGGTGCGCACGGCCGCGGCGCTGGGGTGCGTGTCGCGTCCCGACCGTACGTCGGCCCACGTGGTCTCACCGGCATCGAGGCGCCGCTGCAGCCGTTGCCGCTCGGGGCCGAGGTCGCCGCGCCGGGCGGCAGCGGCGCGCTCCTCGTCGCGTCGGGCCTTCGCCCGGTCGAACCGCTCGAGCTCGCGGGCGAGCTCGCCGCGCGCGGCCCGCAGTGACCCGATCGCCTCGTCGTGGGTGGCCTGGACCCGTGCCAACGCCGTACGGAACTCGACGCTGTCGAAGAGGCTCACCCGAACGCCTGCCGCGAGGTGTCGCCCAGGTGGGAGGCGGCGTCGGCGCTGAGCACCGTGTTGCCGAACTTCAGCGTCTCGTCGGTCACGGTGAGTCCGATGTTGACGATGCGAGCGACCTCGGGGATTCGTTGCAGCAGCGTGGTCAGTCGCTCGACGGCGTCTGCGCCGCGCTGGATCAGCGCGACCGCCTTGCGCACCTTCCCGGGCGCCGTCACCGCTCCCTTGGCCCAGCCCAGGACGGGGACGGCGGCGTCCTCGATGAGCTCCTGGGCCAGCGAGTCCAGGAAGTTCAGGGCCAGGCTCACCACTTGGATGGCCGCCTCGGAGACCTCGAGGGCGTGCCCGAGCTGGGTGGAGAGGTGGTCGCAGCCCTCCGCCTGGTTGGCGTGGTAGTCGATGATGGCGTCGAGCTTGGCGACGGCTGCGTCCAGGCCGTCACCGGACCACACCGACGCAGCGTCCGCGCGCAGTCCCTCGTAGTTCGCCTGCACCAGGCGGATCGAGTCCGCGACCTGCGGCCAGGAGTCCTTCATGTGCTGCAGGGCGTTCCAGTCGCCGGCGAACGGGTCGTAGAGCCACTCGATGACGCTCCAGCCGGTGAGCTCGTGGATCACCGCGTCGATCGAGTACACGATCAGCCCGCAGGACTTCTTCTGCTCCTCGATGAAGTCGCCGAGATCGGCCGCCGGCACGACCTCCCGGCGCAGGGCCGTCGTCGGGTCGTCCCGCTCGGTGACGCTCATCGGCCCAGCTCGGCACGGACGCGGTCAGCGGCGCCGTCGCCGCGGGACTCGTAATCGTCGTAGGAGTCGAGGTCCCGCGTGGTCTGCTGCAGCTGCTCGAGGTCCGCGACGACGTTCTTCGCCTTCTGCACGTCGTCCGCGACCGTGTCGATGGTCTCCTTCAGCGGTGCGACGGTGTCGCCGAGGAGGGTGCGGCGATCGCGTACGTCGTCGTTGTCGGTGCGTCGTCCAGCGGCTGCCGCGGCCCGTCGCTGCCGGCGGCTGAGGCCGGTGCTGCGGTCCTCGCGCGTCTCCTCGGCGCGGTCGGCGACCTGGATGCGGTTGCGCCGCTTGGCCTCGGCGTCGATCCGGCGCTGGCGCTCCTCGCCCGGATCGGCACCGAGCTTCTCCTTGAGCCGGCCCTGGAGTGCCGTCAGCGGGTCCTGGTGCTCGGCCCCGACGCCCAGGATGTCGTCGACCGGCTTGCCGAGGCTCCGGTAGGTGAGATGGGGCAAGCCCTTGGTCGGGACCCCGGTGGCGCGCTGCGTGCTGGTCTCCCACCGCGACCTCTCACCGGCATCGGTGGCGAGGTAGGTCTGGCGCGCCCGGTCCAGGGCCTCGCCCATCCGGGTGGAGAAGCGCTGGGCGTCGTGCAAGCCGCTGTCGGCGTTGCGGATGACCTCCTCGTAGGTGCCTCTGAGCGGGGCGAGGACGCCATGGAAGGCCTCCGGTCTCGCGCAGTTGGCCACGACGTAACGCTGCGCGGCCGCGAGGTGGCTCGCCTGTCGGTCCGTGATCTGATGCATCTGCTCCAGACCGTGCTCATCAACGTGCAGCTGGGTCCCCATGTCGCCTCCGTCGGTTCGGCCCCGTGTTCACTCCCCGATGTAGGGGGTGATGCCCCGGTGCGGTGACGGCGAAACGCTCAGGACCGGACCGATCGTCCCCATCGATCCACGGCGTGGCGCAGCCGGCGGCCGAGGGTGAGGAGGCAGGCGAGCGTGCCGAGACCGCCCAGGAGCAGGAAGACGGGCGCCCAGAAGGGGAACGCCCGTTCGTTGCGGGCGTGCCACCGACCGCCCTTCTCGAAGACCTGCAGCGTCGACCCGGAGCGAGGCCGGGTCACATGACCCTCCCAGACGACGGCGATCGGCCGCCCGTCAGCGGTGTGCGCACACACGATGCCGGAGCGCTGGACCGAGGCGCACCGCGTCACCCGGGCCTGCTCCACGGGGACACCGGGCCGGTGGTTGGCGGCGTACTGCCACACCGGCAGCACCCCGAGCACCCCGAAGCACAGCAGGGAGGCCACCAGGACGATCCAGGGGCCGATCCGAGCCGCGGTGTCCCGGTCGTGCCGCTCGGCCACCCGAGGCTCCTTCGTGGGACAGTCACGCATCGGCGTGCATCGTCGCGAACGTCGCGAAGTTCGTGGGAATCGAGTGGCACCCTACTCGGCCGCGGGCTCCTAGGCTGGCCCCATGGAGGCCACCGGCGCGGAGAAGCTGATCACCGCTCTCGGCTTCCCGCCCGAGGTCGGACACCTCTACGAGCGCCTGCTGCCGCTGGCGGGTCGACCCTTCGACGACGTGGTGGCGGGGCTCGGCCTGACCTGCGCGGAGTTCGAGGTCGTCGCGGCCGATCTGATCGAGGCGCAGATCGTCGAGCCGTCGCACGAGGCGGTGCAGGTGCTCATCCCGGCCCTGGCGCTCTCCCGGCTGATCGAGACCGCTGCCGAGCGCGCCCGGCGGGCCCACGAGCAGCTGCTCAGCATCAGTCGCGTGGTGCCGCACATCGCGGCCCGCTCGGCCGTCCTCACCGAGGCTCCGCTGGGGGAGTCGGGGCAGCCCATCGACGGCGAGGTCTACCGGGGTCGGTACCTGCCCGAGACGCTGAGCACCCTGGTCCGGCGTACCACGGGCGATCTGGCCTGGCTGCGGCCCGACCAGTGGACCTTCCCGTGGGAGTCGGACATGAACCAGCTGGTCGCCGCGGCGGTCGCCAGTGGCCGGCGGGCCCGGGCGATCTATCCGGTGCGGGCGCTCGCCGAGGTGCCCGCCGTCCTGCAGGCACGGGCGGACGTCGGCGAGGAGATCCGGGTGCTGCCCGTCATCCCGACCCGTCTGCTCGTGATCGGCTCCACCCATGCCGTCCTGCCCGAGCCGTTGGGTGAGATCACCACCCCGCGGATGATCGTGCGCCAGCGCGGGCTGGTCGAGGCGCTGGCGCTGCTCTTCGAGGAGCTGTGGGAGCAGGCCTCGCCGGTGGCGGAGTACGAGCGCGGGGCGAAGGGCGAGGAGGTACGGCGACAGCTGCTGCGCCAGCTTGCTTCGGGCGCCCAGGACGAACAGATCGCGCGCCGGCTGGGGATGAGCCTGCGCACCGTGCGCCGGCGGGTGGCGGAGGTGATGGCCGAGCTCGGGGCCGACTCCCGGTTCCAGGCAGGCGTCGAGGCGGCGCGCCGCGGCTGGCTGTGACGTCCGTTGCCGGCCTCAGCTCGGCCGGAAGCTGGCAGCCATCGCGTCGATGAGGGCCCGACGCTTGGCCGGCTTCGTCAACACCTTGGTGAACTCGAAGTCGAGGTCCGCGTCGCGACCGTTGTGCACCGAGCCGAACTCCTCGCGGTAGACGACGCTGTCGGAGTCGTCGACGAGATGGAAGAACGGCAGCCCGCCCAGCATCACGTCCGGCTTGCGCACCCACGACCTCCCCGCGTCGCGGCGGATCACCTTGACGCGCGCGTCCAGTGCCGCCGCGTCGGGACTCGGCGAGGTGCCGAAGACATGGTCGTCGATGTCGCTGAAGATAACCAGGCCGCCCTCCCGAACCGGCCCGGCGAGCGAGGTCTGCCAGGCGGCCTGGCCGCGCTTCGCGGTCCAGCCGGCCGGCGCCTGCACCGTGCCGACGTCGAGCGTGGCGACCGGCCCGTCAAGGGCCATCGCGGGTGCGGATCCGCTCCCGCCGGATGCGGGCGTCTCGGCGGTCGGGGTCCCCGACGTCGGTGCGCTGGAGGTCGGCGACGCTGCCGGCGCACCGCCGTCGTCACCGCACGCACCGAGCCCGGCGAGGGACGCCGCTGCCACGGCGACGGCGATCGTCGTACGCACCTGACGAGACACCCGAGCACCTCCTGGTCGACTGTGCCGAACAGTAGCGGAGCGATTCACAGGTTTGCCCGAGCTCCGGCTGGGCATGTGGATCGAGGCACAACGGAACGATCGTGGGGTGGACCATGTTGCCTGAACTGCTCGACGGAGCCACTGGCTCGACCATCCAGCTCCTCGTCGACCCGGAGAGCGTCGCCGACCTGCGCAGGCTGCTCTCCGATCACCACACCGACGTCCTCGACCAGCAGGTCACCCCCGTCGGTCACGGCGACTTCGGCGCGAGCGCGCCCGGGACGACGCTCGGGGCGAACGCCGACCTGGCCCACCAGCACGTCGTCGCCGCCCTCAAGGAGATGGCCGAGGGCCTGGCGGGCTTCGCCCAGGCGCTCGAGAAGGCGTCGGCCCACCTGAGGGACGTGGACGAGGAGAGCGCTGTGGCGACCCAGCAGCTCGACGCCTCCCTGGGACGCGTCGACACCACATTCGACGCCGCCGACACCCAGGGCACCACGGCGGGCCAGTCGACCGTCGGTGGTCAGCCCGACCCCTCGAGGCCCGCGACCGGCACCGCGACCGGGCCTGCGACCACGCCCACGACCGGCACCGCTGCGGGCACCGGCGCGGACGCAGGGGGTGCCCGGTGAGCGGGATGAAGGGACCCAACCGCGCGCTGCTCGACACCTACCTGCAGGGCACGGAGTCGACGGTGTCGAAGATCTCCGACGCCTCCGAGGACTGGGCTCAGAGCGCGAGCCTGCTGCGCAAGATCGCCGCGTCGCTCACCGGCCACACCGCCACCCTCGAGGCCTCGTTCGGCGCGCACAGCGAGATCACCGCGGCCGCCACCAAGGCGTTCCAGCAGGCAGCGGACACGATGAGCTCGCGTGCCGATCAGCTCGAGTCCGGCGGCAAGCAGCTGCAGGCCGTCTTCGCGCAGATCATCGCGGCACAGAACGAGCAGCAGAAGCTGACGCCGCCCGCCGACCCCGGGACGGCTCCGACGCTCACCGATCCCGATGACGCGGACCAGAAGAAGAAGCTCAAGGCATGGAAGTCGAAGTCGGACGCCGCCAGCAAGGCCTACAACGACAACGAGACCGCTGCCGCCGCCCAGATCCGGGCGCTCGACACGGCGTTCGGTGATGCGACCTTGACCATGCAGGGCATCCATGGCGAGGCGCCGGCGCCGTCGGCCTCGTCGACGGACGGATCCGACGGCTCGGGAGGATCCGCGGGTCGCCCCCGCCGATCCCCGGTGACGCCGGGCGGCGCACACGGCGGTGCCACCGTCGTGCCGACCGACACCGGGACGATCACCACCGGCACCACCCACCATCCGGGGACGAGCGGAACGACCACGGGCACCGACGGGACGGGCACCGGCAGCACCGGCGGAACGGGCAGCACCGGCGGCAACGGTGGTTCCGGGGGCCTGTTGCAGGGCGGCGGGACACCGGTGCCGAGCGCTCCGGGCCCCTCCGGTCCGTCGGGCCCGATCGCCCCGGCGGTCCCGGCGGCCTCGGCAGGTGGCGCCGGAGCCGCGAGCGGTGTCGGCGGCGCCGGGCTCCTCGGCGCGGGCGCCCTCGGCAGCCTCAACGGCGGTGCCGGTGCGATGCCGACGCTCCGGTTCGAGCCCGGTCAGACGCTGGGTGGCTCGGCCACCGGCAGGCTGACGGGCGGCGTGCTGGGCGCTGAGGAGCAGGCAGCTGCCGGCCGGCGTACGGTCGTCTCCGCCGGGGGAGGCGCGGGCGCAGGTGCTCGCGGCGCGGGCGGTGGTCGGGGTGCGGCGGGTGGCAGTCGGGGTGGCAGCCGCACAGGCGCCGCGGCCGGCGGCCGCGGGCGCGACCGCAAGCGCGGTGAGCCGGGAGCCGAGGACCTCTGGGACGACGGCAGCGACTGGGTCGACGACGAGGGTGCCGGGCCTGCGGTGATGCGCTGAGCACTGTCGCGGTGATGCTCGCGCGACGCTGTGTTCGGCCGTGTTCATCGGCTGTTTTGGTAGCGTACGGCTGCAAGAGCCCCCGGCCTGACCCTCGGTCTTGCACGGGGCTCCTTGCTGATCGGACCCAATCCAGGTGCGTTGAGCAGCCGCCCACGGGGGCGGAGGGACTCCGTCCGTCGTGAAGGAGTAGTACATGCCCGCAATCGCGATCATCGGTGCCCAGTGGGGCGACGAGGGCAAGGGCAAGGCCACCGACCTGCTCGGCAGCGATGTCGACTACGTGGTGAAGTTCAACGGCGGCAACAACGCCGGTCACACCGTCGTGATCCAGCAGCCGGACGGCTCGAACGAGAAGTACGCGCTGCACCTGCTGCCCAGCGGCATCCTCACGCCCGGCGTCACCCCCGTCATCGGCAACGGCGTGGTCATCGACCTGCAGGTGCTCTTCGAGGAGATCGACGGGCTGAACGCCCGGGGGGTGGACACCTCCCTGCTGCGGGTCTCCGCCAACGCCCACGTGATCGCCGACTACAACCGCCAGCTCGACAAGGTCAACGAACGCTTCCTCGGCTCCCGACGGATCGGTACGACGGGGCGCGGCATCGGCCCGACGTACGCGGACAAGATCAACCGCATCGGCATCCGGATCCAGGACCTGTTCGACGAGAAGATCCTGCGTGCCAAGGTCGAGGGCGCCCTCGAGCTCAAGAACCAGCTGTTGACCAAGGTCTACAACCGGCGTGGCTTCACCGTCGACGCCGTGGTGGAGGACCTGCTCTCCTACGCCGAGCGGCTCGCGCCGATGGTCTGTGACACCGCCCTGCTGCTCAACCAGGGCCTGGACAGGAACGAGGTGGTGCTGCTCGAGGCGGGTCAGGCCACCCTGCTCGACGTCGACCACGGCACCTATCCGTTCGTCACCTCGTCCTCGGCGACGTCGGGCGGTGCCTGCACCGGCTCGGGCATCCCCCCGATGCGCCTGGACCAGGTGATCGGCATCGTCAAGGCGTACACCACCCGGGTGGGCGAGGGGCCGTTCCCCACCGAGCTGCTCGACGCGTCGGGGGAGTTCCTGCGGCAGGCGGGCTTCGAGTTCGGCACCACCACCGGACGACCCCGCCGATGCGGCTGGTACGACGCCGTCATCGCCCGCTACGCCGCCCGGATCAACGGTGTCACCGACTTCGTGCTGACCAAGCTCGACGTGCTCACCGGCCTGGAGCAGATCCCGGTGTGCGTCGCCTACGACGTCAACGGCGTGCGCCACGACGAGATGCCGGTCAACCAGTCGGACTTCCACCACGCCCGGCCGGTCTATGAGTACCTCCCCGGCTGGAGCGAGGACATCTCCGGTGCCCGGACGCTGGCCGACCTGCCCGCCAACGCGCAGGCCTACGTCCGACGCGTCGAGGAGCTCTCCGGTGCCCGGATGTCGGTCATCGGGGTCGGCCCCGGACGCCACGAGTCGGTCGTGGTGCATGATCTGCTGAAGCGCTGACCACCTGACCAGAATCCGTGCCGCCGCCGCGCATGGCGGCCGGACCTGGGGGTACAGCGAACAGGCACAGGGGTGGAAGGGAGCCGCATGCCCAAGCCGACGTTGGTCCTCGTCGACGACTCGGACGAGGTACGAGCGCTGGTCCGTACTCGGCTGCAGCTCTCCGGGGAGTTCGAGATCGTCGGCGAGGGACGCGACGGCGCCGAGGCCATCGGGCTGGCCTACCGGCACGAGCCGGACCTGCTGCTGATGGACACCTCGATGCCCACGATGGACGGCCTCGAGGCGCTTCCGGCGGTCCTGACGCTGGCTCCCGAGACGAAGGTCGTCATCTTCACCGGCTTCGAGGAGCGCGGGCTGGCCGATGCCGCCCGCGACCTCGGCGCCGCCGACTTCATCGAGAAGTCGATCCGCATCGACCAACTCGCGGATCGCCTGCTCGACGCGCTCGGCACCCGCCCCGCCTCCGACCGTCCCTCGACACGGAACCGGCTGCGCGTGGTGGGCTCGCCCGAGGAGCGGCACGAGGACGGCATCGACCCCGCCGAGCAGAAGGTGCTCGACGAGCACCTGGAGCGCTTCCGCGAGGTCTTCGAGCGCGCCGCGATCGGGATGGCGACCCTCACCCTCAACGGCAGCGTGGTCCGGGCCAACGCGGCGCTGGCCGAGCTGATGCAGTGCCAGCCGGTCGACCTGGTCGGCGTCGACTACGGTCAGTTGACCGAGGGTGAGGGCGACGCGCTGGATGCCGGCCTCGAGGCGATCAGCCTGCGGGGCGAGTCGATGGTCACCTTCGAGCACCGCCTGCCCGATGTCGCCGGTCGTACCGTGCGGGTCACGCTGGCACCGATCCGGGACTCCAAGGATCAACCGCTCTACGTCTTCGCCCAGGTGCAGGACATCAGTGCGCAGCTCCAGGCCGAGGACGACCTGCGGCGCAGCGAGGAGCTGTTCCGGATGCTCGTCACCGCTGTGCGCGACTACGCGATCTACATGCTCGACCCGCAGGGCAACGTGGCGAGCTGGAACGCCGGCGCCCAGCGGATCAAGGGCTACAGCGCCGACGAGGTCATCGGGAAGAACTTCCGCATCTTCTACCCCGAGCAGGAGCGGGAGACCCATCATCCCGAGCAGAACCTCGCGATCGCCCTGCACGACGGCGCGTTCGCCGAGGAGGGTTGGCGGGTGCGCAAGGACGGCAGCCAGTTCTGGGCCAGCGTGGTGATCACCGCTGTGTACGGCGAGGACGGCAAGCACCTCGGCTTCGCCAAGATCACCCGCGACCAGACCGAGCAACGGCTCTACGAGGACCAGCACCAGCTCGCGGTCGAGCAGCAGACCCACCTACTCGCCGTCACCGCCCACGAGCTGCGTACGCCGACGGCCGTGATCGAGGGGTCGGCCTCCCTGCTGCAGGAGCAGTGGCAGCGACTGACCGACGCGGACAGGGTGCAGCTGCTCTCGGGCATCAGCACCAGCGCCCACCGGCTGCAGCGGCTGGTCACCGACCTGGCGACTGCCTCACGGCTGCAGAACGATGCCTTGGTGCTGCGCCCGGAGGGCCTCACCCTGGGAGCGCTGCTCACCACCTCCATCGAGCGCACCCGGGCGGCGAACAACGGGGCTCAGGTGCAGCTGGACCTGGAGGACGACGTGTCCTTCGTCGCCGACGCCGGCCGGCTCGCGCAGGCGGTGGACAATCTGCTCGACAACGCGATCCGGCACGGCAGGGCACCGGTGACCGCCACCGGCCGTGCCACCGAGTCGGGCGTGGAGATCCGGGTCTCGGACACCGGGCCCGGCGTGCCCGCGGACCTCGTGCCGCACCTCTTCGACCGCTTCGCCGTCGCCGGACGCACCGGTGGGACCGGTCTGGGGCTGTTCCTCGTCCGCGAGATCGCCCGCGGCCACGGGGGCGACGTGACCTACGAGCCGCCCAGCGAGAAGGGTCCGGCGTCGTTCGTGCTGTGCCTGCCCTACGAGCCGGTGGAGGCCACCCTGCGCATCGCCGCGGTGCGCTGATCCCGCCGGCCCCGCGGTAGGGTCGACGGCCGTGAAGACCCTCGTGATCGGCACCGGTGGCCGCGAGCACGCCCTGGCCCTCCAGCTCGCCAGGGACGCCGAGGTGCACGCCGCCCCCGGCAACCCCGGGATCGGTCGGATCGCGACGCTGCACGACGTGGACGCGATGTCCGGAGCGTCGGTCGCGGCACTGGCGGATCGCCTCGGCGTGGACCTCGTGGTCGTGGGTCCCGAGGCGCCCCTGGTCGCCGGTGTCGCCGACGCCGTCCGCGCCGCCGGCATCGCGGTCTTCGGTCCGTCGCGGGCCGCGGCGCAGTTGGAGGGCTCGAAGGCGTTCTCCAAGTCGGTGATGGCCGATGCCGGCGTGCCGACCGCCGGTGCGCGGGTATGCACGGACGCCGAGCAGGTGGCTGCGGCCCTCGACGAGTTCGGAGCGCCGTACGTCGTCAAGGACGATGCCCTCGCCGCCGGCAAGGGCGTCCTCGTCACCCGCGATCGGGACGCGGCGATGGCGCACGCGGCCGGCTGCGGGACCGTCGTGATCGAGGAGTTCCTCGACGGCCCGGAGGTCTCGGTCTTCGCGATCTGCGACGGCGAACGCGCCTACGCGCTGCAGCCGGCCCAGGACTTCAAGCGGATCTTCGACGGTGGTCGCGGCCCGAACACCGGCGGGATGGGCTCCTACACGCCGTTGTCGTGGGCGCAGCCCGATCTTGCGGACGCGGTGATCTCGACAGTCGTCGAGCCGACGCTCGCCGAGATGCGGCGGCGCGGTGCTCCGTTCGTCGGATGTCTCTACGTCGGTCTCGCCCTGACCGAGAAGGGGCCGAAGGTGATCGAGTTCAACTGCCGCTTCGGGGACCCCGATATCCAGCCCGTGCTGGCGGTGCTCGACTCCTCGCTCAGCGCGCTGCTGCACGCCGCTGCCACCGGCACGCTGTCCTCGGTCCCTGCGCCGGTCTTCCGCGACGCCGCCGCCGTCACCGTGGTGCTCGCCTCGGCCGGCTACCCCGCTTCCTCGTCCTCGGGCCAGGTGATCACCGGCGTCGAGGACGCCGCCGAGGCGGGTGCCGATGTCATCCACGCCGGCACGGCACTCGACGACGAGGGTCGGCTGGTGACGGCGGGTGGCCGGGTGCTCGCCGTACGGGCGATCGGGGCGGACGTCGCCGCCGCGCGGGCCCGCGCCTATGCGGCCGCCGAGCTGATCGCCTTCGAGGGGATGCAGCGTCGCAGCGACATCGCCGCCGAACCGCTCGGCGTGGTCGAGGGTGCGTCGCTGCGCTGAGTGGCGATCAGGCTCCCGCGCCCCGGCTCGGGCGGACGGTCGCATTCGCCGCCGGACGGGATCGGATGGGAGGATGGCGCACCGTGACCGTCCCGAACGTCCTCGCCACCCGCTACGCCGCCGACGACCTGGCCCGGATCTGGAGTCCGGAGCACAAGATCGTCCTCGAGCGGCAGCTGTGGATCGCCGTGCTCAAGGCGCAGCGGGACCTGGGCATCGACGTACCCGACGGCGTGGTGGAGGCCTACGAGCACGTCGTCGACCAGGTCGACCTCGCCAGCATCGCCGCGCGTGAGCGCATCACCCGCCACGACGTGAAGGCGCGGATCGAGGAGTTCTCCGACCTCGCCGGGCACGAGCACATCCACAAGGGCATGACCTCGCGCGACCTGACCGAGAACGTCGAGCAGCTCCAGGTGCTCAGCTCGCTCACGATCATCCGCGACCGCGCCGTCGCCGCGCTGGCCCGCCTCGGGCGGCTGGCCGCCGAACACGAGACCACCGTGATGGCGGGTCGCAGCCACAATGTCGCCGCCCAGGCAACCACGCTCGGCAAGCGGTTCGCTACCGTCGCCGACGAGATGCTGGTCGCGCTGGACCGGATCGAGAACCTGATCGCCCGCTACCCGCTGCGCGGCATCAAGGGCCCGATGGGCACCGCGCAGGACATGCTCGACCTGCTCGACGGCGACGAAGCCAGGCTCGAGCAGCTCGAGGCCCGGGTGGCAGAGCACCTCGGCTTCGCCCACGTCCTCACCAGCGTCGGGCAGGTCTACCCCCGCTCGCTCGACTTCGACACCGTCTCGGCGCTGGTGCAGCTGGTGGCCGGTCCGTCCAACCTCGCCACCACGATCCGGCTCATGGCCGGCAACGAGCTGGTCACCGAGGGCTTCAAGGAGGGCCAGGTCGGCTCCTCGGCGATGCCCCACAAGATGAACTCACGCTCGTGCGAGCGGGTCAACGGCCTCTCGGTCGTGCTCCGCGGGCACCTGAGCATGATCGGCGAGCTGGCCGGCGACCAGTGGAACGAGGGGGACGTCTCGGACTCGGTCGTACGCCGCGTCGCGCTGCCGGACGCGTTCTTCGCCGCCGACGGGCTCTTCCAGACCTTCCTGACCGTCCTGGACGAGTTCGGCGCGTTCCCGGCCGTCATCCAGCGCGAGTTGGACCGCTACCTGCCGTTCCTGTCCACCACCAAGGTGCTGATGGCGGCGGTCCGCAACGGCGTGGGCCGGGAGGCCGCACACGAGGCGATCAAGGAGGCCGCCGTCGGCACGGCGCTGGCGATGCGGCAGGGCCAGGCGGAGAACGACGTCTTCGCCAAGCTCGCCGCCGACGCGAGGCTGGGGCTCACCCAGGAGCAGCTCGCCGGCCTGGTGGCCGAGCCGATCGCCTTCACCGGAGCCGCCGTCGCGCAGGTGCAGGCCGTGGTGCGCCGCATCGAGGCGGTCGCCCGGGCCCACCCCGACGCGGCCGCCTACCAGCCCGGCGAGATCCTCTAGCGGTGGCCGAGCCCGTCGAGGTCGCCGGTGCCACCACCATCGTGGTCGCGGCGGTCGTGCTGCGTGACGAGGCGGGCCGGGTCCTCAACGTGCGCAAGCGGGGCACCACCCGGTTCATGCTGCCGGGCGGGAAGCCGGAGCCGGGCGAGACCCCCGCGCAGACGGCCGTGCGCGAGGTCGCCGAGGAGCTCGGCGTGACGCTGGATCCGGCACGGCTGGTGTTGCTCGGCGAGTTCGAGGCCGCTGCTGCCAACGAGCCCGGTCACCTCGTCCGCTCGACGGTGTTCACCCATCCCGCGCGGATCGAGCCGGCGGTGGCCGCGGAGATCGAGGAGGTGCGCTGGGCGTCGCTGGCGGAGCTGGAGAGCGATCCCGCCGTGGCCGAGCTGACCAGCCGGCGGGTCGTCCCGGCGCTGCGCACGGTCTGACGGAGCAGGCTACGGCCGCGGGCTCGGCAGGAGCAGGGGGGCCTCGGTCGCCCAGTACGTCGCGAAGTCCTCGGCCGGCATCGGCTTGCTGATCAGGAACCCCTGGATGAGCGGGCAGCCCATCTCCTCCAGCAGCGCGCGCTGCTCGACGGTCTCGACGCCCTCGGCCACCGCCGTGATGCCGCACGCGGCCGCCAGCCGGATCACCGCCGCCACGATCTCGGTGTCGACGGCGTTGTCGCCGAGCCCGGCGAGGAACGTCCGGTCCACCTTGACCACGTCGACCGGGAACTGCTTGAGGTAGGACAGCGAGGAGTAGCCGGTGCCGAAGTCGTCGATGGCCAGCTGCAGCCCGATCCGCTTGAGCTGGCGCAGCGAGGAGATCGCGGCCTCGGCGTCCCGCATGATCACCGTCTCGGTGATCTCCAGGCACAGCTGCTCGGGTCGCAGGCCGGTGCGCTCGAGGACCTCGCCGATCTCGCCGACGATGTTGGGTCGGCTGAGCTGGTGGGCGGACAGGTTGACGCTGATCTCCAGCGGCGGCAGCTCCGGGTGCGCGAGCGTCCACTCCTGCGCCTGCCGGCAGGCCTCCTCCAGCACCCAGGCACCCAGCGGCACGATCAGCCCGGTCTCCTCGGCCAGCGGGATGAAGCTGTACGGCGCCATCAGTCCGTCGGGGGTCTGCCACCGCACCAGCGCCTCCGCGCCGACCGCCTCGCCGGTGATCGTGTCGACCAGCGGCTGGTAGTGGAGCACCAGCTCCTCGTGGTCGATCGCGCGCCGCAGCGCGCCCTCCAGCTCGAGCCGGGCGCGGGGGTTCTCGGCGCCCTCGGGCGCGAAGACCCGGTACTGCGCCTTGCCCGCGGCCTTCGCCATGTACGCCGCCGCGTCGGCAGCGGCCACCAGCTCTTCGCGCGACCCGGCCTGGTCGGAGGTGGCGATGCCGATCGAGGCGCTGACGAACAGCTCGTGACCGTCGACGATGCAGCCGCTGGCCAGGGCGTCGAGGATCCGCTGGGCGATCGAGGTGGCGTGGTGCACGTCGGCGACGTCCTCGAGCAGGATGGCGAACTCGTCGCCACCGAGCCGGGCGCAGGTGTCCTCGCGGCGCAGGGAGCGGCGCAGCATGTGCGCGACCTGGACCAGCAGAGAGTCGCCGGCGGGGTGGCCGTAGGAGTCGTTGACGAGCTTGAACCGGTCGAGGTCGACCATCAGCAGGGCGCTGGTGGTGTGGTGCCGCTCGGCGAGCAGGAGGGCGTGGTCCAGCCGGTCCTCGAAGAGTCGCCGGTTGGGCAGGTAGGTCAGCGGGTCGTGGAAGGCGAGGTAGGTCAGCTTCTCCTCGAACGCCTTGCGCTCGGTGATGTCGTGGATCACCAGGACGACGCCGGTCTGCGGCTCCGGCAGGCCGGTGGCGGTGAAGGAGACCGGCGTACGGTGATCCCCGGCGAGCAGGACGGCGTCGCTGTCCCGCGTGCCGCTGTGCGAGCCGGCCAGGGCGGTGAGGTCCACCGGACCGTCGTGACCGGTGAGCCCGAACACCTGATCGGCGACACGACCGATCAGGTCCTCGCAGCCGACCAGCCGTTGGGAGGCGGGGTTGGCGAAGGTGACGACGCCGGCCGCATCGATCGCCAGCACACCCTCGCTCTGGCTGTCGGTGATCGCCGACATGTGCGCGATCAGGCGAGCGTTGCGCAGCGCGGCGCTGCCGACTGTCGCGAGCGTGCTCAGTGCGGAGCGCTCGCTGTCGAGCCACGTGCCGCCGCCGATGCGATCGAGCACCTGCAGGGTGGTGTCCTCGAGGTTCGCCTGCAGCGCGCCCGGTGGGCAGGGTGTCGTCGGGTCGACCAGCACCGCCTCGCGTGCGTGCAGCACCGTCTTCGCCGAGGCGAGCACCTGCTCGCGCACCTCCTCGGGGTCGTCGGAGCTGCGGACGGCGACCACCGCCTCGCGCAGCGCCTCGGCGGCCAGGCGGGCCTGTCGCTGCACGACGACGGCCACGTAGGCCCGCTCGACGGTCAGCCCCAGCGCGATCGCCGGCAGCGCCATCCAGGCGTGCTCGCGCACCGCCACCCCGGCGACGACGCCGAAGAGCAGGGCTCCGAAGGAGGAGAGCTCACGGCTGCGCCACTGCTCCCAGAGCCCGCGGAACAGCGGATGCCCGGTGGCGAGACGGACGATGGTGGCGACGGCGACCGAGGACAGGGCGGCGAAGACCAGCCCGCCGACAGCGCCGGCGACCATGGCCATCGGCGTGATCGACTCGTCGGGACCCGCGCCGCCCGCGCGGGCGACGGCGTACCCGGTCAGGCAGGCCAGGACCGTCTGCCCGACGTTGAACAGCACCTTGACCGCCGCTCGCCGTACGACGAGGTTGCCGACCAGCGAAGCGACGGTCACCGCTGCGCCCACCTCGACCGGGCTGAGCATCAGCACCATCGGGACGAAGAGCGCCTCGTCGAGGTGGTCGGACTCGACACCGCCGTGCCGGTGCACCAGCCGGGTGGGTCGCACGTGGGTGTAGGTGAGCAGGACGGTGAGGACCGCCAGCGCGACGGGATGGGAGAAGGCGTCCCCGCCGGGGTGCGCGCCGGCGAACGCGATCACCAGGACGGCGAGGACGGCGACGGCGATGCAGACGATGGCGAGACCGCGCGAGGAGAGCACCCGCGGCTGCCGCCCACCGGACGCGGACGAGCCCGCAGGGTCGAGGGACCCTGCGGGCTGCCGCGACGGTGGGGTCAGTTCCATGCAGTCGACCAGAATCCCATCGAGGTCCATGCGGTGGAGGTCCATGCGGTGGAGTTCCATGCGGTGGAGTTCCATGCGGTGGAGTTCCAGGCGGTGCTGTTCCACGCGGTGGAGTTCCACGCGGTCGAGTTCCAGGCGGTGCTGTTCCACGCGGTGGAGTTCCACGCGGTCGAGTTCCAGGCGGTGCTGTTCCACGCGGTCGAGTTCCAGGCCGCGTCGTTCCAGGCGGTGCTGTTCCACGCCGTGGAGTTCCAGGCGGTGGAGTTCCACACCACGCCGTCACCGCCGGTCGGCTTGCCCGCATCCGCCAGGGAACCCTGCGAGGCTGCCACCGAGCCGGAGCCGTCGGAGCTGTCGAGGCCCTTGTTCGGGGACGGCACCGAGGCAGCGCCGAGGAGGCCGGGGATGTTGAGCGCGCCCTTGCCCTGGGCCGTGGCCGGCGCGTCGGGCAGCGCGATGGCGCTGCGCAGGAGCATGCCCTTGATGTGGTTGTTGCTCAGGTTCGGTCGCTGCTGGAGCAGCAGCGCGACAGCGCCGGCCACCTGCGGGGCGGCGAACGACGTACCGCTGCCACGGAAGTAGCTCGAGCCGACCTCCGAGCCCGGATAGGTGGTGTCGACGGTCGACCCCGGGGAACGGCTCGAGACGATGTGCGTGCCCGGAGCGACCAGGTCCGGCTTCGCCAGTCCGGCGGCGGTCGGGCCGACGGAGGAGAAGGAGCCGATGGTGTCGTCGTCGCTGGCCGTCGTGGTCGCGTCGTCGCTCGCGCCGACCGTGATGACGTACGGGTCGTCGGCCGGCTTGCCGATGCCGCCGCTGCCGTTGTTGCCTGCCGCGACCGTCACGACCAGTCCGGCCCGCCAGGCGCCCTCGACGGCCGCGTCGAGGGGGTCGATGCGCCAGTCCTGCGTGGAGTCGGTGCCGAGCGAGAGGTTGAGGACCCGGATGTTGTCCTTGGCGGCGTGGTTGACCGCCCACTGCACGGCCGTGATGACGCGCAGGACGTCGCTGGAACCGTCCGCGCCGGCCACCTTGAGCGCCACCAGGTCGGCACCCGGGGCGACGCCCTTGACCGCGCCGTCCGAGCCGGCCCCGGAGCCGGCGATCGTTCCGGCGACGAAGGTCCCGTGGCCGAAGCTGTCGGTGGTGTAGCTGCCCTCGCCGGAGAAGTCGTAACCGTCGATGACCTTGCCGGCGAGGTCGCCCTTGTCGCTGATGCCGGTGTCGATGACGGCGACCGAGACGCCGCTGCCGTCGATGCCGTCGGCCCAGGCGCTGGTCGCCCCATCGACTTGCGGGTAGACGGCCGAGGCGTCGTGACTGTCCTCGCCCCAGTCGGCGTCGGCGACCGTGACCGGAGCGTTGTCGGTGACGTGCAGACCGAGGGCGATGAGCTCGCCGCGCTCGGCGGTGCTCGCCTCGACGGCGAAGCCGCCGATGACCGGAAGGGAGGTGAAGCCGGGGTCACGGCCCACCAGGCGCTGACCGGCACGCACCGCCGCGGCCGAGCCCGTCACCAGAACGGTGGCACCCGTCCTCGGCGTCGCGGAGGTGGTGGGGGACGCCGAGGAGCGTGCGAGTGCGGTGGTGGCATGCGCGGCGGGGGCCGCACCGAGGGAGAGGGTGAGGGCGACGAGTGCCGGAACGGCTTGTCGGAGTCGGAGTCGGCGCTGAAGAGGAGGCATGGGGGGATCGATCCTCTGTTCTGTGCGCACGTCCTACCGACGTGCGCGTGGATAGGTCAGGACGCGCGTTCCGATCACCTGGTCAGATCGGCCTGTGGCGTATGAATCCTAGAGCCGACCTGACCGAAACGGGGGTCCCGATTCCTAGTGATTCCACCCTAGGGCGCTGGACTATCCGCCGCGCGGTTTTCGTTGCCGATCCGGGTCCCGCTGTAGGCGAATCGAGGCTCGACTGTGGCACGTGCGTGGCTCAGATCCGCCCCGGTGCTGCCGATCGCGAGGCACCGGGACCGCACGCGCGGTGTAGTCCGACCCCTGTTCCGCTCGCACGCCTGGACCATGCGGCGCGACGGGGCGCCAGGATCAGCGGGTGCCGAGCAACGCGTCGATCTTCGCCTCGAGACGCCTGATGTCCTCGACGGTCGCGGACTCCTCGCCCGGCTTGAGGGTGACCACGATCGCGCCGCCAGGCTCGATCGAGATCTCCTGGACCTCCTCGACCCGGTTCGCGTTCTGCCGGCGCAGCGCTGCCTCGACGTCGGCGCGGCGCAGGCCCTCGGTCCGCAGCGCCTGGTCGTCCCAGCGCCCGTCGCGCGCCAGCACCGTCGCGGTGCCCTCCAGGAGCCGGGCGATCCGGTCCGACCGGCGCATCGAGCGCACCACCAGCGCGTTGACGGCTACCAGCACCACGGCACCGATGACTCCGCCGAGCAGCGAGTTGTCCGGGCCGATGATCGCGTTCTGCACCACGTTCGACAGCAGCAGCATGACCACGAGGTCGAAGGCGTTGAGCTGCGCCAGGTCGCGCTTGCCGAAGAGCCGCAGGATGACGGCCAGGACCAGGTAGACGACGACCGTCCGGATGACCTTGTCGCCGAGCGGGATCTGGACATGCGTCAGCTCATTCCACATGGCGGCCATGGTGACGACCCGAGCACGCCTTGTCACGAATGCGATTGTCGATCTTGCCGGTCGACTAAAGTGGAGGCATGTCGATCACAGCTCTGCCCACCCTGCCCTCGTACGACGGTGCCGAGGTCGTGATCGAGGCGCCCGGCGACGGCCCCGGCAACTGGGCCGGTGCGGCGAGCGCGATCCTGGTCGACGGCGTCTTCTGGCTCACGTGGCGCAATCGGCGCCCGCTGACCGAGGGCCGGGGCGTGACGGTGGACGTCGCCCGCTCGACCGACGGGGTCCACTTCGAGACGGTCGCCGAGGTCAGCCGCGACATCTTCGCGTGCGAGTCGTTGGAACGGCCGGTGCTGATCGCGCTGCCCGAGGGCGGCTGGCGCCTCTACCTGTCCTGCGCGACCTGGAACTCCAAGCACTGGTGGGTCGACAGTCTGACGGCGGCGACGCCCGAGGAGCTGCCGCAGGGGACCCGGCAGGTGGTCCTGGCCGGCGATGACGCCGAGGCGGTCAAGGACCCGGTGATCACGGCCGGTGCCGACGGCTGGGAGATGTGGTTGTGCTGCCACCCGCTGACCGAGCCCGGTCACGAGGACCGGATGACCACGCGGCGTCTCACCTCGACCGACGGCCTCGTCTGGGACGACCACGGCGTCGTCCTCGGAGGTCGGCCGGGGGAGTGGGACCAGCGCGGCGCGCGGGTGACCACGCCGATCGGCCCCGGCCTGTTCCTCTACGACGGGCGTGCCGACGCGGCCTCGAACTGGTACGAGACCACGGGGGTCGCGCGCTGGGACGGCAGCAGGCTGGTGCCGGACGCCGAGACCGCCCCGATCGCCTCGCCGCACTCCGACGGTGCGTTCCGCTACGCCGCCGCCGTACCGCTCCCCGACGGCCGGGTGCGGTACTACGTCGAGGCCGCGCGGCCCGACGGGGCCCACGACCTCGTCACCGTCGTGCGCTGAGAGGCTCCTCAGGCGGTGGCGCGCTGCCGGAACGAGCCCCTGCTCACCGGCGAGAGCCACTGGGAGAAGTCCTGGCCGGTCACCTCGGTGAGCACGGCGATGTCGTCGGCGAAGACGTCGATCAGCGATGAGCGCTGCTCCTGGCTCAACAGTGGCCGGTGTGCCTCGCCGGAGCCGCCCAGCTGCTTGATCAGCGGCGGGGCTGCCCTTCGCCACACCTCAGGCCGCACGAACTGCCCCAGCCACGCGCCGCCACGCACGACCGGTCCGAGGGCGCGGGTGCGCCAGCTCGGCTCGACGTAGGTCCGGGCGTTGTCGCTGGGGATCGAGTCGACGTGCCCGGTGCCGATGCCGAGGAAGGTGCTGGCCTTGTCCACGGCGGCGCGGGGATCCTCGACGAGCTCGCGGTAGCGCATCACCAGCACCCGCTCGGGGTCGACATAGCGGTAGAGATGCTGCAGCTGCTCGCCGTAGAGGCCGAGCTCGCGATAGCGCCAGAACGGCGCGTAGCCGGCCTGCACGCGCTCACGCTCCCGGCCGAACGCCTCGACGAAGTCCGGGATCGGCTCCAATCCGTCGCACCACAGGTGCATCCAGTTGGAGTAGGCCCTGTCGATCGGGTCGCGCACGACGGCGATGAGCCGTACGTCGGGCAGCATCTCGGCGATCCGCCGGTGCGCACCGCGGCTCCACAGGTAGAACGGGGTCGACTCGCCGCGCACCGCGTGTGCGGGCGCCGTCGCGAAGAGCGCCTCGTAGTCGGCGCGACGCCACACCCATTCCTGCTGCGAGTGCTTGTCGCCCGGGCCGCACCAGTGCGGCGGGGGAGCGTCGTCGCACAGGAAGTACTTCGGCTCCTTGGGCGAGCTGACGAACACCTCGGGATGCCGTGCGAGAGCGCTGTGCAGCGCCGTCGTACCGGCTTTCGGCGCCCCGACGATCAGGAAGTCGGGACGCGGCGGCCGCGAGCTGATACTCACCAGGGCACCCCCAGAGTTAAGTGGCGTGAAGCAGTCTACTAACTGAAGAAGGTTGCGTGGGTGACGATCTTCTAGGCTGTGCCCGTGGTCGAGCCGAACATTCCCCCCGCTCCTGCGATCGAGGGTGCGCGCCACCTGCACAGTGGCAAGGTCCGCGACCTCTACGAGCTCACCGAGGGCGCGTACGCCGGACAGCTCCTCATGGTGGCCAGCGACCGGATCTCGGCGTTCGACTTCGTGCTCGACACCACGATCCCGGACAAGGGCGAGATCCTCACCCGGATGTCCCTGTGGTGGTTCGACCAGCTCGCGGAGATCGTGCCGAACCACGTCCTGTCCACCGACGTCCCCGACCCGGTCAAGGGCCGTGCGGTGATCTGCCAACGACTGGAGATGTTCCCGGTCGAGTGCGTGGCGCGCGGCTACCTCACCGGCTCGGGCCTGCTCGACTACCGCGAGCGGGGCGAGGTCTGCGGCATCGCGCTTCCCGAGGGTCTCGTGGACGGCAGCCGGCTGCCCGAGCCGATCTTCACCCCGGCCACCAAGGCGGCGGTCGGCGACCACGACGAGAACGTCTCCTACGAGTACGTCGCGCGCCGGATCGGGCACACCGATGCGGCCGAGCTGCGTCGCCTCACCCTGGAGGTCTACACCCGTGCGGACGAGATCGCGCGGGGCGTGGGCCTGATGCTGGCCGACACCAAGTTCGAGTTCGGTCTGCGCAACGACCACGAGCACGACTTCGGTGGCGGCACCCGCGCCGTCGTGCTCGCCGACGAGGTGCTCACGCCCGACTCCTCGCGGTTCTGGTCCCTGGAGGACTGGAGGCCCGGCCAGACGCAGCCGTCCTACGACAAGCAGATCGTGCGCAACTGGCTGCTGGAGAACTGGGACCGCAGCTCCGGCCAGCGCCCGCCGGCGCTGCCCGAGGAGGTCGTCGAGCGCACCCGTGCCCGCTACATCGAGGCCTACGAGCGGCTCACCGGCGAGCGCTTCTGAGCCCGGCCTCCGCGCCCGCAGGGTGTCGTTGGGGCGCCGTCGTCCTCGGTCCGTGGGAGGCGCTGGACGCGGCGTTGTGACTCGCCGGTAGGTTCTGTCTCGCACCCGAGTGATGGAGGACATATGACCGCCTACAACCTCAGCGCCCTGCTCGAGCGTGGAGCCAGCGAGCACCCCGAGCGGGATGCGATCGTGATCGGTGAGACCCGTCTGACCTACGCCCAGGTCGACGCGCTCGCCAACCAGGTCGCGGGGCTGCTGGTCGAGCGCGGCATCCGGCCCGGCGACAAGGTCGCGCTGACCAGCCCGAACACGCCGTACTTCACCATCGTCTACTTCGGCATCCTCAAGGCCGGAGCGGCGGTGGTGCCGCTCAACGTGCTGCTCAAGGCGCGCGAGGTCGCCTACCACCTGACCGACTCGGAGGCGAAGGCGTTCTTCTGCTTCGAGGGCACCCCGGAGCTGCCGACCGGTACCGACGGGTGGGCGGGGTTCGAGGCGGCCGAGAGCTGCGAGCACTTCTTCCTCATCACCGCGGACCCGTTCGCTGCCTCCTCCATCGAGGGTGCCGAGACGCTCTTCGGTGCGATCGGCCAGCAGCCGCCACAGTTCGAGACGGTGGCCACCGACGAGGACGACACCGCCGTACTGCTCTACACCTCGGGCACGACCGGCCAGCCCAAGGGCGCCGAGCTGCGGCACCGCAACCTGCGCGACAACGCGCTGATCGGCGAGTCGGCGTTCGGCGCGAGCCGGGAGAACCCCGACACCTTCCTCGCCGTGCTCCCGCTCTTCCATGCCTTCGGCCAGACCGTCGTGCAGAACGGCGCGCTCGCGTACGGCGGCACGATCGTGATGCTGCCCCGCTTCGAGGCAGCCGCCGCCCTCGCGCTGATGCTCAAGGAGAAGGTCTCCTTCTTCGCCGGAGTGCCGACGATGTACTGGGGCCTGCTCGGCGCGCTCGACGAGAGCATCGACGTCTCCCAGCTCAAGGCGAACCTGCGCGCGGCCGTCTCCGGTGGCTCGGCGTTGCCGGTGGAGATCCACAAGGAGTTCCAGGCCCGCTTCGGCGTCACGATCATGGAGGGCTACGGGCTCTCGGAGACCTCGCCGGTGGCGTCGTTCTCGGTCTGGGGCGAGCCCGCCCGGCCCGGCTCGATCGGCAAGCCCGTGGTCGGCTGCGAGATGGAGCTGATCGACCCGCAGGGTTGGGACCCGATCGTCGGCGACGAGCACGCGGTCGGCGAGATCGCGATCCGCGGGACGAACGTGATGAAGGGCTACTACAAGCGGCCCGACGCCACCGCCGCGGCGATCAGCCCGGAGGGATGGTTCCGCTCGGGCGACCTCGGCCGGCGCGACGCCGACGGGTGGTACTACATCGTCGACCGCACCAAGGACCTCATCATCCGCGGCGGCTACAACGTCTACCCGCGCGAGATCGAGGAGGTGCTGATGACGCACCCGGCTGTCTCGCTCTCGGCGGTGATCGGCGTGCCGAGCGAGGTGCACGGCGAGGAGATCAAGGCCTACGTCATCCTCAAGCCCGGCGCGACGGCGACGGCGGAGGAGATCGTCGCCTGGAGCAAGGAGAACATGGCGAACTACAAGTACCCGCGGGTGGTGCAGATCGTCCCGTCGCTGCCGATGACGGCCACGGGGAAGATCCTCAAGCGCGAGCTGAGCTGAGCAGGTCGAGGCGTCACCTTTCGCAGGTCGAGTGTCCAGCGAGTTGGACACTCGACCTGCGGAAGGTGACGCCTCGACTCGTCGGTTCAGGCGAAGGGGTTGGGGAGCGCGCCGGGGAGCTTGGCGAGGACCTCCCGCGCCTGGGCGGCGACCTTGTGCTCGACCAGCACCTCGTACTTCGTGGCGATCACCTGGGTGACCGAGGCGAAGTCGCGCTGGCCGCGGGTCATGGCGAAGCCGACCAGCGACCAGACCATGCCGAAGACCAAGCCCAGCAGCATGGTGGAGACGATCTCGGCGAAGGCGCTCTTCGAGGTGACGAAGAAGCTGAACAGGATGCCGACGAACAGGCCCAGCCACAGGCCCGAGACGGCACCGTTGATCGCGACCCGGCCGGTGGTGAGGCGGCCGGTGATCCGCTCCATCTGCTTCAGCTCGGTCCCGACGATCATGCAGTTCTCGACGGGGAAGCCCTCGTCGGAGAGGAAGTCGACGGTCTTCTGGGCGGTCGCATAGTCGTCGTACGTCGCCAGCGACTGCGGGAACTGCAGGCGGAACCGGGCGGCGCCCAGCGCGGACTGCACGGCAGGATTGCTCATGCCTCCCAGTGTGCCGGATAGAATCCGCGCCATGCCTCGAGTCGTCGTCGACGTCATGCCCAAGCCCGAGATCCTCGACCCTCAGGGGAAGGCCGTCCTGGGGGCGCTGCCCCGGCTCGGGCTCGAGGGGGTCACCGAGGTCCGCCAGGGCAAGCGCTTCGAGCTCGAGGTCCCCGAGGTGACCGAGGCGGTCCTCGCCGAGATCGAGAAGATCGCCGACATCTTCCTGGCCAACACGGTCATCGAGAACTACACCGTGCGGGTGGAGGACGCCCGATGAGGATCGGCGTCGTCACGTTCCCGGGCACGCTCGACGACGTCGACGCGGCCCGCGCCGTACGGATCGGTGGCAACGAGGCCGTCGCGCTCTGGCACGGTGACCATGACCTGCAGGGTGTGGACGCGGTCGTCCTGCCGGGCGGCTTCTCCTACGGCGACTACCTGCGCTGCGGCGCGATCTCGCGCTTCTCCCCGGTGATGACCGAGGTGATCGAGGCGGCCGGCAAGGGCCTGCCCGTGCTCGGCATCTGCAACGGCTTCCAGATCCTGTGCGAGTCGCACCTGCTTCCGGGCGCGCTGATCCGCAACGACCACCGTCGGTTCGTCTGCCGCGACCAGCGCCTGCGCATCGAGAACAATCGGACGGCCTGGACGGCGGCGTACGCCGAGGGCGCCGAGGTGACCATCGTCTTGAAGAACGGCGAGGGCGGCTTCGTGGCCGACGCCGAGACCCTCGACCGGCTCGAGGGCGAGGGCTTGGTCGTCGCGCGCTACCTCGACGGCAACCCGAACGGCTCGCTGCGCGACATCGCCGGCATCACCAACGAGCGGGGCAACGTGGTCGGTCTGATGCCGCACCCCGAGCACGCCGTGGAGGACCTCACTGGCTCGGGCACCGACGGGCTCGGCTTCTTCACCAGCCTGGCCGAGCGCGTCTTCGCCTGATCCGGACGAAGGGCCTCAGCGCTTCCCGGCGGCGAGCTGGGCCCACGTCGTTGCCGCGGCGATGCCCGGGTTCTTCACCTTCAGCTTCTTCTGGTAGGCCGTCAGCGCTGTGACGGTCGCGCTGTCGAACCGCCCCGTGATCGAGGGTCGGGCTGTCGGGACCGCGACGGTCAGTGCCCGCTGCAGGTCGCGCACAGCGCTCGACGCCGAGCCGTACTTCAGGGTCGGGTGGGCGTTGCTGGCGAAGAGCGAGAGCCACAGCTTCTTGTTCCACGCGCCCGAGCCGGCCCCGAAGCCGTGCGTCGTGCGCCAGGTGCGCACCGCTGTGACCAGCGGCTTGCCAAACCGCGCGTTGACCTTGCCGTGGTAGCCGCCGCGTTCGGTCAGCAGGCACTTGAGCGCCTTCACGTACGGCTTGAGCGCTGCGGTCACGGTGCCGCCGGTGGCCGGCTGCTTCAGGTTCGGGTAGGTCGTGAAGTCCACCGGCACCCCGCCGCAGTGCGACTCGGCCGGAGCGACGCTGCCCTGCCCCACGTCGAGGAAGTCACGGTCGATGTTGATGGTCACGCCGCCGTACGTCTCGTTGTGACCGCCCTGGTACTGCTTGATCCGCGCGTGCGGCATCCACCCGGCACCGGAGACGTAGGAGGAGCTGGTGTTGGCCTGCTGGTTCCAGTCGGCGATCCAGACCTGGTCGGGCAGCGCGTAGGCGCTCGGCGTGCTCGCCCGGACCTGGTCGAGCATCTTCAGCCCGGAGCTGGCGCTGGAGTAGACGCCGGAGAGGTAGTGATGCGCCCTGATCTCGGTGGTCCAGGCCGACAGGAACGCCAGGGCCGAGTTGCGGCAGCTGGCCTTGGAGGTGTCGAAGGCCTCGATGTCGTAGTACATCGTGCTGCCCGCGACCAGGCCCAGGGCCGCCGCGACCCCGAGCGTCTTGTCGGCCTCGGCCTTGCCCTGGGCAGCCGCTGTCGCGAAGGTGCCGTTGGCCGCCTTGGTGGCGCTGATGACCGGATCGTTGCCGTAGCGCGGGAACCGGGTGCTGCAGCTGGCCTGGGGCCCGAGCGTGATCGGCAGCAGCTTCCAGCCCTTGGCCAGCTGGGTGCTGACCCAGGTGGCGTTGAGGTTGGTCTGCGTCCGGCAGGCGCGGGAGTTGCCGGAGATGTAGACGCCCACGGCGAGGTAGGGGGAGGTCGCCAGCCAGGTGTCCATCGCCGCTTGGCTCGGTGCCTGGCACTGGTCGAAGCCGTAGCCGGTGAAGCTGCCGGGCGTCGCCGGATTCGTCGAGGCGGTGGCTCTGACGAGCGCGACCGGCGCGGCGGCGTGGTGGGGGACGGTCAGCAGGGCGGCGACCAGCAACGCCGCGAGGCCTGCTCCGAGAAGTCGGAACAGGCCTGCGGCGGTGAGGTGTCGAGGCGAGGAGGCAGGCATGGCGTGAGCACTTTAAGCACTCCAGTCACACCAGCAACAGGCCTCTCTTCAAACTACAGCGATGTAATTAACGGGCCTCTGACCTGCGGAAACGCTCGATCGGGTCAGTCGAGCGCCACCCGCGGCGACCGACGCGGGATCAGCCGCGCGGCCAGGGTCAGCGCGCTGACCAGCGCGAGGCCGGCCAGGATCGCGGAGGCGCCGAAGCCGTAGCGCGCGCCGTGCAGGAAGTCGCCGGGTACGGCGTTGGCGGCGTACACCGAGGCGATCACCGCGAGGCCGACCGAGCCGCCGAGCTGCTGCATGGTCTGGAGCAGGCCCGAGGCCGACCCGGCGTGCTCGGGCTCGACGCCGAGCAGCACCAGTGAGGTGATCGGCATGAACGTCAGGCCCGCCGAGATGCCCAGGGTGAGCAGCGAGGGGAAGACGTCCACGTAGCCGGCGCCGGAGCCGAGCTCGGCGAGCCGGAGGAAGCCGAGCGTCATGCCGGTCGTCCCGACCAGGATGAGGGGGAGCTGCCCGAAGCGGGCGACCAGGCGAGGCGTGATGCGGGAGAGCGTGAAGATGCTCGCGGGCATGGGCAGGAAGGCCAGTCCGGTCGTCAGCGGTGAGAACCCGAGGTCGTCCTCGAGGAACTGCACCATCAGGAAGAACATCGCCATCATCCCGCCGTAGAAGGTGGCCATGATCGCCAACGAGGCGACCCGCCGGTGGCTGCGCAGCAGGCTCGGGCGAAGCAGCGGGTGGGCGACGCGACGCTCGGTCACCGCCAGGATGGCGATGAGCACGACGCCCAGGGCGAGTGCTCCGATCGTGCGCACGGAGCCCCAGCCGTGGTCCGGGGCGCCGATCAGGCCCCACACCACCGAGACCGCGCCGCCGGTGGCGGCGATGGCGCCGACGATGTCGAAGCGACCCGGGCGGCGCGGCGTCTCGGTGACGAAGCGGCGCACTGTCAGCAGGACGAACAACCCGATCGGGACGTTGATGAACAGCGTCCAGCGCCAGGAGATCAGGTCGGTGAGGATGCCGCCGAGGATGAGGCCGAGGGCGCCCCCGCCCGACGAGACGGCGGTGAAGAGGCCGAGCGCCCGATTGCGGGCCGCCTCGTCGGGTGCGCTGGTGGTCAACAGGGCGAGCACCGAGGGTGCAGCGATGGCGGCGCCCACGCCCTGGAGGGCGCGGCTGACGACCAGCATCTCGGCGGACTGGGCCAGGCCGCCGACGAGCGAGAACAGCGTGAAGACGGCCAGGCCCAGCCAGAAGACCCGGAGGCGGCCGAAGACGTCGCCGAGGCGGCCGCCGAGCAGCAGCAGGCCGCCGAAGGCCAGCGTGTAGCCGTTCAGCACCCACGACAGCCCGGCCGGGCTGAAGGAGAGGTCGGTCGAGATGTGCGGCAGGGCCACGTTCACCACGGTGGCGTCGAGGACCAGCATCAGCTGGGCGATCAGGACGATGAAGATGCCCGCGGCGGCGCGTCCGGCGTTCGGCGGGAGGTCGCTGGGCAGGGGCGCCTTGTGGGCGCGCGGCAGTACGGTCGAGGTCATGGGTGGGTTTCTCCTGTTCTGGCCGGAGAGGCCGAGGTACAGTTGACCCGGAGAGTTCCTCCGGTTCGTGTTCAACGATACGGAGAATGTCTCCGCTTAGCAAGGGGTTATCGTCGTGCGACCCCGGATCAGAGGAGGAAGGCCGTGCGAGCAGACGCTCAGCGCAACTACGACAAGATCGTGGAAGTGGCGCGGCAGGTCTTCCGCGAGAAGGGGTACGACGCCCCGCTCGACGAGATCGCGAAGAGGGCCGGCGTCGGCGCCGGCACGCTCTACCGGCACTTCCCGACGCGCGACGCGCTCCTCGACGCGGTCATGCAGGCCTGGGTCGACAGCGTCGAGGTGGCCACCGACAAGGCGCTGGTCCGCGAGGGCTCGCCGCGGGAGGTCCTGCTCGGCTGGTTCGAGACCTACGTCGGCCTGATCAGCTCCTACAAGGGCAACCCGGCCAAGCTGACCTCGGCCCTGGGGGACCCGGACTCGCCGATCCTGACCAAGTGCCAGGTGCTGGCCAACGCCAACGGCCGGGTGATCGAGCACCTCGGCGGCGCGCTGCGCACCAGCGTCGAGCCGCTGCAGATGGCCCGCCTGATCGGCGGCGTGGCCACCGTGGCCGACAACGCCGACCTCGACGCCGACGCCGTCCGGCCGATGCTCGAGGTGCTCGCGGACGGCCTGCTCGTCTGAGCGCCGGCTCCTCGGCGCGCGCCCGTGGGTGTGCGCCAGCACACGGCGGGGATTTCGCCGTTTCCCGTACTTGAACCGTCAAGCACTGCAACTATGCGGGGTCGGCGTGCGTCTGCGCCGGTTCGTCGTGAGGGGTTGCACTCGTGTCACAGGTTCATCACGCGCGTCCGCGGCGTGCCTGGAATGGGATCGTCTCGTTCGCGCTGCTGCTGGCAGCCGTCGCCTTCCTGCCGGCCTCGCCGGTCGCGGCGGCACCGTCCTCGGACCTGACGGTGTCCGCGTCGGGCGACAGCAGGGTGCTGGTCGACGCGCCGATCGGCTACACGCTGACCGCCCACAACGGCGCCAGCACGGGCTGGCAGTACAACCTGTCCTTCCGCGACGTGCTGCCGCTGGGCGTGAGCTACGTGGCCGGCTCGACGACGAAGCCCGCCGGCGTCGGCGATCCGCAGATCATCACGATCGGCACCGCGCCCGACACCCAGCAGGTGCTGATCTGGAGCAACGTCTCCGACCTCCCGGCCGGCGCTGACCAGTCGGTCGCGTTCAAGGTGACGGTGGACCCTGACCGGTACCCGGTCGGGGCGACGCTGACCGACAGCGGTGACGTCTACGGCCAGACCGATCCCCGCACGCTGCCCAAGTTCGACAGCGCCGGCGATCCGGTCGCAGCCTCCTACACCGACACCGCCACCTCGACACCGTTCTCGACCACCGTGACAGCCGTCAGGATCGACAAGTCCGAGGACAGCCCCGAGCACGAGCTGATGCGGGGCGTCCACGACGACACCGCGACGTACACGCTGAAGGTCACCAACAACGACTTCCGGACCACCCGGCAGAACACGGTGGTCGACTACCTCCCGGCCGGCCTGGAGTTCCTCGGTTGCGGGACCGTCGACAACGGGACCGCCCGGGAGTACGGCGGTCGCACGCTGACCGGCACCCCGGCGCCCGCAGGGCCCTGCGTCGAGCCCGACCTCGTCGAGACGGTGCAGCTGACAGCCGGCAACGCGCAGGGGCTGGCCCCGGGCGTCTACACCCAGGTGACCTGGAGGATCGGCGACCTCGCGGCGAGCGGGACCTGGACGACGCACTACCGTGCCGGCATCCCGCAGCGCGAGAACACGATGGACTTCGGCGCCGGCGGCACGCCGAGTCCCGGCAGCCTGGGCCAGGCGGCGAACCTGGACAACAACACCGGGCCCTCGACCCGGGAGCGGGCCAGCGCCGACCAGTCCCAGGACGGTGAGCTCGGTCTGACGAACCTCGCCGAGGTCGCGGGCGGCTACACCGGTGCGGTCGCGGCCGGCACCCCTACCGACGTGAGCGACACCAGCTCGGTCACCGTGACCGCCGAGGACCTGGCGATCCAGAAGAGCGTCACGCCGACCGTGTTCACCCAGGACGGCGTCGCGACGTACCGGCTGGACGTGGAGACCGGCGAGTACGCCGACGCCACCGACGTCGTGGTGACGGACGTGATCCCCGACGGGATGTGCCCGCGCAGCGTCGGGACGCCCGCCGCCTGCGCCACCGGCGCGGGTGACTTCACCGCCACGAACGCGGGTGTCGACGCCGTCGTGCACAACGCCGACAACACCTGGACCGTCACCTTCTCGCCGTTCGACCTGGCCCACCAGGACACGACGACGATCACCTACGACGTCCTGATGCGCGCCGGCTACAGCGGACACGACCAGGCGCCGACGGTCTCCGGGGACGACTACACCAACACCGTCTCGCTGGTGGGCACGACCACGACGCTGGCCACGGTGAACGCCCCCGACGGCGGCGGCGTGGCCATCGCCGACGTCCGCGACGCCTCCGAGGCGAGCATCGGCTCGCCGGGGCCGAGTCTGACGAAGACGATCATGAAGCAGACCTCGCCGTACGCCTGCGGATCCGGTGACTACACCACCAACGCGGCCACCGCGAAGGACGACGCTGCCCTGCGCTTCCGCGTCGGCGACCGGGTGTGCTTCACCGTGAGGGCCGACTTCTCCAGCGGCAACTCGACCAAGAACCCCACCATCACCGACTTCCTGCCGGAGTACGTGACCTACGAGCCGGGCAGCGCCGTCGCCACCGGCGACGACGACGTCACCGTCGCCGGCGGCGGGCCCACCGTGACCGGCGGTCGCGTGACCTGGACCATCGGCGACACGCTCGCCGGGAGCCCGGACCGGTTCGTCGCCAGGGGCGGTGTCTTCGAGTGGCGGCTCAGTGCGATCGTCACCGCCGAGCCCGACGCCGCGCCGAAGCCCGACATCACCGCCAACCTGGCGAAGCTCAGCTGGACCGACACGGCCGGCCAGGTGGGCTTCCTGCGCGACCAGGTCGACTTCTCCATCGGTGCCACGCCACCCGTCGCGATCGGCAAGACCCACACCGGTTTCGCCGGCGTCGTCGGCGGGGACGTCGTGCCCTACACGATCACCGTCAGCAACACCGGCTCGGCAGCCGACGAGGACGACGTCGCGGTCCACGACCTCGCCGTCCGCGACGTGCTGCCGGCCGGCGTCGACTGCTCCCTGATCAGCGCCGACACCCCGGCCGCGAGCTGCTCCGGGTCAGGGACGAGCGCCGACCCGAGCATCCTCGCCTGGACGCTGAGCGGTCCGTTGGCCGCGGGCGACTCGACGCAGATCAGCTACAAGATGACGGTCCCCACCGACCCGCGGATCCTGACCGCCTACCCGAACACCACCGGCGTGGTCTCCTACCAGACCGACACCAACCTCGGTACGCCGATCACGCACTACCCGAGCAACACCGACCCGCTGCTCACCGCCTGCGGAGCGGACCCTGCGCCCACCTGCGACGTCCCGCAGGCGCAGGTTGTCGACACCGTCACGGTCCAGAACACCGCGCTGACCAAGACGCAGACGACGGCGATCGACCAGGACGGCTCGCACGCCGATGCGACGGCCGTCATCGGCGAGGAGGTCGACTACGTCCTCACCGCGACCGTGCCCGCCCACACCACCGTCTACCAGGGCGTGGTGGCGGACCCGATGCCGAGCGGCATCGAGCTGCTGAGCGCCGCCGCCGACCTCGACGGCGGCGCGCTGCCCGGCGGCGTCGTGCTCGCCACCAACAGCTCGGCCGACGCCGGGGCCGACGGCGTCACCCTGAGCCTGCCGGCGACGTACGAGAATGCGACCGGGTCCGCTCAGGTCTTCACCATCACGGTCCATGCTCGGGTCGCCACCGGGGCGACCAACGTGCAGGACGTGACCCTGAAGAATCTCGCCACCTTCACCCGCAAGAGCGCCGCTACCGGCGGCACCAACCTCGCCGGCCAGCAGGCGTCGACCACCGCCACCGTCGTGGAGCCCGACCCGACGGTGACGAAGAGTCACACCCCCGGCGGCAAGGTGAGCGGGGGCCAGACCCTCACCTACCGGCTCACCGCGTCGAACACCTCCGGACGGCCGACCCTGTACGACGCCTTCGTCGTCGACTGCGTGCCCGCCGGACTGACCACCATCACCGTCACCGACACGCCCGCGGGCACCACAACCGACCCCGTCACGGCGGGTGACGGCAGCAACGGCTGCGCGAGCGGGACGAGACTGCTGCGCTGGCACATCCCCTCGCTCCCCGGCGGCACCGGCACGACGCTGACCTACACCGCCGTGGTCGACCCGGCCGCCGTCGGCGGCCAGAGCTACGACAACACCGCAGTGCTCACCGGCAGCGACCTGGCGGACGGTACGGAGCCTGTCACCGCGATCGAGCGTGCCTACCAGGCCACCGTCGACGACTCCGTCACCGTCGCCGGCAGCACCCTGGCCAAGACGAGCTCCACGCCGCTGCGCGCGGTGGGGCAGCTCGCCGAGTTCACCGTGACCGCCACCGTCCCGGCGCAGGTGAACTACTACGACGCCACCCTGGTCGACACGCTCCCCGACGGCGTCGACGCCTCGGCGGTGCAGCTCACGTCGAGCACCTGCACCTACCCCGACGCGAGCGCCTGCAGCGTCTCGCCGAGCGCGCTCACCCGGTCGGGTCAGGTCGTCGGCTGGTCGCTGGGCGACCTGACGGCCGACCCCTCAGCCCGCACGATCGCGCTGACCTACACCGTGCCGGTCCAGGACGCGGCCGGGCTGGCGGCCAGCGACCAGCTGACCAACGACGCCGTGCTCGGCTGGGACCTGTCGAACAAGGCCGACCCGACCGACGTGGGCACCTCGCCCGACACGACGGCCGCACCCGCCTCCGTGACCGACCACGTGACCGAGCCGGACGTCTCGATCACCAAGGCGGTCTCCGACACCACGCCGGACCCGGGGCAGACGTTCACCTACACCCTCGAGGTCAGCAACGCGAACACCGCCTACGCCTCCACGGCGCACCAGGTGACGATCACCGACGCCGTGCCGACCGGTGTCGTCGTCGACGCGAGCACGATCAGCGGCGGCGGCAGCATCAGCGGCGCCGACCCGTCGACCGGTGGCGGGACGATCACCTGGACCATCGCCTCGCTGGCGAAGAGCGGCTCGGTGTCGCTCAGCTACGACGCGAGCCTCGCCGTACCGACCCCGAGTGCCGTGCTCACCAACACCGCGACGGTCGCGAGCTACTGCTCGATCGCCTTCACCGCACCCGACACCTGCGCGAGCCTCGGCGGCCGGGTCTACCACGGCCCGTCGGACACGGCGGCGGTCCGGGCGGCACTGCCGCACGTGAGCATCGCCAAGACAGTGGTCGGCAACGGGCTGGCCTACATCGGCACCGCGAAGACCTTCCAGCTCACCATCACCAGCGACGGCAGCAGCGAGGCCTACCACGTCGCCGCTGCCGACGTCCTGCCCGCGAACTGGACCTACGACGCCCACTCGGCGCAGATCTCGGTGCGCGGCGGGACGGTTCACCAGGTCGACCCTTCGATCAGCGGCCAGACGCTGACCTGGACGGACCTCGCCGACCTGCCCACCAGCGGTGACACCGTCGTCATCACCTACTCGGCGACGCCGGGCGCGAGCGTGACGTCCAGCCCGGGCGTCGGTCACACGGTGAACCACACCAACACCGCGTCGGTCACGGCCCAGGACAAGAACGGCCGCACCGCCGACAAGGACGGCCATCCCTACAACGGCTCGGACGCCACCGCGACGGTGCACGTCGACTCCGCCGACGTGACGATCGCCAAGGCGGCGGTCGGCACCACCACGGCGGGGGCGGACACCAGCTGGACGCTGACGGTGAGGAACACCGCTGGCCCCGACACCGCGGTCGGCCCCTTCATCGTCACCGACCCGATGCCCCCGACGCTGACGGCGATCTCCGCGGGCGGCACCGGGTGGACCTGCTCCACGACCTCCGGCACGGTCACCTGTCACCGGACGAGCACGGCCGACACCCTGGCGAAGGGGAGCGCGTTCCCCGCGATCACCGTGACCGGTCACGTGCAGGCGGCGACTGCCGAGGACACCCAGCTGAGCAACACCGCGACGGTCGCCGACAGCACCTACGACCCCGCTCTCGGGAACAACGAGGACACCAGCGACGTCATCGTCACCACGGCCGCCGACATGACGGTCGTCAAGAGCCTCTCCGGAGCGCTCGTCCCCGGATCCGACGCGACCTACACCCTCGACGTCGCCAACGACGGCCCGTCCGTGCACCGGGGTGCGCTCGAGGTCAGCGACGCGATCCCGGCCGGTACGACGTTCGTCTCGGCGTCCGGTTCGGACTGGACCTGCACCACGCCCGCGGTGGGCTCCACCGGGACCATCGCCTGTGACCGCAGCGACGACCTCCCGGTCGGCTCCGTCGACCAGATCACGGTGGTCGTGCACGTCGACTCCGCGCGCACCACCGACGTGCTCAACACCGCCACCGTGACCGGCGACGACCACGGCGGCACCACCGACCCCGACCACGGCAACGACGACTCGTCGGTCACCACCACGCCCGCGGCGTCCGCCGACCTCTCGATCGACAAGTCGCGGGTCGACGACGCCGACTTCGTCGCCGGCAAGCAGCCGTCGTACCTGCTGACGGTGCACAACGAGGGACCGTCGGACGCTCGCGCCGTCGAGGTCTCCGACACGCTGCCGAGCTACCTGAGCTACGTCGGCTTCACCTCCGTCGATGGTGACTGGAGCTGCTCGGCGAGCGGCCAGGACGTCACCTGCGACCTCGCCGATCCGCTGGCGGCGAGCCCAGGCGCGCACGCCGGGGACGTCGCGGTCCGGATCCAGGTCGAGGTGGCGACCGACCACCGCGGTGACATCGCGAACACCGCCGCCGTCGACTCGAGCACACCCGACCCGGTGACGGCCAACAACAGCGACACCGACGACCTCGGCGTCGGTGACGTGAACGCCGACCTGTCGATCGCCAAGTCCCACCCCAGCGGTGACGTGGTGGCCGGCGAGGACGTGACCTACACGCTCACGGTGACCAACCACGGGCCGTCGGCGCACAACAGCGCCGACGGGGACGTGACCGTCACGGACACGCTGCCCGACGGTCTGACCTGTGTCAGCGTCTCGGGCGCGGGCAGCTGCGCGGCCGACGACGCGTCCGCGACGTACGTCTACGGCCACGATCTCGCCGTCGGGGACAGCTTCACCGTCACGGTCGTGGCCAGGGTCGACCCCTCGGCCGGGCCGGCGACGCTCGTCAACACGGCGAGCGTCTCGGGTCCTGAGGACCAGAACCCGACCAACGACAGCACCACCGACCCGACGCCGGTGGTCGACAGCGCCGAGATCGACCTGACGAAGACCGTCACTGGCGCCGATCCCGTGCGGGCCGGCGGGACGACGACCTTCAAGGTGACGGCCCACAACAGCGGCACCTCGGACGCCGACGACGTCACCATCACCGACGCGCTCCCCGCCGGGATGACGATCGTCGACCTCGACGGCACCGGCTGGACGTGCGACACCACGACGCTGGCCTGCACCCTCGCCACCCTGCCGGCCGGCGCCAGCCGGTCCGTCACGGTCGAGGTCCGCGTGAACAGCGGCGTGGCGGACGGCACGACGCTCACCAACCACGCCTCGGTCACCACCACCACCGACGGCGACGACCCCGCCGACGACACCGCGAAGGCCGATGTCGACGTCGTGGCCGAGGCCGACCTCGCGTTGGTCAAGAAGCACGTCGGCGCCGACGACGTCGTGGCCGGGACCGACACGTCCTACACCCTCGACGTGCGCAACCTCGGCCCGTCCGACGCGCAGGGGCCGATCACGGTGACCGACACGCTTCCGGACGGGACGAGCTACCTCAGCGCCGACGGTGGCTGGGCCTGCTCGGCCGCCGGCCAGGTGGTGACCTGCACGCTCGCGGGCCCGCTGGTGAGCGGCACCGCCGCCACGACGCTGACGATGCTCGTCCACGTCGATGCCGACCTCGACGCCAACGCGGCGGCGACGAACTCCGCCTCGGTGAGCTCCTCGACGACCGATCCGGACCTCTCCGACAACGACGATGACGCCACTGTCAGCATCAGCCGCGGGGCGGACGTCTCCATCGTCAAGAGCCACACCGGGACGGGCGAGATCGGCGGAGCCGTCACGTTCACCCTCGCGGTGCACAACGCCGGCCCCTCGACGGCGCGCGCGGTCGTGGTGAGCGACCCGCTCCCCGCCGGCCTCACGTTCGTGTCGGCCGACGGCGGACCCGACTGGACGTGCACGTACGACGACGGCGATCGCACGCTCGGATGTGACCTCGCAGGCCCGCTCGCGGCCGACACCGACGCGGCGCCCATCGCCGTCACGGCGACGGTGGACGCCACGGCGTACCCCGGCGTGACGAACGTGGCGAGCGTGACGACCCAGACGCCGGACGGTGACCCGGAGGACAACACCTCCGCCGACACCCTCGAGGTCGACCCCCGCGCGGACCTGAGCCTGGTCAAGACCCACACCGGTCCGCTCGTCGTCGGCGAGGAGACGCACTACACCCTCACCGTGCACAACGCCGGGCCGACGGACGCTCCCGACACCGTCACCGTGACCGACCCGTTGCCGGCCGGCCTGACCTATGTCGCGGCCACGGGTCCCGGTTGGTCCTGCAAGGCCGTCGCGGGAGCGATGGTCTGCCAGCGCGCCGGCCTCGACGACGGTGCCACCAGCGCCATCGACCTCGTCGTGACGGTGGGCCCCAAGGCCTACCCGTCCCTGACGAACGTCGCCACGGTGAGCTCGAGGAGCGCCGACCTGCGGGTGAGCAACAACGCCAGCGACGATCCCGCCCACGTCACGCCGACCGTCGACCTCGTGGTGAAGAAGAAGGTGGCGTTCCAGCACGGCTCGAGCGTCGGTTGGGACATCGCCGTCACCAACGCCGGCCCGAGCGCGACGGTGGCGGCGGCGACAGTGGTCGACAAGCTGCCCTCGGCGCTGCACTACGTCAGCGCCCACGGTCCGGGCTGGGACTGCGGCGTGGTCGGACAGCGCATCACGTGCACCCGCACCAGCCCGCTGGCCTCCGGCGCCGCGAGCACGGTCCGGGTGGTGACGACGCTGGACGCGAAGCCGGGTGCGGTGATCCACAACGTCGCGACGGTGAGCGGCGGAGGCGGCAGCGCGAGCGACTCCTCGCGGCCCGGCTCGGACGGCTCGGGCGGCTCGACCTCGTCGGCCAAGGTCACGGCGCCCTCGCAGAGCGCGTCGACGGCCTCCGGGTCCGGCGGCCTGCCGAACACCGGCGGACCGCTGTGGTGGTTGGCTCCCCTCGGTGCCCTGCTGGTCCTGGCGGGTGCCCTGCTGCTCCGACGCCGGCGCAGCTAGTGCCTGGGCGACGCCTGCGGCGCGGCGCGACCTCGTGCCACGCCGCAGGCGTTCGCCATCGGTGTTCCATCGGTGTTCCATCGGTGTCCGCGGAGTCACGGGTGAGCGGCCGGGACCGGTAGCCTTCGGGTGTGCCTGAGGTCCTCGACACCGTCACCCATGCCGCCTCCGACCCCGATCGGTCCCAGCCGTGGG
The DNA here is from genome assembly GCF_029873215.1 of Nocardioides sp. BP30. Lineage (NCBI taxonomy): Bacteria > Bacillati > Actinomycetota > Actinomycetes > Propionibacteriales > Nocardioidaceae > Nocardioides > Nocardioides lacus. Next base: position 5,713 of record NZ_CP123620.1, on the reverse strand, counting down.
CCGAGCTCGGGCTGAAGGAGGACGAGTACGCCGAGATCAGGCGCATCCTCGGGCGCCGTCCCACCGGCGCCGAGCTCGCGATGTACTCGGTGATGTGGAGCGAGCACTGCTCCTACAAGTCCTCCAAGGTGCACCTGCGCCAGTTCGGTGAGATCCCGCAGGAGACGCCGGCGGGCAAGATGCTCGCCGGCATCGGCGAGAACGCCGGCGTGCTCGACGTCGGGCAGGGGTATGCGGTCACCTTCAAGGTGGAGTCGCACAACCACCCGTCGTACGTCGAGCCCTACCAGGGCGCTGCGACGGGGGTGGGCGGCATCGTCCGCGACATCCTCGCGATGGGCGCACGGCCGGTGGCGGTGATGGACCCGCTCCGCTTCGGCCCGCTCGCCGAGCCCGACACCCACCGCGTGCTGCCGGGGATCGTGGCCGGCGTCGGCGGCTACGGCAACTGCCTCGGCCTGCCCAACATCGGCGGCGAGGCAGTCTTCGACGCCTCCTACCTCGGCAACCCGCTGGTCAACGCGCTGGCGATCGGCGTCCTCAAGCACGAGGACCTGCACCTGGCCAAGGCCTCGGGCGCGGGCAACCTGGTCATCATGTACGGCGCCCGCACGGGCGGTGACGGCATCGGCGGTGCCTCGATCCTGGCGTCGGTGGAGTTCGACGAGGACGGACCGGCCAAGCGGCCGAGCGTCCAGGTCGGTGACCCGTTCATGGAGAAGCTGCTGATCGAGTGCACCCTGGAGCTGTTCGCCTCGGGCATCGTGCGCGGGATCCAGGACTTCGGTGCGGCCGGCATCTCGTGCGCCACCTCCGAGCTGGCCGCGGCCGGCGACGGTGGCATGCACGTCGAGCTGACGGCCGTCCCGCTGCGCGACTCCACGCTCGCTCCCGAGGAGATCCTCATGAGCGAGTCGCAGGAGCGGATGATGGCCGTCATCGCTCCCGAGGACGAGGCGCGGTTCTACGAGATCTGCGCGAAGTGGGACGTCGAGGCGGCCACCATCGGGACGGTGACCGGCAACGGTCGGCTGGTCATCGACTGGAAGGGCGAGACCATCGTCGACGTCGACCCGCGCACCGTCGCCCACGAGGGTCCTGTCTACGAGCGCCCACTGGCGCGCCCGGAGTGGCAGGACGCCCTCCAGGCCGACGGCGCCGAGGCGCTCGCGCGACCCGCGTCGGCGGACGAGCTGCGCGCGACGGTGCTGACGCTGGTCGCCTCGGACAACCTCTGCGACAAGTCCTGGATCACCGACCAGTACGACCGCTACGTGCGCGGGAACACCGCGCTCGCCCAGCCGTCCGACTCCGGGATGATCCGGGTCGACGAGTCCACCAACCTCGGCGTCTCGGTCTCCACCGACTGCAACGGCCGGTTCGCCAAGCTCGACCCCTACGCCGGCGCGCAGCTCGCCCTCGCGGAGTCCTACCGCAACGTCGCCACCGGCGGAGCGGTGCCGCTGGCGATCTCGGACTGCCTCAACTTCGGCTCGCCCGAGGATCCGGCGGTGATGTGGCAGTTCGCCGAGGCCTGCCGCGGTCTCAAGGACGCCTGCCTCGAGCTCGGCATCCCGGTCACCGGCGGCAACGTCTCGCTCTACAACCAGACCGGCGACGTGGCGATCAACCCCACCCCTGTCGTGGCGGTGCTGGGCGTGATCGAGGACGTCACCACGCGGACGCCGTCGAGGTTCCAGGCGGCGGGAGAGCGTGTCTTCCTGCTCGGTGAGACCCGTGAGGAGCTGTCCGGCTCGGAGTGGGCCCACGTCGTGCACGGCCATCTCGGCGGCCTGCCGCCGCGGGTCGACCTGGCTGCGGAGAAGGCGCTCGCCGAGTTGCTGCACGACCTGGTCGGCGTCGCCTCCTCGGCCCACGACCTCTCCGACGGCGGCCTCATGCAGGCGTTGGCCGAGCCGGCGATGACGTCGGGCATCGGCGTCTCGGTGACGGTCGGGGGCGATCCGTTCGTGGCGCTGTTCTCGGAGTCGACCGCGCGGGTGCTGGTCACGGTGCCGGCCGAGCGCGCCGGCACGCTGGCCGCGTTGGCGGCCGAGCACGGCGTGGCGGTGACGGAGCTGGGCGAGACCGGCGGATCGTCGTACGTCGTCGACACGGCCGCGGGCCGCATCGAGATCGGTCTCGACGAGCTCACCGCCGCCTGGCGCGCCACGCTGCCCGCCGCCCTGGGCTGACCGGGCCGACCTCAGGCTGCGGTCAGCCAGCTGCCCGGCCGGGGGACCGATCGCACCGACCGCGAGAGGCTGGGGATCAACGCGATCAGCCCGCTGAGCACGGCCAGGGCCAGGATCGCTCCGCGACCGCCCAGCCAGCCCAGCAGTCCACCGGCCAGGACCGGCGCCAGCGGCATCGGCACCAGCGAGGTGAACTGCATCGCGGCCTGGACCCGGCCGACCAGGGGTGCCGGGGTGATCGCCATCCGATACGAACCGGCCCCGGCGTTGCCGGCCGGGTTGAGCAGCAGGATCGCGCCCAGCCCGGCGGCGACCACTCCGGGTCCGCTCCAGAACGCCATCGGCACCATCAGCGGCAGCATGGTCCACGCTGCGAGCAGGGTGAGGCGGCCGGTGGGCAGCCGATCGATCAACCACGGTGCGACCACGGCCCCGGCGATGCCGCACAGGCCGCCGACGACGTCGATGAGCGCGATGGCGACGGGCGCGGTGCCGCCCCGCACCAGCCGCAGGATCGCGACGAGGAGCAGCGCGTTCACGGTGAGGTTCACCAGTGGTGACCAGAGCAGCAGGACCCGCAGGAAGGGCTGCCGCCAGGTGAAGCGCAGGCCGTCCCGCAGGTCGCGGATCGGGCGGGCGCGCGGCCCGGGGCGAGCCGCCAGGTCGGTGCGGATCCTGCCGAGGCCGACCCAGGCCACAGCGTAGGAGACTGCGTCGAAGAGGAACGGCACCCACCGGCTGAGCCCGAACAGCAGCCCGCCGAGCGGTGCGCCGATCAGGCCGGCGACGTGCTTGCGTCCTTGCTGCTGCGCCATCGCGGTCGGCATGTCGTCGGCGGCCACGACGTCTCCGATCGCCGCTGTCTCCGCCGGCGAGAACAGCCCGCCGACCACGCCGGTGGCCAGCGCGACGACGAGCAGGTGCCCGATGGTGAGCACGCCGCAGGCACCGGCCAGGACCAGCGAGAGGTAGAGCAGGGCGCCGAGCGCGGAGGAGAGTCGCATGAGACGCAGGCGATGACAGCGATCGGCGAGCAGCCCGGCGGGTAGCAGGGTCACCACCATCCCGAGCAGGTAGGCCGCCTCGATGCTCGCCGCCCACATCGCCGATCCGGTCAGCGCGAAGCCGAGCAGCGGGTAGACGAACGCGCTGACCTGGGAGCCCAGGTCGGAGATCGTCTGCCCGACCCACAGGACGGTGAAGTCGCGGTTGCGGGCGAGGGAGCGCCAACGCCGAGGTCGGGTCGAGGACATATTCGCACCATATGTTGCGCAACGATAGGTGCGCAATGGTGCGTGCGTAATTTGGGTAGGGTGGATACGTGGTCCAGTACGACGATCCCCGGATCCTGCGCGCGATCGCCCACCCCGTCCGCCGGCGCATCCTCGCCGAGCTCCACGCCGGCGGTGCCCTGCGGGCGGCCGATGTGGCCCGCACGCTCGACATCCCGGCCAACCAGGCCAGCTTCCACCTGCGCCAGCTGGCCAAGTACGGCATCGTGGAGGAGGCGCCCGACCAGGCCCGCGACCGCCGCGACCGGGTCTGGAAGATGGCCTCCGACGACGGCATCTCCTTCCGCAGCGAGGACATGCTCGCCCAGCCGGGTGGTGACGCCGCCCTGGAGGTCTACCGCCGTAGCGCCCGCGCCTGGGGCTACCAGCTCGTCGACCGCTCGGTGGAGCCGGACGACCCCGCCGCGGAAAAGTGGGTCTTCAACGCCTCGCTGCGGTTCGACCCCGAGGAGCTCGTCGAGTTCGCCCACGAGGTCGAGGAGCTGCACACGCGGTGGCGCGCCCGCACCCTGGGCCACGACGACGGCCGGGTGACGTACTCGGTCTACCAGCTCGTCCAGCCCTATCCGGAGGATGTCTGATGCCCGCCCGGCTCAAGCCTGCCCCGCCCGAGGAGGTGAGGGCGGCCCGCAGCCGCATCGCCGCCGCCGCGAGCACCGGCGATGCGCCTGCGCGGGCCGACCTGAAGCTGCTGACCAAGCACTATCTGGCGCTGCTCGAGTCGAAGGCTCCCGGCCGCAGCGTCGAGGTGAGGGTGCCGCCCTTCGCCGCGATCCAGTGCGTCGAGGGCGTGCGCCACACCCGGGGCACGCCCCCGGCGGTCATCGAGACCGATGCGCTGACCTGGATCGGCCTGGCGACCGCCGACCTGTCCTTCGCCGAGGCGGTGGCGCAGGGCCGGATCAGCGCCAGCGGCGAACGGGCCGACCTGGCGCCGTACCTGCCGCTGTAGGGCGGCCCCGAACGGCTTAGGGTGAGGCGTATGACCGACCTGAAGTCGACCGTCCACGACCTGATGCCGGCGCTCCTCGACGACCTCGAGGACCTGGTGCGGATCCAGTCCGTCAGTGCCGACCCGGCGCGCCTGAGCGAGGTCGAGCGGAGCGCGGAGAAGACCCGCGACCTGTTCGCCGCCGAGGGCTTCGCGGCCGAGATCGTCCGGGCGTACGACGGCGCGCCGCCGGCGGTCGTCGGCGAGAAGCGCGGTCCCGAGGGGGCGCCGGTGGTGCTGCTCTACGCCCACCACGACGTGCAGCCCGAGAACGACCCGGCCGACTGGGAGAGCGCCCCGTTCGAGCCGACGGTGCGCGGCGACCGGCTCTACGGCCGCGGTGCGGCCGACGACAAGGCGGGCATCGCCATGCACCTGGGCGCCGTGCGCGCGCTGGGTGAGAGCCTCCCGGTCACGCTGCGGCTCTTCATCGAGGGCGAGGAGGAGGTCGCCTCCGCCACGCTGCCCGAGCTGTTGGAGAAGCACCAGGACCGGCTCAAGGCCGACGTGATCATCATCGGCGACTCGGGCAACTGGGACATCGGGGTCCCGGCGCTGACCACCTCGCTGCGGGGTCTGATCCGCGTCGACGTGGAGGTGCGCACCCTCACCCACGCGGTCCACTCCGGCATGTGGGGCGGCCTGGTCCCGGACGCGATCATGGCGCTGACCCGCCTGCTGAGCAGCATGTGGACCGAGGACGGCTCCTGCGCCGTCGAGGGGCTCGTGAGCGGGCCCGCCGCGGACGTCGACTACCCCGAGGAGCGGCTCCGCGCCGAGTCCGGCGCCGCTGCCGGCACCCGGTGGATCGGCAGCGGGTCGGCCGTCGAGCGGCTGTGGACGCGCCCGGCCGTGACCGTCACCGGCATCGACGCGCCCAAGGTCGACGGGGCCTCCAACACGCTGACGCCCGTCGCACGGGCCAAGGTCACCATCCGACTCGCCCCCGGCGACACCGGTGAGAACGCCGTGGCCCGGCTCCGGGCACACCTCGAGAAGCACGTGCCGTGGGGTGCGGAGCTCGCCACCACTGTCGTCGACACCGGCGAGCCGACGGTGCTCGAGGCGACCGGTCCGGCGTACGAGGCTGCGCGTGCGGCCTTCACCGAGGCCTGGGACGGTGTCGCGCCGATCGACATGGGCGTGGGCGGGTCGATCCCGTTCATCGCGGAGTTCAAGGAGGCGTTCCCGGACGCCAGCGTGCTCGTGACAGGCGTCGAGGATCCCGACACCCG